>CAIMOR010000416.1 GCA_903843125.1 uncultured Rhodospirillales bacterium
CGCTCACGAATGCATCATCGATGTCCGCCCGCTCAGCGAAGCCAGCGGCATTACCGTCGAGGATGTCGCCAAGCGCCTCATGGACTACGGCTTCCACGCCCCCACCATGAGCTGGCCGGTGGCCGGCACCCTGATGGTGGAGCCCACCGAAAGCGAGCCGAAGGCCGAGCTGGACCGCTTCTGCGAGGCGATGATCGCGATCCGCGCCGAAATCCGCGCCGTGGAACAAGGCGTGGCGGACAAGGCCGACAACCCCCTGAAGAACGCGCCCCACACTGCCGCCGAGTGCATGGCCGCCACCTGGACCCACCCCTACAGCCGCGAACAGGCCGCCTTCCCGCTGCCCTTCGTCCGCGCGGCCAAGTACTGGCCGCCGGTCAAGCGGGTGGACAACGTCTATGGCGACCGCAACCTGGTCTGCACCTGCGCGCCGCTGGAAGCCTATGCGAACCAGCAGATGGCGGCGGAGTAGGCATGGCGCCCGCACCGTGGCGCCGCACGGGCAATCGCACGGCGCTGCGCGACCGCTGGATCCATCTGCGCGCGGAAACCTGGGAAACCCCGCAGGGCGTCACGCTGGACCCCTGGTGGATGCTGGACTGGGCCGACTGGGTCCATGTCATCGCCCTCACCACGGATGACCGGCTGGTGCTGGTGCGGCAGTTCCGCCCCGGCGCGCAAACCCTGACCCTGGAACTGCCCGGCGGCATGATGGAAACCGGCGAGTCCGACCCCGTGCAGGCCGCGGCCCGCGAGTTCACCGAGGAAACCGGCTGGCGCGCCGCCGAATGGCGCAGCGTGATCGGCCTGCCGCCGGAGCCGGCGCATTGCTCCAACCGCATCCACTTCGTGCTGGCGTTGGGGTGCGCACCGGCCGGCGCCCAGGCGCTGGATGCCGGCGAGGACATCGCGGTGGAGGCGCTGCCGGTGGCCCACGTCCTGGCCGGCCTCGGCCAGGGTCTCATCCAGAATGCCATGCATGTCGGCGGCCTGGTGCTGGGCCTGGCCGCCGCCGGCCGGCTGGCGCTGGCGGAACGGCCGGCGGGCGGCTAGCTTCGCCCGCCATGGACACCCCCCACGCCGCCCCGTCCCGCGAAGGATTGCCGCCGCCGCCGCCCGGCCCGGCCTCCGAGGAACACTTCACCGCCTCCGAGACGGTGCGCGACCTGGTCATCGGCATGGCCGACGGGCTGACGGTGCCCTTCGCGCTCGCGGCCGGCCTTTCGGGCGCCGTTGCGGCCAACGCGCTCATCGTCACCGCGGGACTCGCCGAAATCGCCGCCGGCTGCGTCGCCATGGGCCTGGGCGGCTACCTGGCCGCGCGCACCGATGCGCAGCACTACGTGGTGGAGCGCGCCCGCGAGGAGCAGGAAACCCACGACTGGGCCGACCGCGAGCGCTGGGAGGTGATGGCGGTGCTGCACCGCTTCGGCCTGCGCGGCCAGTCCCTGCCCGACGCCACCGAGGCGATCTGCAGCGACCGCAAGCGCTGGGTGGACTTCATGATGAAGTTCGAGCTGGAGATGAGCGAGCCGGAGCCCGGCCGTGCCGCGAAGAGCGCCGCGACCATCGGCGGTGCCTATGTGGTCGGCGGGCTGATCCCGCTGGCGCCCTACATCCTGTTCAGCGAGACGCACTTTTCCCTGCTGGTGTCCTGCGCCGCGACGGGGCTGGCGCTGCTCGGCTTCGGCTGGCTGAAGGCCAGCGCCACCGGGTTGCCGCCGTTGAAGGGCGCGTTGCAGACCCTGGCCGTGGGCGGGCTGGCCGCCGGGGTAGCCTTCGTCATCGCCAAGTGGGTTGGGGGCTGAAGCCCCCGCGCCTCACAGTGTCCGGTTCGCCCGCGCCAGCACCGCCTCGAACAGCACCTGGCAGCCGGCCGCGGCTTCCTCCGGCTCGATGCTCTCGGCTTCGTTGTGCGAAAGCCCGTCTTTGCACGGCGTGAAGATCATCGCCGTGGGAATGCTGCGGGAGACGTACACCGCGTCGTGCCCGGCGCCGCTGATGATCCGCCGCGCGGGATAGCCCAGCTTCGCCGCAGCCTGTTCCACCAGCGCGACGCAGCTTGCGTCGAAGGGCTGGTGCGGAATGCGGAAAAGCTCCGTGAGGTTCAGCTCAATGCCGCAGTCGCGCGCGATGAAGCCGGCCTCGCGCGGGAACTGCGCCGCCAGCTTCTCGATCTCCTCGGTGGCGGGGTGGCGGAACTCCACGCTGAAGCGGACCTCGCCCGGCACCACGTTGCGGCTGTTCGGGATCACCTGCATGTAGCCCACGGTGCCGCGGCCATCATCGCCGCGGGCGCGCATCATGCGGTCCACCAGGTCCACGATCCGGCTGGCGCACACCAGCGCGTCCTTGCGCGTGGAAGGCGGCGTGGTGCCGGCATGCGCGTCCTGGCCAATGCAAACGGCGTCGAACCACACCTGCGCCTGCGCGCCGGTGACGATGCCGATCTGCTTGGCCTCCTTCTCCAGGATCGGCCCCTGCTCGATATGCAGCTCGAAATAGGCATCGGCCGGGAACGGCCTGGCCGGCACGTCGCCCTTGTAGCCAATGGCGTCCAGCGCTTCGCCCACGGTCACGCCGTCCACGTCGGTCAGGCCATAGGTCTGCTCCACCGGATAGATGCCGGCCCAGGCGCCCGAGCCCATCAGGCTGCGGCCGAAGCGGCTGCCCTCCTCGTCGGTCCAGTTGATGACCTCGACCGGCGCCTCGGTGACGATGTTCAGGTCGTTCAGCGACCGCATCACCTCCAGCCCCGCGATCACGCCCAGCGCGCCGTCGAACTTGCCGCCGCTCGGCTGGCTGTCCAGGTGGGAACCCATCAGCACCGGCAGGCGGTTGGGGTCGCGCCCGGCGCGGCGGGCAAACATGTTGCCCATCGCATCCACCCGCACCGTCAGGCCCAGCGCCTCGCACCAGGTCTTGAACTGGTCGCGGCCGCGGCGGTCCACATCGGTCAGCGTCAGCCGCTTCACCCCGCCCTTCGGCGTGGCGCCGATCTCCGCCATGGACATCAGCGTGGCCCAGAGCCGCTTGGGGTCGATCCGCTGGTTGGTGCCGCTCATGTCCGTGCCGTCGGGTTGTGTGGATAGGCCGGACCGATTACGCGCGGCGCCCGGCGCTGTCCAGCATCCGGCACCGCGCTCAGCCCGCCACCAGGAAGCCGGCGTGCTCGAAGCGGGCGCGGCCTTCCGGGCTGCGCAGCCAGCGCAGCAGGGCCAGCGCGCCGGCGCGGTCCGGCGCATGGGCGCGCACGGCGGCGCTGTAGGGCGTCACCAGGTTCACCGCATCGGGCAGCGGGCCGACCAGCCGCACCCCCGGCACCGCCAAAATCTCGCTCATCTGCGTCATCACCAGCGTGGCGCGGCCATCGGCCACCACCTTCGCGGCGTCCAGCCCCTGGGCGAACACCAGGCTGCGCGGCGCCATCGTCGCGGCTATCTCCATCCGCTCCATCATCCGCAGCAGGTGGATGCCGGTGGTGGCGCCGCTTGCCGGGTCCGAATAGGCGATGTGCGGCGCTGCCAGCAGCGTGGCCCGCAGCGCCTCCGGCGTGGCGATATCGGGCACCGTGGCGCCGGCCTGCACCGCCAGCCCGATCCGCATCCGCCCCAGTTCGACGATGCTGCTGCCCTCCACCAGGCCGGCACCCGCCATCACCGCCAGCTGGCTGGCGCTGTTGATGACCAGGTCGGCCGGTTCGCCATCCCGCAGGCGCCGGGCCACGCCGCCGGCATTGCCGATGGCAACCAGCACCTGCTGGCCGGTCGCCGCCGCATAGGCCGCGGCCAGGTCCTGCACCGCGTGTTCCACCGCGCCGGTGCCCAGCACCCGCAGCGGCTCCGCCGCACGGCCGCGGCTGCGCGCCACGCCCAGCGCCAGGCCGGCCAGCAGGGTTCTGCGCGGGGTAGGGTGCATGGATCGCCGGCTCGCCATTCTGGGTTGCCGCAGTAGACCGGCCAAAGCCGCGGCGTGGCAAGCGCCAAGCCGAAGCCGGTGCATCGGCCCCCTGGTAGCCGCGGCGCACCGCCGGCACACTGCGCGCCGAACCGATGGAGCACCCCGATGGCCCATGCCCTGGGTAACGCCGCCGCCCCCGCCCTGCTGCGCAACACCGCGCTTGATACCGACGCCGTGCGCCAGGCGCGCGTGGACCTGGCCGCCTGCTTCCGCATGGCCGCGCGGATGGGCCTGCACGAGGGCATCTGCAACCACCTGAGCTTCGTGGTCCCGGGGCGGGACGACCTGTTCCTGGTCAACCCCTATGGCTGGGCCTTCTCGGAGATCACCGCCTCCCGCCTGCTGGTCTGCGACTTCGACGGCAACGTCATCGCCGGCGAGGGCGTGCCGGAGGCGACCGCCTTCTACATCCACGCCCAGGTGCACAAGCACCAGCCGCGTGCCCGCGCCGCCTTCCACACCCACATGCCCAACGCCACGGCGCTGGCCATGCTGGAGGGCCCGCCGCTGGTCTGGGCCGGGCAGACCGCGCTGAAGTTCTACGGCCGCACCCTGGTGGACGAGGACTACAACGGCCTGGCGCTGGACAACGCGGAGGGCGAGCGCATCGCCCGCGCGCTCGGCGACGCCGACATCGTCTTCATGAAGAACCACGGCGTCATGGTGCTGGGCGCCACGGTGGCGGAGGCCTGGGACGACCTGTACTACCTGGAACGCGCCTGCGAGGTGCAGCGCCTGGCCATGCAGACGGGACGCCCGCTGAAGCCGGTGCCGCCGGCCCTTGCCGCCGCCACCTACGCCCAGATGCGCGAGGGCGACCGCGAAAGCGCCCGGCTGCACCTGGAAAGCGTCAAGCGGATCCTGGCCAAGGACGAACCCGACTTCATGCACTGAACCGCCATGTTGGGGCGCGGCGCGGTGGCCGTGGCCGGCGCCGACGGCAGCAGGCCGCCGCGCTACTCCTGGGCCACCTGCTTGGCCCGCGCCACCCGCGTGCCGTCCAGGTCCGCTGCCGCCTGGGCCCGCGCCGCGGCTTCCGCCGCCGCCACCGCCTCGGACTGGCGCCGCCACATCTCGGCATACAGCCCATCGGCCGCGATCAGCGCGCCGTGGCTGCCGCGCTCGACGATCTGGCCGTCCTGCAGCACGATGATCTCATCGGCCTCCACCACGGTGGAAAGCCGGTGCGCGATGACCAGCGTGGTACGATTGCGCGAGACGCCGCGCAGCGCCGACTGGATCTCCTGCTCGGTCCGCGTATCCAGCGCGCTGGTCGCCTCGTCCAGTATCAGGATGCGCGGGTTCTTCAGGATGGTGCGCGCTATGGCCACGCGCTGCTTCTCGCCGCCGGAAAGCTTCAGCCCGCGTTCGCCCACCATGGTCCTGTAGCCATCGGGCAGCCGCATGACGAAGTCGTGCACCTGCGCCAGCTTCGCCGCCTCCACCACTTCTTCCTCGGTCGCGCCAGGGCGGCCATAGGCGATGTTGTAGCGGATGGTGTCGTTGAACAGCACGGTGTCCTGCGGCACCACGCCGATGGCATGGCGCAGGCTGGTCTGGGTCAGCGCCCGCACGTCCTGGCCATCCACCAGGATCCGCCCGCCGGTCACGTCGTAGAAGCGGAACAGCAGGCGGGAGATCGTGCTCTTGCCCGCCCCGGTCGGCCCGACGATCGCCATGGTCTTGCCCGGCGGCACCTCGAACGAGACGCCCTTCAGGATCACCCGGTCCGGCCGGTAGCCGAACCGCACATCCTCGAAGCTCAGCGCCCCCGGCCCGGCGGCCAGCGGCACCGCATCCGGCGCGTCCGCCACCTCCTGCGCCTCGTCCAGCAGCTCGAACATCGATTCCGTGTCGGTCAGGCCCTGCTTGATCTCGCGGTACGCGAAACCGAGGATGTTCAGCGGCATGTACAGCTGGATCAGGTAGGTGTTCACCAGCACGAAATCGCCCACCGTCATCGTGTGGCCGATCACGCCCCGCGCCGCCAGCAGCATCACCAGCGTCAGCCCCACCGCGATGATCGCGGCCTGGCCGGCGTTAAGCATGTTCAGCGTGGTCTCGCTGCGCACATAGGCGCGTTCATAGCGCGTCAGGCTCTCGTCGTAGCGGCGCGCCTCATGCGCCTCGTTGCCGAAGTACTTCACCGTCTCGTAGTTCAGCAGGCTGTCGATCGCCTTGGTGTTGGCGTCCTGGTCCATCTCGTTCATCGTCCGGCGGAAGCGCAGCCGCCAGTTGGTGAACAGCAGGGTGAAGGCGATGTAGCCGCCGATGGTCACCATGGTGACGCCGGCGAAGCTGAAGCTGAACATCCCCCACAGGATGCCCGCCACCAGGAAGATCTCGACGATGGTCGGGATGATGTTGAACAGCAGGAAGTTCAGCACGAAGGAAATGCCGCGCGTGCCGCGTTCCAGCACGCGGGAAAGCCCGCCGGTCTGCCGGTCCATGTGGTAGCGCATGGAAAGGGCATGCAGGTGGTTGAACACCGAGGCCGCAATGCGCCGCGCGGCCCGCGCCTGCACCTTGGCGAAGACCGCGCTGCGCAACTCCCCGAAGGTGGCGGAGGCCATCCGCAGCAGGCCATAGCCCACCACCAGGGCAATCGGCACCGCGACCACCTCGGCCCCCTTCGGCGTCAGCGCATCCACCGCGCGGGCATAGGCCAGCGGCACCAGCACATTGGCCGCCTTGGCGCAGACCAGCAGCAGCACCGCCGCCACCACCCGCAGGCGCAACTCCAGCTCGCCCTTCGGCCACAGCCAGGGCGCCAGGGAGACCAGCGTCTGCCAATGGTTGTTTTCCGGCGGGCGGGGCGTGGTCGGGCGGGGGTGTTCAATGCGCATGGAGGCTATGTGGCCCGGAACGGCGGCGCGGCAAAGCCTTCCCGCCATTCGGCGGGGGCGCTACTCAGGGCCATGAGCCCCTTCCTCCGCCACATCGCCGCCTGCAACAACCATCCGGGCCTGCACCTGCTGCGCCCCTGGCGGATCGAGGGCGCCACCGTCGGCTACCTGGCGCCGGCCGATGCCGCCCGGCTGGCCGTGGTGCCGGGCTGGCAGGACGGCGCCGCCGGACTGGACCTGGTGGCCCCGGCCGCAGCCCGCACCGCCACGCTGGCCGCTGCCGCGGCCGCGCTCGGCACCCGCAACCGCGGCGAGTTGTTCGATGTCCGCTCGGCGCCCGACAGCCCGGCGCTGGCGGTGCTGGACCGTGGCGCCATCCCCCGCTTCGGCGTCATCGGCCAGGGCGTCCACGTCAACGGCCTGGTGCGGCGGCCGGACGGCGTGCAGGTCTGGATCGGCTGGCGCAGCAAGGCCAAGGCGGTGGCGCCGGGCCAGCTGGACAACCTGGTGGCCGGCGGCACCCCGGCCGGGCTGGACGCCTTCGCCTGCCTGGTCAAGGAAGCCGGGGAGGAGGCCAGCATCCCCGCCGAACTCGCCCGCCAGGCCCGCCCGGTCGCCCGCATCAGCTACGTCATGCAGGTGCCCGAGGGCACCCGGCGGGACATGATGCATGTGTATGACCTGGACCTGCCGCCGGACTTCACGCCGCGGCCGAATGACAACGAGGTGGAGCGCTTCGAGCTCTGGCCCATCGCCCGCCTCTTCGCCCATGTGCGGGACGCCGTGGACGTGAAGTTCAACGTCAACCTGGCGTTGATCGACCTGTTCCTGCGCGAGGGCCTGATCGACCCCGCCGGCGCCGAGGGCCAGGCGCTGCGCCAGGGCCTGTACCGCCCGCTTTAGCTACCAGCCGGGCTTGTAGCCGTAGCCTGGCGGCGGCGCGTAGTAGCCGGGCGGCGGGGCATAGCCGGGGTCGGGGTAGTAGCCCGGCGGCGGTGGCGGGGGCGGCGCGTAGTACACCGGCGGCGGCGGCGGCGGGGCGAAGGCCCCGGCGGCCCCGGCCGCCAGCGCCCCCAGCGCCAGGCCGCCCAGGATGCCGCCGACGATGGCGCCACCGCCCGGGCCACGGTGGTAGCCGCCGTAGCCATGGCCGTAGCCGCCGCGATGCCAGCCTTGGGCCTGCGCGGCCGGGGCGGCGATGCCGGAGGCCATCAGTCCGGCGAGCAGGATGGCAGGGATGCGCTTGTTCATGGCACCCATATGGGCCGCCCCCGCGTCCGGATTCAGCCGGAATCACGGCCAAATCCGGGCGCCCGATCACGGCTGCGCTACTGGTCCAGCACCACGCCCAGCCGCCGGGCGCGCGCCTTCCACCGCGCGTCGTCCTCGCCGACATGGCGGATGAAGCCGGCGCGGTCGGCCAGGTCCGCCACGCAGCCGTTCGGCGTCAGGAAGGCCGCGGCCTCCGCGCTGTGATCTCCCCGGCAATCCGGCTTGTCACCGCATCCGGCGTTGCCGGCGGCGCCAGCACGCCGAACCACAGGTCGCCCACCAGGCCGAGCGGCAGGTGATGATTGGTCATGGCGGTTCCTCCTGTTGCCGTTTGGTCCCAGCATCGCCCAGATTGCGGCGCCGCGCATCGCGTTGCCGCTGTGGGGCTTTCGCCGGGGCGCCCTGCGCCCTATCTGCGGCCGGCATACAGGAGGCTGCCCATGCAGATGGACCCCGAAGGCATGGCGCCCGAGGATCTGAGCCACGCCGGTTCGGTGGTGGACAAGGCGATCGAGTACATGATGGATCAGAACATTGATGCCATCTCGGTCGCCTCCGCGCTGCTCGGTGGCGCGCTGGGCCTGCTGGCCCGCAGCCTGGACGACCGTGGCGTGGCCAACGTGCTGCGCAACGCCCTGGCCAGCGTGGAGAGCGGCGAGCTGCGTCAGATGCGCGAGCACCTGCCCGGCGGCGCCGCCTAGGTTCCGCGGGGCGCGATCCGCGGGCGGCATGCCAGCCGGCTGCCTGGCCCGCGCTGGCCGCCAGGCGCGCTCCCGCACCGCCCGCAACCGGCATCCGGGTTGACTCCGGCCGATGGTTCCGCCATACGCCCTGCCTTCATTCGCCATCCTTTCCAGGCGGCTCCTTCGGCCGCCTGCGCTGTTTCGGGAACTTCATCATGGCCCGCCGTTGCGGTATCACCGGGAAGGGCGTGCTGACGGGTAACAACGTCAGCCACGCCAACAACAAGACCCGCCGTCGCTTCCTGCCCAACATGCAGGAGACGTCGTTCTTCTCGGACGTGCTGGGCACCAGCATCCGGCTGCGGCTGACCGCCAACGGCATCCGCACCATCGAGCACAATGGCGGCCTGGATGCCTTCCTGCTGGACACGCCAAAGCGCAAGCTTCCGGAGGAGGCGCAGGTGCTGAAGAACCGCATCGCCCGTGCCAAGGCGAAGAAGGAAGCCGCGGCGGCCGCCTGAGCCCCGCGCAACAATACCAACATGGCGGCGCCGTGCCGGGTAGACACCCCGGCCGGGTTCCGCTATCTCCGCCCGCCTCTGCCTACGGCCCGCCCCAGGCGGGCCGCCGCAATGGGCCCAGGTAGCTCAGTTGGTAGAGCATGCGACTGAAAATCGCAGTGTCGGTGGTTCGATTCCGCCCCTGGGCACCATTCCCGCCTTGCCCGCGCGCCTGACGCCCCTGCAACCCCGTCGTTGCGGCCTGGCCTGTCGGCCCCTTCCCCTGCATCCTTTCCGCTGAAGCCTCGCCTGGCCCGGCGCCAGGCCACTGCTCGGCCGCGCCGCCCGCCTGCGCCGGGCGCCTCCGCGCATCTGCGGGCGTCATCGGGCGGGCGCAACCCGGGCATGGCATCGCAGCACCGCCGCCCGACGCAGAAAAACGCCAAAGACAGAAAACGGGGAAAAATTCGGCTACAGTCTCAAACTTTCGACAACTCTTTTCGGCGCATACGGTTCCCAGAAGCAGGAGCGCCGTCATGACCACCACCACCCCGAGCTGGATCGCCTCGATCACCGACACCACGCTGCGCGCCGACATGGCCGCCGCCGACCTGAACGGCGTGGTCAACGAAGCCGCCATGGCCAAGCTGTTCGCCGACCTGGCCGCCGAGCTGACCGCCGGGCACACCACCCTCTCGGCCAGCCAGTTCGCCGACCTCAAGCTGATCGCCGCCGACCTGAACCAGGGCGAGGTCGCCTCCCCCTACCTGACCTACGTGGTCAACGCGCTGGTCAACGGCAACGCCGCCAATGCCAGCTGGACCGGCGGCGCCGCCAGCGCCGTGGCCCTGGGCAACCTGGCCGCCGGCGCCACCGCCACCCACCTGACGGAGCTGGCCGGCAATTGGCTGCTGGGCACCGACCTGCCCAGCGACGTCGTCGCCATGAGCGGCAGCGCCAGCTTCACCGTCAGCTTCAGCGCCAATACCTCTTCGCTGTTTGCCAGCACCGGCCCCAGCATGAACGACGTCAACCAGGGCTACCTGGGGGATTGCTACCTGCTGTCCTCCCTGGCCGAGGTGGCGCACCAGAACAGCGCGGCGATCACCTCGATGATCACCGACAACGGCAACAACACCTACGGCGTGCGGTTCTACGTCAACGGCGTCGCCGAATACGTCACGGTCAGCAACAAGCTGGCCGATGGCGGGCACGAGTTCAACACCGGCGCCAACCTCTGGGCCAGCCTGGTGGAGCAGGCCTACGCCCAGCTGCAGGCGGCCGGCTCGGTCACCGGCAACAGCTACAGCGGCAACAGCTTCAGCGCCATCGGCAACGGCGGCGTGCCGGGCTATGCCCTGGCCGAGATCACCGGCGCCAGCCAGATCACCGAATTCGCCGCCAGCGGCGGCAGCTGGTCGAAGTACACCTTCAACAACGGCATGGCCTACCAGGGCGGCACCAGCGGCAACACCACGGCCAGCCTGCTGGCCACCATCGTCGCCGCGCTGGGCGCGCATGACGACGTGATCCTCAGCAGCAACACCAACGCCACCGACGCCAGCGGCCACCAGACCCTGGTGGCGGGCCATGCGCTCTCGATCTACGGCGTGGACAGCAGCAACAACATGCTGGAGGTCCGTAACCCCTGGGGCAGCGAACCCGGCCAGTACTGGGACACCACCTTCGAGGTGAGCCTCGCCACCCTGCTCTCCGCCGGGGACTGGATCACGCTGGACAATGCCGGCGGCCCGGCGCCCACGCCGGTGATGAACAACGCCCTGGTGGCCGACGCGGCCGCGCTGCAGGCGAATACGGTGGTCAAGTCCTTCACCATCGCCGACAGCGCCGCCAACGTGCAGGCCGGCCTGGCCGCGCTGCTGGCCGACAGCAAGCTGACCGCCATCAGCCTGACCGACCCGACCACGCCGACGCTGAGCCTGACCGGCGCGGCCTACGCCGCGGATGCCGCGGTGCTGGCCAAGATCACCAGCGCCTACAAGCTGGCCATCTCCGCCGCCACCGCCAGCCAGGCCGCGGCGCTGCAGGCCAACTCGCATGTCACCGGCTTCGCCATCAGCGACACCGCCGCCAATGTGGTGGCCAACCTGAACGCGCTGGTGGCCGACAGCAACCTTGGCGCCATCACCCTGACCGACACCGCCAAGCCGACGCTGACCCTGACCGCGACCACCTACCTGAACGACACCTCGGTCCTCGCCAAGATCGGCAGCGCCTTCACCCTGGCCGTCACCGGCGCCAGCCTGGCCCAGGCGGCCTCGCTGCAGACCGACGGCCATGTCGCCAGCTTCACCGCCAGCCTGGCCTCCACCGATCTGCTGCACAACCTCGGCACCCTGCTGGCCGAAACCAAGATCTCGGCCATCACCCTGACCGACAGCGCCACCGTCATGCAGATCGGCGACAGCGCCTGGCTGGCGGATGCCAGCCTGTTCGGCAAGATCGCCGCCTACAACGTCCAGGTCACGGATGGCACCGTGGCCCAGGCCACCGCGCTGCAGGCCAGCGCCCATGTCAGCAGCTTCATGGTCAGCGACACCGCCGCCAACGTGCTCTCCGGCATGACCGGGCTGCTGGCGGACGGCAAGGCGCTGGCGGTCAGCTTCACCGATGTCGGCACCGTCGCGTTGACCATGACCGAGACCGCCTGGCTGGCCGACGCCACCGTCTTCGCCAAGATCCACAGCGCCTACGGCGTGACGGTGACGGACGCGACCGTGGCCCAGGCCGCGGCACTGCAAACCAACGCCCACGTCACCGGCTTCACCGTTAACGACACCGCGGCGCATGTCACCGCGGCCCTCGGCACGCTGAACGCCGATACCCACCTGGCCGGCCTGACCATCAGCGAAGGCGGTGGTGCGGTACTGACGCTGACCGGCTCGCACGTCGCGGCCAGCATCAACGTGGGCGCCGACACCGCCGCGGCGAATGGCGGCATGAGCGCGGCGACCGCCAGCTTCACCGGCACGGTGGACGCCATCACCCTCGGCACCGGCGCCACCGTCATCAACCAGACCCTGGTGGCCAGCAGCGGCGTCACCACCGTGGCCGGCTTCATCTTCGGCACCGACGAGCTGATGCTGAACCTGAACGGTGCCGCCACCAGCACCGTGCATGCCGCGGATACGCTGGTGAACGGCGTCCATGCGGTGGCGATCTACGACAGCGCCGCGCCGAATGACGGCGTGGTGCTGACCGGCCTGGCCGGCAGCTGGACCGCGGCCACGATCATGGCCAGCCATGTCACCTACGCGCATGGCGACGCCATCTTCATCTGAGCGCCACGCCAGGCTCCGCGGCGCCGCCCCGGCCGGTCGCCGGCTGGGGCGGCATCACGCCATGGCGATGCTGGTGCCGCCGCCGCGCTGGCGTATCATCGGCCGGCATGAGCACCGATATCGAAGAACTGCGGGGCGAGATCGTCGCCCTGGAAACCGCCCTGGCCTCGGCCTTCGGTGAACTCGCCGTGCTGCGCGCCAGCATGCAGGGCGGCGGCCCGGCCGAGGCGCTGCTGGCCATGGAGGAAATGGCCGGCCAGTTGGAAGCCTCCCTGCTGCGTGGCGTGGTCGGCGCCGAGGAGGCCGGCCGGCCCGGCGCCGCGGTCGGCTTCGAACGCCGCATGGAACTGATCGTCCACGCCCTGCGCAACGCCATCGCCTTCCGCGCCGGATAGCGCTGCCGGCGCCGGCATGGCACCCTGGCTGAACCGTTGCGCCGTACCGAGGTCCCGCAGGCCTCGCCCGGCGCAACCAAAGCGCTGCCCAGCGGGAGGCAACCATGGCCGAAGCCACCATCGACGTCGCCAGCCGGGACGTCCTCGACATCATCCAAACCACCCGGGCGATGCGCCGGCTGAAGCCGGACCCGGTGCCGGATGCCCTGATCCGCCAGGTGCTGGAAGCCGGCACCGCGGCGGCCAACGGCGGCAATACCCAGAAGTGGCGCTTCATGGTCATCCGCGACCGCGCCAAGAAGCTGGCGGTGCAGGCCTGGTACAAGAAGGCGCTGGATGAGGTGATCGGCCCGCGCTACGCGAGCAGCGCCGCCCCGCCCGGCGTCACCGCCGAGAAGTACCACCGCCAGCACAGCGCGGTGGAATACCTGACCGAGCATTTCGCCGACGCCCCGGTCTGGATCGTCTGCTGCCTGGAGGGGCCGAACCCCAACCGCAGCACCGGCGCCAGCATCTATCCGGCGGTGCAGAACATGCTGCTGGCCTGCCGCGCGCTGGGGCTGGGCAGCACGCTGACCACCCGGCACCTGCTGTTCGAGAAGGAATCGGAAGCCGCGCTGGGCCTGCCGCCCGGCGTGCACAGCTACGCCATCCTGCCGATCGGTTGGCCGATGGGGAAGTTCGGACCGGTCGGCCGCGGCAAGCTCAGCGAATTCGTCTACGGCGACGAATACGGCAAGACCTGGGCCGGCCTCGGCGAGTAGCGCGACCTCAGGGCCGGCACGGGCCCGGGCCACGCCGCGGGCGGGCCGCTTCGGCCGGGCCGACGCTCAAGGGTTCAGCCGGATATCGGCGGCGCGGATCACCGCGCCCCAGGCGTCGATCTCGCGCCGCATGAAGCCATCCAGCGCGGCCAGGTCCAGGTCCATCACCAGCCCGCCCTGGCTCTCTATCCGCGCCCGCTCGGTCGGCGTCGCCGCCAGGGCACGGCTTTCGCGGTTCAGCCGCTCCAGGATCGGCTGCGGCGTGCCGGCCGGCGCGAACAGGCCGGACCAGGTGAAGGCCTCGTAGCCCGGCGCGCCCTGGTCGCTGACCGGGGCAATCTCGGGAAAGTTCGGGTGCCGCCGCGCCGCGGTGATGCCCAGCGCCCGGATCAGCCCCTGCCGCACCAGCGGGCTGGAGGAGGTGCCGCTGTCGAACAGCACGTCGCAGGTGCTGGAGACCAGCGCGGTCAGCGCCGGCGCGCTGCCGTTGAACGGCACATGCGTCAGTTCCAGCCCGAAGCGCCGCATGAACATCTCGGCCGCCAGGTGGCTCGGCGAGCCGATGCCGATGGAGCAGTAGTTGCCCTTGCCCGGATTGGCCCTGGCCCAGCTGACGAAGCCCTGCACGTCGTGCAGCGGCGAGGCCGCCGGCACGTCCATCAGCAGCGGCGTCACGCTGGGTATCGCCACCGCCACCACGCTGCGCAGCGGGTCGTAGGGCGGGTTCGGCAGCATCTGCGGCACGATGGTCAGCGGGCCGGAGGCATTCAGCGTCAGCGTATAGCCATCGGCCGGGGCGCGGGCGCCGGCCTCGGTGCCGATCACGCCGGAAGCGCCGGCCCGGTTCTCCACCGCCACCGGCTGGCCCAGCACGCTCTGCAGGTGGGCCGCCAGCACCCGCGCCAGGGCATCGGTGCCGCCGCCGGGCGGGAAGGGCACGATCATGCGGATCGGCCGCTCCGGCCATTCGGCACGCGCGGCAGGCGGAACCAGGCAGCACAGCGCGGCCAGCAACAAGCGGAACATGCGGAAACCCCCGTCAGCCCCGCCATCCTGGCCGGTTGTGCGGCCTGCCGCTACTCCTCCACGCGAATGCCGGCTTCGGAGACCACCCGCTTCCAGCGCGCCACGTCCGTCGCCACCCAATCGGCATAGGCTTCCGGCGTGCTGCCGATCGGCGCCATGCCGAACTCCAGCAGCCGCGGCGCCATCTCCGGCGCATGCAGAATGCCGTGCAGCTCGGTTGCGACGCGGTGCAGGATCTCGGGCGGGCTGCCGCCGGGCGCGATCAGCCCGAAGGAGGAGGCGATGTCGAAGCCCGGCTGCACGTCGGCGAAGCGCGGCAGCGGCGGCATGCCCGGCACCGGCGCCAGCCCCGCCACCCCCAGCACCTTCAGCTGGCCCTGCTGCACCAGCGTGCGCGCGCCGCCCCAGATGTCGTTGATCAGCTGGATCCGTCCGGCCAGCAGGTCCAGCGAGGATTGCGCGAAGCCGTTGTAGGGTACGTGCGTCATGCTGATCCCGGCCTCGCGCAGCAGCAGCACATGCGCGAGATGCGACAGCGTGCCGACCCCGGCGGTGCCGTAGCTGAACCCGTCCGGATGCGCCTTGGCCAGCGCCACCAGGCTGCGCATGTCGTCGGCCGGGAAGTCCCGCTTGGCCACCAGCACAATGGGCGAGATCGCCAGCTGGCTGACCGGCGCGATGTCGCGCAGCGTGTCGTAGGGCAGGTTCGGGCGGATCGCCGGGTTCAGCGTGAAGCCGCTGATGGTCTGCGCCAGGGTGTAGCCATCCGGCGGCGCATGGGCCACGGCGGTATTGGCCACGATGGTGCCGGCACCCGGCCGGTTCTCCACCACCACCGGCTGGCCGAGGCGCGCCCCCAGCCGCTCGGCCAGCAGGCGGCCGAACACGTCGGTCGGCCCGCCGGCGGTGAACGGCACGATCCAGCGCACCGGCCGGTCCGGCCAGGCCCGCGCCAGCCGGGGCGCCGCCAGGGCGGCCGCCGTGCAGCCCAGCAACCAACGACGCTTCAGCATGGCCGTCTCCCTATTCCGCGGTGATGCCCGCTTCGGTGATGACGCGCGCCCATCGCGCCCGCTCGCCATTGACCAGGGCGGCGAAGGCTTCCACCGGGCCGCCCTTGGCTTCCAGCTCCTGCCGCGCCAGCACCTGGCGCACGGCGGGGTCCTCCAGCATGGCGTTCAGCTCCCCATTCAGCCGCTGCACCTGTGCCGCCGGCATCCCCGCCGGCCCGAGCAGGCCGAACCAGACCTCGATCTCCAGCCCGGCGAAGCCCGCCTCCGCCATGGTCGGCACCGCCGGTGCCTGGGCGCTGCGCCGCGCCTGCGCCACCGCCAGCAGCCGCACCCGGCCATCCTGCGCCAGCGGCACCGCGGCGTTCACCGGCACGAACATCGCCGCCACCCGCCCGGCCGAGAGGTCCGGCAGGGCGCCGGCGCTGCCGCGGTACGGCACGTGCACCGCCTGGGTGCCGGTGCGCTGCAGGAACAGCGCC
Organism: uncultured Rhodospirillales bacterium; assembly: GCA_903843125.1. GTDB lineage: Bacteria > Pseudomonadota > Alphaproteobacteria > Acetobacterales > Acetobacteraceae > CAIMOR01. The sequence continues at coordinate 16,241 of CAIMOR010000416.1, forward strand.
ATGGCCAGGTGCTGCGGCGACCCCACCCCCGGCGAGCCGTAGTCCACCCCGCCCGGCCGCGCCCGCAGCAGCGCCACGAAGCCCGCGACATCCTGCGCCGGCACCTCGGCGTTCACGCACAGCGCCATGCCGACGCTGGCCAGGTGGATCACCGGCGCGAAGTCGCTGATCGGGTCGTAGGGCAGGCTGGGCAGCAGGCTCGGCGCGGTGACGAAGGTATTGGTCGTCACCAGCAGCGTGCGGCCATCGGCCGGCGCCCGCGCCACCGCCTGCGTCGCGATCACCCCGCTGCCGCCGACGCGGTTCTCCACCGCCGCCGCCACGCCCCGGCTGCGGCGCAGATGCTCGGCCGTCAGCCGCGCCAGCGTGTCGATGCTGGTGCCCGGCGAGAACGGCACCAGCAGGCTCACCACGCGGTCCTGCGCCCGCGCCACCATGGGCGCGGCCAGGGCGGCGGCCAGCAGCGCGCGCCGCGGGCTCAACACCGCCGCCCCCGAGCCACCCGGCCCGTCACGTGGCGAAATGCGGATGCTCGACCGCATCCACCAGTACGAAGGCGATCCGGCACACCTCGGTGCCGCGGTTGACCCAGGCGTGGTTGGTGGCCTGCTGCACCATCACGTCGCCGGCCTTCATGTGCACTTCGCTGTCGTCCAGCAGCATGTCGATCTCGCCGCTCAGCACCAGCGCGTAGTCCACGCTTCTGGTCCGGTGCATGAAGGCGTGGCGCGCACCCTCCGCGTGGCTCTCATCCTTCAGCCCCATCGCCTGCAGCATGGCCTCGCGGTCATGCGTCCTGCCGCCCTCGGGCGGGAAGTCCACCACGCGGAAGATCGTGCCGCCCGGCGGCGGCGCGGTGCCGATGGTGCGGTCGGCGCGGTCAGTGCCGGTGTTGATGTCGGCCGGGCTCTCATCGGTCACCCAGACCAGGTGGCTGACGAAGCCGCCGACCGGGCGCACCTTCACGTTCGGCGTCGGGCTGTCCTGCAGCACCATGGCGCGGCCGTTGGCGTCATGCCCGGTGACGATGCGCCTGATACCCACTGGCTCGGTCATGCCGTGTCCTCCCTGCTTGGCAGGAAGGTTGGCAGCTTCCCGCGCAACGGCCAAGCTGTCCCAAACAACGGGAGGCGATGCCATGCCAACGCGACGCGGCCTGCTGCTGGCCGCCCTGGTCCAGCCTGTCCTGGTCCATCCCTGCGTGGTCCGGCCCGCGCTTGCCCAACCGGCCATCTGGGGCCCGACCCACCCCTTCCGCCTGGTGGTGCCCTATCCGCCCGGCGGCGTCATCGACCTGCTGGGCCGGCTGCTGGCCGAAGCGCTGCCGCCGAAGCTCGGCCAGCCGATGGTGGTGGAGAACCTGCCCGGTGCCGGCAGCGTCATCGGCGCCCAGGCGGTGCAGCGCGCCAACCCGGACGCCCATACCTGGCTGCTGGCCACCAGCACCACCTTCGCCGTGGCGCCCACCCTGTACCGGCGCCCGCCGTTCGACCCGGTGCGCGACTTCACCGCCATCGCGCTGCTGGCCGCCACCACCTTCGTGCTGGTGGTCCGCGCCGAAGGGCCGACGTCGCTGGCCGCGTTCATCGCCCTGGCCAAGGCCGCCCAGGGCCGCATCAGCTACGGCACCTCCGGCGCCGGCACGCCGCACCACATCGGCTTCGAGCTGCTGAAGCAGACCGCGGGCTTCGAGGCGACGCACGTCCCGTATCGCGGTACCACCGCGGCGCTGACCGACCTGCTCGGCGGCCGGATCGACGTGATGATCGCCGACATCCCGCCGGCGGTGGAACACATCCGCGCCGGCACCCTGCGGCCGCTGGCGGTCACCAACAGGCAACGCCTGACGGCGCTGCCGGAGGTGCCGACGCTGATCGAGCAGGGCTTGCCCGGCTGCGAGGCGCCGGGCTGGGTCGGCATCGCCGGCCCCGCCGGCATCGGCGAGGTCCCGGCCCGGCTGCTTTCGGCCGCCATCCTGGAAACCATGGCGGAACCCGCCTGGCGGGCCAGGGTGGAAGCCCTGGCGCTGCTGCCGATGCCGATGGGCGCCGCCGAGTTCAGCCGGTTCATCCCGGCCGAGATCGCCCGCTGGGCGCCGGTGATCCGCGCCTCCGGCGCCAGCGCGGACTGAACGCCGCCGGTGGCGCGGCCCGGGCGCCTCCGGCTACCTGCAGTCCAATACGCGCACGTCGTAGACCGGGTGCTCCAGCATGTTGGCCGCCGGCGTATTGGCGTACATCCAGCCGCGGAACACCACGCGCGTGGCCTCCGGCCGCCGGCTGTCGGCAATCTCCATCCAGGCCACCGCGTCGGGCACCTCGTCGGCCGGCCGGGCATTGCAGGCGCGCACCGTGATGCTCAGCGCGCCGAACGGCGTCGGCGTGTTCAGCGGCGCCCGCAGCACGGAAACCCGCGCCGTCACCTTGTCCAGCACCTGCAGTTCGGCGGCGGACCTGGCCACCCAGCCATCGGCCGGCGCCGGCCCCTGCGCCATGGCGCTCACCGGCAGCAGCAGCAGCACCCCGGCGGCCAGGGTGGCGAACCAGCGGCTCATGCCTTCACCCGCGGGGTTTCCAGGCTGGCAACCAGCTCCGCCAGGATGCGCCGCATCGCGGCCTCGTCGACGCCCATCAGCACCGCATCCTCGAAGGCGTCGCGCAGCACCTGGGCCGCCTCGGCATGGTTCTCGGCCAGCATCTTCAGCTTCTCCCGGCAGGAGATCGGCTGGCCGTCGCGCCCCGGCCAGCTGGCGGGGGGCGCCCCGCTCATCGCGCGGGCGCCGGCTGGGGCGTGCCCGGCGGGGCGGGGGTGGTGGGCGTGGCCGGGGCGTTGGCGGGCTGGCTGCTGTTCATCTGCGTGACCGAGAAGATGAAGCGCCCGAGCAGGGATTCAAGCGAGACGCTGCCCTGCGTTTCCGTGATGCGGGCGCCATTGGCCAGGATGCGGTCCGCCCCGCCCGGCACCAGCGACACGTACTTGCCGCCCAGCAGCCCCTCGGAGGTGATCTCGGCCGAGGTATCCGTGGGCAGCCGCAGCGTGCGGTCCACGTTCAGCGTGATCTCGGCGGCGAAGCTCTGCGGGTCGATCCGCTGGCCGGTGACGCTGCCGACCTTGACCCCGGCGATCCGCACGTCGGCGCCGTTGTTCAGCCCGTCGATCTTGTCGAACCTGGCGGTCAGGTTCAGGCCATCGGTCGCGCCGCCGGCCCGGCCGCTGTGCAGCATGGCATAGCCCAGGAACAGCCCGGCGATGCCCAGCACCACGGCGCCGGTCGCCACTTCCGCGATGCTGCGCTGCGCCATGGTCAGGAACCGGGCGTCCAGGCTTCGTAGTCGGCCGGGCTGGCGGCGCGCTTGCCGCCCTGGCTGTCGGCGCCGGGCGGCGCATAGGCCAGCGCCGTGCCGGTCGGGTTCGGCCGATGCTGCGCCTGCCACGGGTAAAGCTGCTTCTCCGGCAGCGGCGCGTCGGTGGTGTGGTGCAGCCAACCATGCCATTCCGGCGGCACCACGGTGCTCTCGCTGCCGCCATGGGCATAGACCGCGTAGCGCCGCTTGCGGCCATAGCCGCCGGGCTGGTCGCCGCGGCTCTCATAGTAGATGTTGCCGAACCGGTCGGTGCCGACCTTGCGGCCCATGAAGGGCGCGAACACGCGGAACAGGAAGGACATGCAGGCCTCAGGGAAAGCGGCGCGATTTCGGTGCGACAATCGCACAGCGGCCGTTCCCGTGCAAAGCCGGCGTTGTCCACAGGATATTGGGTCTGAACCCGCACCGACACGCTAAATACAGCTTCCGGAGTCACGCGGCCCTTCGTAACCTCGGTCCATGGCACGTATCAAAGGTACTCTGTGGGATGGTGTGGCGCTGCGGCGCAGCAGGGCGGCGGCGGACCCCGACGCGGCACCGCGCGCCGTGGCGCTGCCGGTGGCCTGGGAGGATGACGGCCGCGCCGCCGAGGCGCTGGCTGCCCTGGCGCCGGGCGAAGGCCCCGCCACGCTGGC
>CAIMOR010000417.1 GCA_903843125.1 uncultured Rhodospirillales bacterium
CCGCGCGGGCGCTGGCGGTGGCCGGCGCCTTTGCGGTGCCGCGCCGCCACCTGGCGCGGCTGGCCGGCAAGCGGGTGCTGCTGGTGGACGACGTGCTGACCAGCGGCGCGACCACCGAGGAATGCGCCCGCACGCTGCTGGCCGCCGGCGCCGCGGCGGTGGACGTGCTGGCCGCCGCCCGGGTGCCGGACCCGCGGCTGGAACGCCCGGTCAGCCCATAGCCGCGGCCACCGCCGCACGCTGCGTCGCCGTCAGGTGCAGGCCCAGCTTGCTGCGGCGCCAGAGCACGTCCTCGGCGGTGCGGGCCCATTCCTCGCGGCGCAGCCAGGCCAGTTCACGGTCGGTCAGCCCGGCGCCGTGGTCCCGGCCGAGCCCGGCCATGTCGGTGGCGTCGCCGAGCATCGCGCTGGTCTCGGTGCCGTAGGCGCGGGCCAGGCGGGCGCGGAGCGCTGCCGGCAGCCAGGGGTGGCTGGCGGCCAGCGTCGCCTCCAGCGCCGCCAGGCCGCCGGAGAAGTCGCCGCCCGGCAGCGGCGCGGTCGCGGTCCAGGGCCGCGGCGGCGCCTCCAGCAGCTCCAGCGCTTCCTCCGCCAGCCGGCGATAGGTGGTGATCTTGCCGCCGAACACGCTGAGCAGCGGCGCGCCGGCGCGGTCCAGCTTCAGCACGTAGTCGCGGGTGATGGCCGAGGGGTTGTCGGCGCCATCGTCGTACAGCGGGCGCACGCCGGCATAGCGCCAGACCACGTCCTCGGGCCGCGGCGCCACGCGGAACTGCCGGCCGACGGCGGCGCAGAGATAGGCCACCTCCTCCTCCGTGCAGGCCGGCGGCGCGGTGGTCTGCTGCACCACGTCGGTGGTGCCGACCAGGCTGAAGCGGCCCTCATACGGGATCACGAAGACCACGCGGCCGTCGTCGTTCTGCAGGATGAAGGCGTGGTCGCCCTGGTACAGCGCGGGCAGCACCACATGGCTGCCGCGCACCAGGCGGATGCGGCCGGGCGGCGCGGCATGGCTGGTGGCCAGGGTCTGCATCACCCAGGGGCCGGCGGCGTTCACCAAGGCACGGGCGCGCAGCGTGGTCTCGCCGTCCTGGTCGCGCAGCCGGCAGGTCCAACCGGCGGCGTCGCGGGTGGCACCCAGGAACTCGCAGCCCGGGCGGATGGTGGCGCCGCGGCGGGCGGCGTCGCGGGCGTTCAGCACCACCAGGCGGCTGTCCTCCACCCAGCAGTCCGAATAGGCGAAGGCGGCGGTCACCTCGGGCCGCAGCGGCAGGCCGCGCGGGTCGCGGCGCGGGTCGAAAGCCTCGGCGCCCGGCAGCGTCACGCGGCGGGCCAGATGGTCGTACAGGAACAGCCCGGCGCGGATCATCCAGCGCGGCCGCATCGCCGGCTGGTGCGGCAGCACGAAGCGCAGCGGCCAGACGATGTGCGGCGCGATGCGCAGCATCACCTCGCGTTCGGCCAGCGCCTCGCGCACCAGGCGGAACTCGTACTGCTCCAGGTAGCGCAGGCCGCCATGGATCAGCTTGGAGGAGGCCGAGGAGGTGGCGCCGGCCAGGTCGCCGCGCTCCACCAGCGTGACCGAGAGGCCCCGGCCGGCGGCATCCCGCGCAATGCCGCAGCCGTTGATGCCGCCGCCGACGACCAGCAGGTCAAGCATCGGCATGCGTGCGGCCGCAAGCATCGTCGATGGCGGGGGGGCCGGCCTCGGGCGTGGTCGGTCGGGTGGCGCCTGCCAGCCGCATGCGGGATTCCTCGATGGCTCTGGCGGCAGCGTGGCATGGTTTCGGCGGGCGCGGCATTCGCGCCACCGCTGATCTGGGGCAGCCCTGGCGCATGTCCAGCCCCGGCGGAGGCACCCCGGTGTTGCCCAACCGTCGGTGGTCGTACCCGGCCGGCACCAAGCCGCCCATGGCCCAGGGCCGCGGCCACCGCGAAGCCAGCCGCAACGACACGGCACGGCCGATGCGGCGGATGGTCGGCGGCAAGGTGGTGTAGGCTGGCGAATCGACGGGGGCGGCGACATGGCGAAGGGCGAACGGGGGCAGGAAACCTCGCTGTATGCGGCGGTGAAGCACCACCTTGAGGCACTGGGCTACCAGGCCAAGGGCGAAATCCATGGCTGCGACATCGTCGCCGTGCGGCCCGGTGAGCCGCCCTTTGTCGTCATCACCGAACTGAAGCTGGGCTTCACGCTGGAACTGCTGCTGCAGGCGGTGGACCGGCTGGCCATGGCCGACGAGGTCTGGCTGGCGGTACCGCAGACCCGGCGCGGCCGGGACCAGGACCGGCGGGCCTGGAAGCTCTGCCGGATGCTCGGCTTCGGCCTGCTCGCGGTCAACGCCGCGCGCAGCTCGGTGCAGGTGCTGACGGAGCCGGCGCCCTACCGGCCGCGGATCAATGCCAGGCGCCAGGCCCGGCTGCTGACCGAGCATCGCAACCGCCGCGGCGACCCGGCCACCGGCGGCTCCACCCGCCAGCCGATCATGACCGCCTACCGGCAGCGCGCGCTGGACTGCGTGGCGCTGCTGCGGGACGGGCCGCTCGGCACGCGGGCGTTGCGCGCCACGGTGCCGGACGCGGCGACCATCCTGCGCCGCAACGTGCATGGCTGGTTTGAGCGCGAAGCCCGCGGCGTCTACCGGCTGACCGCCCTGGGCGAGGCCGCCGCAGCGCTGCCGCCGGCCATGGCCCTGCCGCCGGCAGCACGCCCCGAGGGCAGCGATGCCACGGGTCAGTGGCGGCCCGGCCGGGGGTAGTTCGCCACCATCCGCTCGGCTGTCTCGTGATAGGCGTCCAGCCGGGCCGTGGCGGCGCCGAAGTCACCGGCATCGGCCTTGTCCGCCACCTCCAGCAGGCCGTTGCACAGCGCGTCGTAGTCCAGCGGCTCGGCCTTGTTGCGATCCGGGCGGTTGGCCTGGCGGCGGGCATCGCCATCGGGGAAGCCGCGGCGCAGGCGGTGCATCTCGCTGACCACGGTCTCGGCGACGAAGCGCGTCAGCACCGCGTCGTGCCTCTCCAGCGTGCCGTCGAGCACGGCGACATAGCTGGCCAGCTCGGCCATCTCGCGGCGGAAGGTGGCCGGCTCGTCGGCCTCCTCGGCGTCGCCGACGGCACGGAGATAGGCCACCAGCGCCCGGCGATCCGCCGGCCCCAGGCCCAGCGCGAAGGTCTGGTCGAAATGGCCAACCACCGCCTGGTAGTCGGCCCAGCGGCCGTCATGGCCATAGGGTGCGCTGCTGTTGGCGTTCAGCAGCGTCGGCGTGCGGAACATGCCGCCGGTGCCGACATCATGCGGCCGGCTATCGGTGAAGCCGGCCTCCGGCTTGTGGCAGTCGGCGCAGGCAAGCCCGGCCATGGCGCGGCGCGGCGTGCGGAACAGCACCTCGCCGCGGCGTTCCTCGCTGCTGGCGTTGCGCACCTGGCCGAGCGGCCCGAGCCGCGGGTTCGGCAGGAACTCGAACTCGTTCATGTAGGCCACCAGCGCGTCCAGCAGCAGCGGTGCCGGCTCCGGCCCGGCGAACTCGTCCACGATGACGTGGCGGGCGAATTCCCGCAGCGAGCCGATCCGGCCATCCCGCCCGAACGGCCCCAGGCTGCGGATGCCGCGCAGGCTGGGGATATCCGTGTGGTTCGCCGCGTGGTCGTTGGCGGCGGCGTTGAACAGCGGCCCGGTCGGGTCCAGCCCGGCCGGCCTGGCGCTGAGGCCGGGGATGAAGAAGGCCTGGTTCACATGGCCGTTCACGTGGCAGCTGTTGCAGGAAAGCCCGGCGCGGCGTGCCGTCTCGCCGTACAGCAGCGGCGAGGAGAAGGCAGTATTGCCCAGCGCCACCAGCCAGCTCTGCTCGCCGCCGGCCATCTCGCTGTGCAGCCGCTGCGCCGGGAAGCGGTCGGCCGGCGGGTCGATCACGCTGCCCGGCGGCAGGTCGGCCGCCGCGGCGGCGCCGGCCAGAAGCAGCGCTGCCAGCAGGGGCCTCAGAACTTGTAGACCCATACCACCTGCGCTCCGAAGCCGTTGGATGTGATGCTGTCCTCGCGCACCCGGCGCCAGCCGACCGTCAGGCTGGTGGACCGCAGCAGCGGCGTCGGCGCGAGGAAATAGAGGTCGTAGCTCAGGCTGGCCGCATGCTCGGTGCGGCCGGCGCGGCTGTGCTCCAGGCTGTCCGTGTTGTGGTTGCCCATGAAGGCGTAGCTCGCGGTCCATGGCGCGCGGCGAAGGTCGAGCCCCGCCGTCAGCCAATCGGAATGGCGGCCACTGACGCCGCCCGCCCGTTCCTGGGTGACGTATTCGGCGAAGGGCGCGGCGGTGACGCGCTGCGGCAGCGGGATGGTCCAGAAGGCGCCGAAGCTGCCGGCCTGCTCGGTGGCCGGGCGGCCCGCCAGCACGGCGTCCTGCCCCGGCCGCCGCGCCGACCAGGCGGCGGTGTAGCCGGCCAGGCCGCGCGGCATGGGAATGCCGTAGCCAGCCATGGACACCACGCTGCCGCCCATGAAGCTGGTGTTGTCCGGCCCGCCCAGGCCGGAGCGATTGCGCCAGCGCAGCGAGGTGCGGGTGATGGTCTCGCCGGTGTCGGGGTCCACGCTGGTGCGGGTCTGCGTCCAGCGCGGGCTGAAGGCGCTGGCGGAGAGCGCGGTGCGGTCGGCCTCGAAGGCTTCCACCTGGATGTTGTGCGTGCCGGCCCAGCGCGAGATGCCCAGCACGTCGGAGGCCCAGATCCGGGCGCCGATGCCGAGCTTCTCGGTCAGCTCGTACTCGCGGCCGAAATCGGTGCCATAGAGGCCGGGACCGCGGTCCCAGGCGCTGCCGAAGCGCGGGTGGATCTTGCCGCCGAACAGGTCCACCGTGCCGCGCGACCAGGTCAGGTACAGCTCATCGGCCCACAGCGCCTGGTTGCGGAACACCTGGCCGCGGCCGTCCGGTTCCGCCGGGTTCTGTTCCAGCCGCAGCACGCCGTTGACCGCGAAGCCGTAGGGCAGCAGCAGGTAGGTGCCGAGCAGGCTTTCGGTGAACAGGTTGCCATAGGCGCTGGTCGGGCCGCGCCGGCCGTTGTGGTCCAGCTCCAGGCTGGTCTGCGCCTCGCCGCCGAAGATGATGTCCTCGCCGCCGCCGCGCGTCACGGTGTTGGTGCGGTCGGCGACGCCGGGGCCGACATTGCGCATCTGCGCCGCCGCCGGCTGGGCGAGCATCAACGCGGTGGCAACCGCCACCCCAAGGCGACGACAGGGCCAGCGCATCAGGCGGGAACCTGGCCGGCGATGGCGCGCAGCCGGTCGTAGCGGCTGCGCACGCCGCTGATGCTCATCGGCGGGCGCGACGGCGGCAGCAGCTCGGGGTAGACCTTGTCGCGCAGCTCCTCCAGCAACGTCGCCGCCTCGACCCATTGCGGCGTGGCCCGGCCGAGGCCGCGTTCCTGCGCCGCCAGGGCGGTGGCGTACATCAGGTAGCCCATGCTGTCGTGGTACTCGACCACGTTGACGATGCGGCCGCGCTCGACGCTCTCGCCGTAGTCGGAGGAGACGTCGAACACGATCATCGCCACGTGTTCCAGCATGAAGCGCGGGCTGTCGCGCAGCTGGGCCGGCACCGCCTGGCGGGCCGCCGCCAGCTTCGGCTGCAACGCGGTCCAGGCGGTGGCGAAGCGGCCACCGATGCCGGCATTGCCGCCCTCGGCCCAGTCCTCCATCACGTTCAGCTCGGCTTCGAACTGCGGCGTGCCGCGCTGGGCGATGCGCGGCTCCAGCCAGGTGTACAGCTCGCGGATCGGGTGGCCGAAATGCGGCACCGCCAGGCGGGACTGCCCGGCTTCCAGCAGCCGGCGGCCGACCAGCAGGTGGCCTTCCAGAATGCCGAGCATCTCCAGGTACTGCGCCTCGGCCTCCACCGGGGTCGCGGCCTCGCGCTGCGGCACGTCGGCGATCCGGCGCAGGCCGCCGCGGCAGATCGGCACGTCGAACGGCGTGGCGGGGCTGGCCACGGCGCGCAACGCCAGCAGGGCGCCGAGCCCTGCCGGCAGGGCGAGGAGGTGACGACGGCTTGGACGCATGGTCTTGCTCCGCAACTGCGAGGCATTCGCAATAGCGCAGCGCCATGCGCGCGTCAATGCAGGCCGGCCGGCGGCGCCCCGCGCAAGCGCAGCGCCGGCCAACGCCGCGGTTGACCGAGCGCCTAAATCGGGACCCGCGCCAACCGCCAACCGCCAACCGCCAACCGCCAACCGCCAACCGCCAACCGCCAACCGCCAACCGCCAGCCGCCAGCCGCCGGCAACGGGCGGAAGCCCGACCAGGCCCGCGTGGCG
>CAIMOR010000418.1 GCA_903843125.1 uncultured Rhodospirillales bacterium
CAGCCCGCGACGTGCACGGCGTTGCCGGACAGGATGACGGTGCCGCAGCCGGCCAGGCCGAGCAGCAGGCCCGCCCAGCCGCGCGCCGAGACGCGCTGGCCGGCGAGCCAGGGGGAGAGGAGTGCGACCAGGATGGGGTTCAACGCGATGATCAGCGCCAGCCCGGCGGCGGTGACGCCATGAGCCTGGGCCAGGTTGGTGCCGGCGAAGTAGATGGACTGGATCAGCAGGCCCATCACCACCAGCGTGCGCAGCGTGGCGCGGTTGGGCACGCGCAGCCGCAGCAGCAACGCCAGCGGCGCCAGCACGGCGACGATGATGCCGTAGCGCAGCGCCTGCATGGTCAGCGGCTCCAGGTAGTCCAGCGCCAGGCGGACCGCGGTGAAGCCGCCGGACCACAGGCCGACGAAGATGAAGTGGGCGGCGCGGAGCCAGAACGGTTTACTGCTCAACGTGGCGGCGCGTTGATGTTGCGATGGCAAGCGGCGGTGGTCGCGGCCATGCCATGGTTCGGCATGAGTGGGTCGCTTCCCTCTTGGTTGGGGCAACCTTAAAGGAAACTCCTTCCTGATGAAATCAGCAGAAAGGATTTTCTGCTCTGGATTCAGCCAGTTGTAGAGACTGATCCACGCTGGCGACAGAGCCGGAGCGGTCCATCGGGCTTCAGCCCAAGGGGCGGCGATACCCAGGCCAGCAAGCCCGCGCTACAACAGCAGCGGGTCCAGGGCAGGCGCCAGGCCGGGTTCCGCCAGTACGGCGTCCAGCGCATCCAGCAGCAGGTTGCAACGTGCCTCGAAGACGCTGAACATCATGGCGTAGCGGTGCCGCGCCAGCGCGCTGGGAACCAGGTCTTCCACAGGCTCGAACCAGCCATGTTCGCGCCCCCGTTCCACCACCTTGGCGACCGTGGTGGCCGAGATTTGCAGCCGCCTGGCCATGGTTGCGACGCAACCGCGGCCGCCCAGTTCCGGTTCAAGCAGCAGGTCCCACATCAGATAGAAGAAGTTGCGGCGGGCCAGGGCCACGGCATCCTCGCTGAGCCCATCCTGCAGCATGGACATCGACCGGATCATCAAGCGGACATAGCTGCTGCCACCGACCTTTGCCAAAATGTCCGGGTCCAGCCGCGGACGACCACAGAAGTCGCTGAAGCCTTGCAGATTGTCGCGGATGTCCTGGATGAAATAGGCATAGAGCTCGGCGGAAGGGAGCAGGACGTTGGTCCGCTTGTCGTAGGCCGACCTTACCTTGATGAAATCGCCAGTCTCGATGGACAGCTTGATGGTGTATTGCACGGCGCCGACCGAAAGGCCGGTGCGGTGGGCGAGTTCTGGCACGCGGATCAGGCGCAGGGCGGCGTCTTCCGCCAGGCTGTGGAGCATTATCTCCCGCAACAGGCAGCCCCAGACATGGTCACGGCACCAGAAGGTGCTGATGCGGTCGGTGGCGATGTGCCGGTTGACCACGGGTGCACTGCGATACCGGCGAACGCGGTCATCCGTGTGCAGCATGGTCACGGCCATGCCCGGGGGACAGTGGCCGGCGAGGCAGTTTATTGGCCGCAGTGCCAGGGCTCGCTGGACCAGACGCCGCACCTCCATGATCCGTTCGCCTATGCACCAGGCTGGATCACTATAAATTCTTGCATTGATCATGCCGAAAATCCGAAATATTTTACCATCCTCAAGAGAGGACATAATCGAAATGTCAAGCAAAGAATATAAGGAAACCTACGTAACTCCACCCACTTTTAGAAAAAATGACAAAGAACAAAATAACGACTGGACAGGTTTTTTTATAGCAATAGCCGCCGCAATAGCACTTGTTATTTTTATTTCATTGATGGTTTAGAGTTTAGAAAATATATTCATGATTTTTAATAACTGATTTATTTGTCATGATGCGGCGGGCTCGGCCAAAGCCACGAGGATGAATGACATGATCGCGCTGGCCATGTTGATCCTTGGCCTGGCCTGCATGGTGATTAACGAGCGCATCGGGCCCGATGCGCGCGGCGACAAGGCTCGGCGCGCCGCTGACCCCGCCCGGCTTCGGGCAAGGGGCAAGAGTGCGGAAAACATCATTGCCTCCGCGGCAGGGCCGTTGAAGTTCAACGCCAGTGCCGCACGACGCGCCGGCTATACGCCTGACGAAATCGTCGATCTGCTGGTGCAGGTGGCCGTCTCCGGAGCGGCTAAAGCGCCGGGCATGGCCGGGGAGAAGTAACCCCGGCCGGCGCCGCCCGCTCAACGCGGCGGCGCGGCGGCGTTGGCTCCTGCGCGGCCGGCGGTCATGCCGCCATCGATCACCAGTTCCGCGCCGGTCATGTGGGAAGACCGGTCGCTGGCCAGGAAGACGATACCATCGGCCACTTCCGCCGCGGTGCCGTGGTGGCCCATCGGCACCACGGCGCTGCCCAATGCGCGGGCGTCGATGCCGGCGTTGCTTTGGCGGCGCAGGTCGCCGGCGGAGGGCATCTTCTCCCAGATCGCGGTGTCGATGATGCCGGGGTGGACGCTGTTGCAGCGCACGCCGTTGCGGGCCTGGGCGCAGGCCAGGGCCACGGACTTGCTGAACAGCCGCACGCCGCCCTTGGTGGCGCTGTAGCCGGCCAGGTTGGGGCTGCCCTGCAGGCCGGCCACGCTGGAGATCATCACCAGGGAGCCGCCGCCGGCCCGCGCCATGGCGGGCACGCAGTGCTTCGCGGTCAGGAAGACGCCGTCCAGGTTCACCGCCGTCTGCTTGCGCCAGTCGGAGAGGCTCATGCTGAACAGGTCGCACATGATGGCGATGCCGGCATTGGCCACCGCGACGTCGAGCTTGCCGAAGCGCGCCTCGGCCTCGGCGACCACGGCGGGCCAGGCGGCCTCGTCGGTGACGTCCTGGCGCAGGAAGTGCGCCTGGCCGCCGCTGGCACGGATGCCGGCGGCGGTGGCCTCCCCGGCGGCGGTGTCGAGGTCGGTCAGCAGCACCGCGGCGCCGTCGCGCGCCAGCGCGATGGCGGTGGCGGCACCGATGCCCATGGCCGCGCCGGTGACCAGCGCGACCTTGCCCTGCACGAGACCCGTCATGCTCAGCGCCCCGCCCGCAGCGCGGCCGCGCCGCCGGTCAGGCGGATCGGCTGGTTGGTGTCGGCCAGGGTACCGTTCTCGCCGACGCGGAACACCTGGATGGTGCGCTCGATCATGTTGCCGGCCAGCAGCAGGTGGCCGTCCCGGCTGAAGGTGGCGCCCTGCGCCCAGGTGCCGATGCGGGCGGTGGCGACGATGCGGAGGTGACCGTTGTCGATCCGCAGCAGCTTCAGCTGGCCGGGGCCGTGGAAGGGCGAGGTCTCCGCCTTGTTGGAGCCGTTCATCACGGTGACCGCGACGTGGCGGTTGTCCGGGGAGACCTGCATGCCCTCCGGCGTCTGGCCGACGGCGATGCTGTCCACCACGCGGAAGGGTTCGTGCTGCAGGTCGAGGAGCGCCACCGTGTCCGTGTCGCCCTGGCCGCCGCCCATGTTGGCGACGATGGCCCACTTGCCGTCCGGCGTGATGTTGACGGCGTAGGGGCTGACGCCGGTGGTGATCTGGCGCGGCGTGGCGGTGACGGTCTCGCCGTTGATGGCCAGCACGCTGACGCGGTTGTCGCCGTAGCGGGTCACCAGGGCGTGCTTGCCGTCCGGCGTGATGGCGACGTGGCTGACCAGGCTGGCGGCGTTGCCGAGGCTGAGCTTGGCGAGTTCGGTGATGGTCTGGCCGGCGACGCGGTAGACCCAGACGCTGCCCTCCCCGCGGTTGGCCACCAGCAGCAGCTTGCCGTCGGGCGTGAAGGACAGGCCGGCGGGGCCGGCGCCGGTGGGCACGCGGCCGAGCACCGCCGGCGTGGCGCCGAGCGAGACGACGGTCATGAAGTCGCCGTTGATGGTCTTGCTGGCGTCGGCCGGGTCCGGCACCTGGTTGGCGGTGACCACGGCCAGCGCGTTGTCCGGGCTGATGGCGACCGAGAGCGGCGGGCCGTTGACCGAGGTGGGCACCGCCAGGGTGGCGCGCACCCGCACCTGGCCGCCGGCGATGTCCATGACCGTGATGCTGTCCGGCGCCGGGTTGGGCAGCACGGTGGCGACGCCGTTGGTCAGCGTCATCTTGGCGTCGTTGGCGGATATCACGACCTGGGCGCCGGCGGGCGAGCCCAGCGCCAGGCCCAGCGTTGCGATGCCGGCCAGCAGCAGCGTCTTCATGGCGTTTCCTCTCCCCGGGGTCATCGCCCCGTCGGCGGCAGTTTCGGCGGGAGCGCGGCGGCAGGCAAGCGGCGATGCGCCGGCCGCGCGGCCACGCCCGGCGACAGAGTGGTGAAACCCGGGGCGGCGGGGATGCTCGCGGGCGCGTGACGTGTTAACCGGGGGTTGATAACTGCCTTGGCGCCCCCACCGATGGCCGACCCGACCTCCCCTTCCCTGCCTGCTCCCGCCACGCGGGGCGAGGCGCTGCTGATCGCGGCGGCGCGTGCCGGCACGGTGGCCGAGCTGGCGGCGCTGCCGCCGGCGCAGCGGGTGGTGCGCGGCGCGCTGCTGGCGGCGCTGCTGGCCG
>CAIMOR010000419.1 GCA_903843125.1 uncultured Rhodospirillales bacterium
CACCAGATACCCGAACCAAGATTCGGACAGAGCCAGCTCCCGGAGGATGCTTATTGGCCCTGGGGATAAATTGCCTAAACCTGCCCAGCAGCCCTGCACCGTATAATCTAGGTCTTGTCCAGGGTCAGGGCAATGCCCTCGATCCGTTCGGCGATGCGGGCCAGGCGTTCGGCCAGGGCCGGGTCGGGCTGCGCCGGGGCGGCGGCGGCCGGGCTGCCACCGCGCTGGCGGGACATCTCGGCCTTCAGGTCGCCCAGCTCGTCGGCCAGCAGCAGGGAGACATGCAGCAGCATGCGGCTTTCCGAGAACTGGCCGCCCATGTCCCGGATGACCTTCACCTTGTCTTCGATCTGGCTCATCAGCTCGCGGACGTGGTCTTCCTCGCCGTCCTTGCAGCCGATGGTGTGGCTGTAGCCGTTCACCTTCACGGTAACCTGACCCACGGCCTATTCCTCCTCGTCGTCAGGCGCGGCCTGGTCGCGCAGCGCGGTCTTCAGCCTGGCCAGGGTGGCGTCGAGCCGGGCACTCAGCGCGACCACCTCGGTGCGCGGCACGGCATCCTCCTGCGCGCGGGGACGGGACAGCGCATCGGCGAGCCGCTCCACCGCCTGCTCAAGCCGCAGTGCCGCATGCATCAGGGGGTCCGACGTGCCGCTCTCGCTCATTCCGCTCCGCGCCCTGGCCGGGCTGACCTGCAAAAACCATGGAATCCAGCGCTGGACGTGGCGTTTCCAGCATGGTGCAAGGCTTGGCATGCAGCGCAGGGCGGGTCAACGGTGACGGCAGCGCCGGCAGTGGTGGTGCACAGCGCGGCGCAGGCCGGCGCGGCACTGGCAGCGGCGGGACCGCGCGGCGTGGTGCTGCTTTCCGCCGAGGCCGCCGCGGCCAGCCTGGGGCCGGCCTGGTTCCGCGCCCTGGTGCTGGCAGCGGCGGCATCACATCCCAGCGCGCGGTGGGACGCGGTGCTGGACTGTGGCGCTGCGCCCGGGCTGGCATTGGCGGCCTGGCGCTGCGGGTTCCGCGCGGTGGTGCTGGACCCCGGCTGCGCCGCCCATGCGCGGCTTGCCGACCTGGCCCGACGGTCCGGCGGCGTGGTGCTGGCCGCGCGACCCGTGGCGCTGGACCTTGCCCGCCTCGACCTCAGGCGGCCCGGCGGGCACCGGTTGCTCGCGCAATGGTTGTGCGTCACCCCGGATGACACACGCGGCACAACCGGCTAAACCCTGCGCCACACGGGACCGGCGGGAACGGCCCGCTTGAGAAGGAAAGACGCCCCATGCAGCTGACGCCGAAGGTCAAGGAAATCCTCTCCTGGTACGAGAGCGACAATCCCGGCACGAAGGCGAACCTCGCCCGCATCCTGATGGAAGGGAAGCTGGGCGGCACGGGCAAGATGGTGATCCTGCCGGTGGACCAGGGGTTCGAGCACGGCCCGGCGCGCAGCTTCGCGCCCAACCCCGCGGCCTACGACCCGCGCTACCTGTTCGAGCTGGCGATCGAGGCCGGGCTGAACGCCTATGCCGCGCCGCTCGGCATGATCGAGGCCGGCGCCGCGACCTATGCCGGCGCGATCCCGACCATCCTGAAGATGAACAGCTCCAACAGCCTGTCCACCACCAAGGACCAGGGCGTGACCGCCAGCGTCTCCGACGCGCTGCGGCTGGGCTGCTCGGCCATCGGCTTCACCATCTACCCGTCCTCGGAATACCAGTTCGAGATGATCGAGGAGCTGCGCGAGCTGGCCGAGGAAGCCAAGTCCGCCGGCCTGGCCGTGGTGGTGTGGAGCTATCCGCGCGGCCCGATGCTGGACAAGGTGGCTGAGACCGCGCTCGACATCTGCGCCTATGCCGCGCACATGGCCGCGCTGGTCGGCGCGCACATCATCAAGGTGAAGCCGCCGACGGCTGCGATCAGCCTGGATGCGGCGAAGTCGACCTACGCCAAGTACCCGGTGCAGGACGACGCGGTGGCCCGCTACAAGCACGTGGTGCAGGCCTGCTTCGGCGGACGGCGCCTGGTGGTGTTCTCGGGCGGCGAGGCCAAGGGCAACGAGGACATCCTGAAGGAAGTCCGTGCCATCCACGCCGGTGGCGGCAACGGCTCCATCATGGGCCGCAACGCCTTCCAGCGCAGCAAGGCCGATGCGCTGGAACTGCTGGGCGCGATCATCGACGTCTACAAGACGCCGGTCTGACGCGCATGAGCGGCGCGCGGCTGCTGCCCTTCGCGGTGGCGGCCGGCGCCGTGGTGCCGCTGGCCGCGGGGCTGGCGGGGGTTTGGCAGGGGCTCGGCTTCGTGGGTGCCGGCCCCGGCCCGGCCGAGGCCGCGAGCCACTTCCGCTATCTCTCCGGGTTGCTGCTGGGGCTGGGCTGCGGCTTCGGCTGGTGTACCATCGACCTGCCGCGGCGGGGCCAGGTCTTCACCGCCTTGTGCGGCGTGGTCGTGGTCGGCGGGGTTTCGCGGCTGGTGGGCCTGGCGCTCGGGCCGCTGCCGCCCTGGCCGCACCTGGCGGCGCTGGTCATGGAACTCGGGGTGACGCCGGCGCTATGGCTATGGTCGCGCGCGGCTTCCCAAAGCCGCGCCGAAGCGCGATGAAGGCGCCATGGATTGCCGCCTGTACCTGATCACCCCGCCCCGCCTGCCGCCTGACTTCGCCGACCGGCTGGCGGCGGCCCTGGATGCCGGCGATGTCGCCTGCCTGCAGCTGCGGCTGAAGGACGCATCGCCGGACGAGGTGAAGCGCGCGGTGGAGACGCTGATGCCGGTAGCGCATGCGCGCGACGTCGCCTTCCTGCTGAACGACGACGCCGGCCTGGCGGTGAAGCTGGGCTGCGATGGCGCGCATCTCGGCCAGACCGATGGCGACCATGCCGCCGCACGGAAGCTGCTGGGGGAGCGCACGCTCGGCATCACCTGCCACGACAGCCGCCACCTGGCGATGGAAGCGGGCGAGGCGGGCGCCGACTACGTTGCCTTCGGCGCCTTCTTCCCGACCGATACCAAGGCCACCACGCACACGGCCGGGGTGGACCTGCTGGCGTGGTGGAGCGAGCTGTTCGAGGTGCCGTGCTGCGCGATCGGCGGCATCACCGCGGCGAACTGCGCGCCGCTGGTACGGGCGGGCGCGGATTTCCTGTGTGTCGTCGGCGCGGTCTGGGGGCACCCCGAAGGCCCGGCCGCCGGCGTGCGGGCGCTGGGCGCGGCGATGGCCGCGGCGTGAGCCAGGGCACCATTCGCCTTGTCGGGCGCATTTCGTGCGCCATAACGGATTGAAGCGAGAGCAATAGCCGTTCTGATGATCCCATCAGGACGGATATCGCTTAGGCCAAGGGCAGCCACAGGCCCGCCGTGGCGTCGAACCGGCCGCCCATCTGCGTCGCCATCACGCTCAGCGCCAGGCATTCCATCTCGCGCGCCGCCAGCACCTGCTGGTCGTCGGTGTCAACGTGCGGCGGCAGGCTCCAGGTCAGCCAGTCCCTGCCCTCGGTCGTCGCTGCGGCCACCCGCAGCAGCAGGGTGCCGGGCACGCGGCCGTGCAGGCCGAAGCGCAGCAGCGCCCGCAGCGCCTGAAGCAGCCAGCTTTCATTCGCCTGGACCGTCGGCGGCAGGGGCTCGGCGAAGGCGGTGTCGAGCGTCATGCTGCCGCGGGCCGCGTCCCCGGCCATGCTGCGCAGCGCACGCAACGCCAGCCGCTTCGGGTCGCAGGCGGTGACGGCAGCGGCGGGCGCGCGGCCGGCGAGGTCGGCGTATTCCAGCATGGAGGCGAAGCCATCCAGCAGCACCTGCCCGGCCGCGCGCTGCACCTGGGCGTATTCGGCAACACCGGTCCCGGGCGCGTTGACCTCGATGGCCTCGGCCAGGCCGATGATGGCGTTCAGCGGCGTACGCATGGCGTGGCTGACCACCGAGAGCAGCGCGAGCCGCGTACGCTCGGCCGCCTGCGCCGCTTCCAGCGCCTGGCGCAACGCCTCGCGCTCGGCATGGCGCTGGGTGACTTCGCGCTGCACCGCGACCCAGAAGCGCACCCAGCCTCGGGCGTTGACCACCGGGGTGATGGACAGTTCCACCCAGAACAGGCTGCCGTCCTTGCGGCGGTTCAGCAGTTCGGCCTCGCAGGGTCGCCAGTGGTCCAACGCGTCGCGCAGCCGGGCGCGCTCGGCGGGGTCGGTGCCGGCTTCGTCCTGCAGGAAGCGTGGCGCGCGGCCGATGGCCTCCTCGGCCGCATAGCCGGTCATCGCGGTGAAGGCGGGGTTGACGTAGAGGATGCGGGGGCCTGGCGCGGCGGCGTCTGCCTCGGTGATGACGATGGCGTCGCGGGTATAGTTGGCCAGGCTGGCAACAACCTGCTCCAGACGCGGCGTGGTGTTTGGCAAAGGCGAGCGGCTCCGGCGGCTGGGGGCGATAATTGGGCGATGTTCCCACTCTGGCAATCCTCGCAACCATGACGAGTATTGGTCGGAGCGGCGGCACGCTTTCCCCTCGCCGGGCGAGCGGCGTTGCGGCAAAGAACAGGCTCAGGCGGGCCGGCCGAGGCGATAGCGGCGATAAGTGCCTTTCCACGGGCAACCGCCATGCCAACCGCCGCACACCTGACGCAAGCCGGTATCAAGCCAGGACGGAATGATGGACGAGACCCGCTTCCACCAATTGCTGCATCGCCCCGGCACGCTGCTGGATATCGGCGCGCATGACGGGCTGCTGACCCTGCCCTTCGCGGCCCTGCCCGGCAGCCGCGTGCTGGCCTTCGAGCCACTGCCGAGCGCCTTCGCCCGGCTGCGGGCGGCCTGCGCCGGCCTGGCGAACGTGGAGTTGCGGCAGGAGGCGCTGGGCGACCACGTCGGCCAGGCGACGCTGACCATGCCGCTGCTGGACGGCGTGGCGCAGGAGCAATGGGCCAGCACCGCCAAGGGCTATGCCGGTTTCGGCGAGCGCGTGACCGAGGCCAGCTTCGGCGTGCCGCTGCGCATGGTGGACGAGTTCGGCCTGCATGACCTGACCGGCGTGAAGCTGGACGCCGAGGGCGCCGAGTACGAGATCCTCCGCGGCGCGCGTGCGACGCTGCTGCGCTGCCGGCCGGTGCTGACGGTGGAGATCGAGGAGCGGCACCGCGCTGGCGCAACCTGGAGCGTGCCCGCCTACCTCGACGCATTGGGCTACGACGCCTGGTTCGAGCTGCACGATGCCTGGCATCCGATGCGCGCGCTGGACCGCGCGACGATGCAGGTGGCCAGCAGCAGCCCGGCGGTGTTCACCGCCAGCGACCCCTATGTGTTCGTGTTCTACTTCCTGCCGCGCGAATTCGCCGGCGACATGCTGGCGCGGCTGCGGCAGTAGGAAGCCGGCGCGAAGCGTGGTGTGATCCGTGCCGTGACCATGATGGATCTTCCGGCGCTGGACGCCGCCTGGCTGGTGGCGCCGCTCGGCGTGCTGGTCATCGCCATGCTGAAGGGCGCCTTCGGCGGCGGCTTCGCGCTGCTGGGCATTCCGCTGCTGGGCCTGGTGATGGACCCGCTGCAGGCCGGCGCGCTGCTGGCACCGCTGTTCCTGGTGATGGACCTGTTCGCGTTCCGCTACTGGAAGCCCAGCACCTGGTCGCGCGAGGAGTTGCGGGTGGTGCTGCCGACCTTGCCGCTGGGCGTCGGCGCGGGGACGCTGCTGATCGCGGTGCTGCCGAAGCCCTGGGTGGCGACGGCGATGGCGGTGGTGACGCTGGGCTTCGCCGCCAAGTGGTTCGCCGGGCGGGGTGAGGTGGTGGCGCGGCCGCATGACGCGCGGCGTGGGCTGGCGGCGGGGTTTGCCTCCGGCATCACCACCATGCTGGCGCACTCCGGCGGCCCGCCGATCGCGATGTACCTGCTGCCGCGGCAATTGCCCAAGGCGGTCTATGCCGGGACCACGGCGGTGTTCTTCTTCGTTGCCAACGTCTTCAAGGTTGGCCCCTGGCTGTTCGTGGCGCGGCCCAGTGCGGAGACCTGGTGGCTGACGGCGTTCTGCGCGGTGTTCTGCCCGCTGGGGGTCTGGCTCGGCTGGGTGCTGCACAGCCGGCTGGACGAGAAGCGGCTGTACCTGTGGTGCTACCTGCTGCTGGTGGCCACCGGGCTGAAGCTGCTGTGGGACGGCGTCACGGGCTGAACGGCAACCACTGCACATCGGCAATGCTGCGGGCGCCGCTGGCCAGCATGGCCAGCCTGTCGAAGCCCAGCGCGATGCCGCTGCCGGCGGGCATGCCGTATTCCAGGGCGGCGAGGAACTCCTCGTCCACGTCCCAGCCTTCGCCGGGGTGCAGGCGGCGGCGCTCGGCGACATCGTGCTGGAAGCGGGCGCGTTGCTCGGCCGGGTCGGTCAGCTCGTCGAAGGCGTTGGCCAGTTCCAGCCCGGCGACGAACAGCTCGAACCGCAGGGCGGCGCGCGGGTCGGTGGGGTCGCGCCTGGCCAGGGCCGCCTGCGGCGTTGGCCAGTGGGTCAGGAAGGTGGCGCGGCCGCGGCCGAGATGCGGTTCGATACGCTCCAGCAGCAGGCGGAAGAACAGGTCTTCCCATTCCTCGCCGGGGCGCGGGGGGAAGCCGGCGGCCGCTGCGGCGGCACGGAGCGCGGCGCTGTCACCCTCGGTGGCCAGGATGTCCAGCCCGTTGCCGTGGCGGGCGAAGGCCGCGGCCATGGTCAACCGCTCGAACGGCAGCGAGAGGTCGCAGGTCACGCCCTGGTGCGCCACCACGGCGGGGCAGACCGCACGGGTGAAGGCCTCGGCCGCATCCATCATGCCGGCGAAGGCCAGGCCCGGGCGGTACCATTCCAGCATGGTGAATTCGGGGGCGTGGAGCGGGCTGACCTCGCCGTTGCGCCAGACGCGGGCGAGTTCGAACACCGGGCCGGCGCCGCCCACCAGCAGCCGCTTCAGCGCCAGTTCCGGCGAGGTGCGCAGCCACAGCGTGCGGCCGGTGCCGGCCCCGAGATGCGGGGTGAACGCGCTGCGGAAGGCGTGCAGATGCACCTCCATGCCCGGCACCGGCACCAGGCTGGGGGTCTCGACCTCGGTATAGCCGCGGGTGGTGAACCAGGCGCGGGTGGCGGCGGTCAGGCTGGCGCGGGCCCGCAGGAAGGGCAGGCGCGCGGCCAGGCTTTCGGGGTGCCAGGTGGGAAGGGCCATTGCGGAAGGCTGCCTTGGCGACGGAAGCCCGGCCGGCCAAGGCGGGATCGCCGCAGGCCCCGGATCGGGCAATCGGGGCGGCAGGCTAGGGCATCGGCGCTTCTGTCGGAAGCGATCATGGTCTAGGTCAGCCCGACGATGACCCGCCCCATCACCACCGTCGATGCGCTGATCGCGGCCGGCCTGGCGCCCGAGGCCGCGCGCCCGGCGCTGGACCAGGTGGCCAAGCGCTACGCCATGGCCCTGACCCCGGCGGTGGTCGGGCTGATCGGGACGCCGGACGACCCGGTCGGGCGGCAATACGTGCCGGATGCGGCGGAGCTGGTGACGCAGCCCTGGGAGCAGGACGACCCGACCGCGGATGCGGCGTTCTCGCCGGTGAAGGGCGTGGTGCATCGCTACCCCGACCGCGCGCTGCTGAAGCCGCTGCTGGCCTGCCCGGTCTATTGCCGCTTCTGTTTCCGGCGGGAGCATGTCGGCCCGGATGGCGGGTTGCTGAGCGCGGCGGAGCTGGAGGCGGCGCTGGCCTGGTTCGCGCGGACGCCGGCGGTGCGCGAGGCGATCTTGACCGGCGGCGACCCGCTGATGCTCTCGCCGCGACGATTGGGCGGGCTGCTGGCGCGGCTGGCGGCGCTGGAACATATCGAGCTGCTGCGGCTGCATACGCGGGTGCCGGTGGCGGCGCCGGGGCTGGTGACGGAGGCGTTGCTCGGCGCCCTGCCGCGCCACAAGCCGGTATATGTCTGCGTGCACGCCAACCATGCGCGGGAGTTTTCGGCCGAGGCCATGCGGGCGCTGGCGGCGCTGCAGGGCGCTGGCGTGGTGCTGCTGGGGCAGAGCGTGCTGCTGGCCGGGGTCAACGACAGCGTGGCGGCGCTGGAGGACCTGTTCCGCGCCATGCTGCGCGCGCGGGTGAAGCCCTACTACCTGCATCAGCTGGACGCCGCGCCGGGGACCGCGCGCTTCGCCGTGCCGGTGGCGCGCGGGCGGGCCTTGCTGCGGGAGCTGCGTGGCCGGGTGAGTGGCCTGGCATGGCCGACCTATGTGCAGGAAAGCCCCGGCGGCGGCGGGAAGCGGCCGCTGGGGCCGGCCTGGGAGGTATCCTAGGCAGGCCGAGCCACGGCTTGGCGCCCTGCAGCGCTGCGCCGGTCGGACCTCAGGCCAGTTCGGGGATCACCCAGAGCGGCTTGTCGCCCCGCGCGACGCGCTGGCAATTGTCGAACGCATTGCGGAAGCGGGCCACCTGGTTGTCCCAGGTGGGGCCGGCGAAGTGCGGGGTCAGCACCACGTTCGGCAGGCTCAGCAGCGGGTTGTCGGCGGGCGGCGGCTCCTGGTCGAACACGTCGAGGCCGGCGCCGGCCAGCTTGCCGGTGGCGAGCGCCTCGGTCAGCGCGGGTTCGTCGGTGACCGGCCCGCGGCAGGTGTTGATGAGGTAGGCGTGCGGCTGCATCAGCGCGATCTCCTCCCGCCCGATCAGGTGGCGCGTGCTGGGCAGCAGCGGCACGTGCAGGGAGACGATGTCGGAGCTGCGCAGGATTTCCTTCATCAGCCGGAAGCGGACTTCCAGCGCGTCCTCGGCTTCCTCCGGCACGCGCTTCACGTCGTAATACTGCACGTGCATGCCGAAGGCGTTGGCCAGGCGGGCGACCTTCTTGCCGATGGTGCCCAGGCCGATGATGCCGAGCGTCTTGCCGCGCAGTTCGTACAGCTTGGTGTTGCTGATATCGTTGCCGCGCCAGCGGCCGGCGGCGGTGGAGGCGTGCAGCCAGGGCAGCCGGCGGCAGGTGGCGAGCATCAGCAGCAGGGCGTGCTCCGCGACGGCCGTGCTGTTGGCGCCGCCATTGTTGCACAGCGGCACGCCGGCGCGGCGGAAGGCCTCGATGTCCGAGCGGTCGTAGCCGGCGGAGAGCAGCTGAACCAGCTTGAGGTTGGGCGCGGCCTTGAAGAAGGCGTCGTTGAGGTAGGGCTGGCTGTAGCCGACGATGTAGTCGCTGCGGGCGGCGGCGGCGGTGAACTCGGGCGTGTTGCCCTCGGCGACCAGCAGCTCGAACCCGGCGGGCAGGAGTTCGCGGGCCAGGGCGGGTTCATTCAGCGGGTTGGCCATCAGGGTGATGGTGGGCATGGGCGTTTCCTCGGGTGCGTTGGCGGGGAGGATACCGCGCGCCGGGCGAGGCGCCAGCCCCGCTCGGCGCAGATACAGACTGATACGCGATATATCTTGATAATACGATATAACGCGACTAGATCGCAGCTGCCGATGCATGTCGCATCGGCGCTACGCACAAGGACAACGATGTCTCATCATCCCCGCCACGGCTGCCACCACGACCACGGTGAAGGCCATCCCGGCCGGCGCTTCGCCCGCAACCTGTTCAGCCGCCTGGCCGAGCATCACCACAACCACCACCGCGGCGGCCGCGGCAACCGGCTGTTCGACCATGGCGAACTGCGCTTCCTGCTGCTGCACATGCTCGCCGAGCAGCCGCGGCACGGCTACGACCTGATCCGCGCGATCGAGGAGCGCATGGCTGGCCGCTATGCCCCAAGCCCGGGTGCGGTCTATCCGACCCTGACCCTGCTGGTTGACCAAGGGCTGCTGGCGGTCACCGAGGACGGCGCGAAGAAGCGCTATGCCCTGACCGAGGAAGGCACCGCGTTCCTCGCCGCCAACCGGGCCACCGTGGAAGCCCTGCTGGCCCGCGTCGGCGCCGCGGCCGATGGTCCCCAGGTGCGGCCGGACAGCCGGATCATCCGGGCGATGGAAAACCTTGGCAATGCGCTGCGGCTGCGCCACGCCAGCGGCCAGTTGGAGGAAGCGCGGGTCGCCGCCGTGGTCGCCGCCATCGACGCGGCAGTGGCCGAACTGGAGAAGCCCTCACCGAAGGCCGGATGAGACCGCAGGGCTGCCGCACCTGCCAGAGCGATCACCGGGCCGGGCCGCAGGCGTCGGCGGCCAGCCCCCTTCCCATCGGCACGGCATCCCGCCTATACCCCGCCCCAACGCCCCGCCGCCGCCAAGGCCGGCGGGGCCTCGCCACCGCGCGCCCAGGCGCGACCGTTCATTCCACACCACTCAGAAATCAGGGTCCGTCACCATGGCGAAGATGCAGGCCAACCAGATGCGCGCCGGTATGGTCATCGAGTTCGAAGGCCAGCGCTACACCGTCATCCGCCAGAACATCATGATCCCCGGCAAGGGCAATGCCATCATCCAGGTGGACATGCGCAACATCAAGACCGGGGCCAAGAAGGACCAGCGCTGGCGCACGGCTGACGTGGTGGAGCGGCTGCAGACCGAGGACAAGGAGTTCAACTTCTCCTACGCCGAGGGCGACAGCCTGATCCTGATGGACCCGGAAAGCTTCGAGCAGACCACCGTCCACAAGGACATCCTGGGCGACCGCCTGCCCTTCCTGGTCGAGAACATGCCCGTGCAGGTGCGCCTGATCGAGGGCGAGCCGGTGGCGATGGAACTGCCGGAGCAGGTGACGCTGGAAGTGGTGGAAGCCGACCCGGTGGTGAAGGGCCAGACCGCCGCCAGCAGCTACAAGCCGGCCATCCTGTCCAACGGCGTCAAGACCATGGTGCCGCCCTTCGTCACCACCGGAGAGCGCGTGGTGGTGAAGACCGAGGACGCCAGCTACGTGGAACGGGCGAAGGGCTGACCCGGTGGCGGGCAATCCCCGGCTTTCGCCTGCGCTGAACGTCGTCGTCGCCGCGGTGGAGAAGGCCGGGCGGCGACTGCTGCGCGACTTCGGCGAGGTGGAGCAGTTGCAGGTCTCGGCCAAGGCGCCGGGGGACTTCGTTTCCGCCGCCGACCTGCGCGCCGAGGAGACGCTGCGCCAGGAGCTGGGCCGCGCCAGGCCGCAATTCGGCTTCCTGATGGAGGAGAGCGGCGAATCCGGCAACGCCGACTGGGAATGGCGCTGGGTGGTGGACCCGCTGGACGGCACCAGCAACTTCCTGCACGGCATCCCGCATTGGGCCATCAGCGTCGGCGTGGAGAAGCGCAGCGCCGAGGGCAAGTCCGAGGTCGTGGCCGGCGTGGTCTACAACCCCGCGAGCAACGAGCTGTTCTGGGCCGAGAAAGGCGCCGGCGCCTTCCTGAACGACAAGCGGCTGCGGGTCTCCGGCCGGCGGGAGATGAAGGAGGCGCTGTTCGCCACCGGCATTCCCTTCGCGCCGGTGAAGCAGAAGGCGGAGTTCAGCCACACCCTGGCGCGGCTGATGCCGCAGGTGGCGGGCATCCGCCGCTTCGGCGCCGCGGCACTCGATCTCGCCTGGCTGGCGGCCGGGCGCTACGACGGCTTCTGGGAACTGGGGCTGAAGCCGTGGGATGTCGCAGCCGGCATGGTCATGGTCAAGGAAGCCGGCGGCACGCTGACAGACCCCAATGGCCAGGACCCCTGGCCGCAGGATGGCGTCATGGCGGTGAACCTGGTGGCGGGCAACGCCACGCTGCACCCCAAGCTGCGGGACGCCGTGGCCGAGGGCATCACCGCGGCGGAAGCGGCCCGGGCCCGCGCCGCCGGCTGAGCGCGGCGCGGCGCGGCGCCACCGTCTCGGCGCCGCGTGTCACATCCGCGTCACAGTGTTGCTGAAGGGTTGGCCGGCGCGTCGGGACGTTTCCACTTTGCCTGCAATCGCTCTAGGGTGCGCGCCGTGATGCCCCCCCGCCCGCCTCTCGTGCTTGCCGTGCTGCTGCTCACCGCCGTGATTCCAGCCCAGGCGCAGAACGCTGGCCGGCGCGGCGCGGCTGTGCCGGTGCCCCCGCCGCCGGCAGCGGCACCGCCTGCCCCGGCAACCTTGGCGGCGCCCACCCCGACCGGCCCCGCCCTGCCGCCCGAGCAGCCGCTGGCCCTGCCCCAGGGCATGGTGGCGCTGCCGCAGGGTGGCTGGCGCGTGCGCTTCGCCGGCGAAACCCCGACCATCGACAGCGCCGCGCTGCAGGCCACGTTGGCCGAGCTGGGCCGCCGGCTGGGCAGCCGGCCGCTGGGCCGGGTCAGCCTGGTGGCGCAGGCCAGCGGGCCGGTGAACGATGCTTCCGCGGCGCGCCGGGTGACGCTGGCCCGCGCGCTGGCGGTGAAGCAGGCGCTGGCCGCCGGCGGGCTGGCGGAAACCCGCATTGACGTCCGCGCGCTCGGCCGCATCGCCGAGGCCGAGGACGCTGTCGACATCCTGCCAGCCGAGGCGCAGCCCTCGGCCCGGCCGCCCCGCTGAAGCCCGCCCCGTGCAGCCCCTTGTTGCGGACCCGCCCATGACCAGACCTTCCGGCTACCTGTGGCGCATGATCCTGTTCCTGCTCGCGGTCGGCGGGGTGGGCTGGCTGATCTGGCCGCAGCTTGCCACCGCCTTCTTCACCAACCCGGTGCTGAACGGCGTCATCTTCGGCGTGGCCATGATCGGGGTGTTCTGGAACCTGCGCCAGGTGGCGCTGCTGGCACCCGAAGTGGAGTGGCTGGAGGCGTTCCG
Source organism: uncultured Rhodospirillales bacterium (assembly GCA_903843125.1). Classification (GTDB taxonomy): domain Bacteria; phylum Pseudomonadota; class Alphaproteobacteria; order Acetobacterales; family Acetobacteraceae; genus CAIMOR01. Next base: position 12,620 of record CAIMOR010000419.1, read on the forward strand.
CGCGCCGAAGCTGGGGGCGCCGGCGCACCCGGCGCCGAAGCTGCTGGGGCCGATGTCCTCCATGCTGTCGCTGCGGCGCGGGGAGCGGCTGTCGCTCTCGGCCTCCTCGATGCGCAGCGTGCTGGATGGCATCGCCTCCCGCCTGGACGAATCGCGTGAGCTTTCCCGCTACATGACCGGCCTGCTGATCTTCCTCGGCCTGCTCGGCACCTTCTGGGGGCTGCTGCTGACCATCTCCTCGGTCAGCGACGTCATCTCCGGCATGTCGGTGGGCGGCGGCGACGTGAACCAGTTGTTCAACCAGCTGAAGACCGGGCTGGCGCAGCCATTGAAGGGCATGGGCACGGCGTTCTCGTCCTCCATGCTCGGCCTTTCCGGTGCGCTGGTGCTGGGCTTCCTGGACCTGACCGCGGGGCAGGCGCAGACGCGGTTCTTCAACGAGCTGGAGGAATGGCTGGCCGGGCAGACCCGGCTGTCCTCCGGCCTGCTGGGGGGCGAGGGCGAAGGCAATGTGCCAAGCTACGTGCAGGCCCTGCTGGAACAGAACGCCGAGAACCTGGAGCAGCTGCAGCGGCTGCTGGCGCGTGGCGACGACGGCCGGGCACAGTCCAACCAGGCCATCACCGAACTGGCGGAGCGGCTGAGCGTGCTGGCCGAGCAGATGCGCGCCAGCATGGCGGCGATCCAGCGTGGCAACGACGAGGCCAGCACCGGCCGGATCCAGGCAGTGCAGGAGCTGCGCAGCGAGATCAAGGTGCTCACCCGCACGCTCGCGGGCATTGCCGACAGCCGGCGGTAGGCGGACATGGCACTCAGCCGGCGGCGGGGCGACCGGGGCGGGCTGGATGCCTGGCCGGGCTACGTGGATGCGCTGTCCACGCTGCTGATGGTCATCATCTTCGTGCTGCTGGTCTTCGTGCTGGCACAGGGCTTCCTCGGCGCCGCGCTGTCCAGCCGCGACCAGGCGCTGGAGCAACTGAACCGCCAGGTGGCCGAGCTCTCGGAACTGCTGAACCTGGAACGGGTGCAGGTGACGGAGCTGCGTTCCACCCTGGGGCGCACGGTGCAGGAACTGCGCGAGGCGGCCGCGGCGCGCGACCGGCTGGCGCTGGACCTGCGCGCCGCCGAGCAGGCGCGGGCACAGCTGACCAGCGAGCGCGACGCGACGCGCGCCGAGAACGAGCGGGCGACGGCGCGCATCGCCGACCTGGAGCTGGCGGCGCGCGGCGCGGCGCAGCGGTTGGCCGGCATCGAGACCCGGCTGACCGAGGCCAATACGCGGGCCGAGCGCGCCGGCGAGGAGGCGGCGCAGACCATGGCGCGGCTGACCGAGGCGACGCGCGCGCTGGAGACCGAGCGCACCGCGCGGACCGCCGCCGAGGCCCGCGCCGCGGAGGTGGCGCGCAACTTGGCCGAGGCGCAGCGCCAGCTGGAGGCGATGCGCGCCGAGCTGGCCGAGCTGAACCGGACCGTGCGGGCAGACCGCGAAACCATCGAGATGCGGCTGGCCGACCTGGCGCGGCTGTCCGAGCAGATCCGGGCGCTGACCGCGCTGCGCGACCGGATGGAGGCGGAGCTGCGCCAGCAGGGCGCGGCGCGGCAGACCGCCGAGGCGGCGACGCAGGAGGCAACGCGGCTGGGGGACTCGGCGCGCGCCCAGGTGGCGCTGCTGAGCCGCCAGATCGACGAGTTGCGCAGCCAGCTGTCACGCATCACCGCCGCGCTGGACCTGGCGGAGGCGCAGGGGCGCGACAAGGACGTGCAGATTGCCAACCTGGGCCAGCGGCTGAACGCCGCATTGGCGGCGCAGGTGGAGACGCTGCAGCGCTATCGCAGCGACTTCTTCGGCAAGCTGCGGGAGGTGCTGGGCAACCGACCGGAAATTCGCGTGGTGGGCGACCGCTTCGTGTTCCAGTCCGAGGTGCTGTTCCCGCCCGGCTCGGCCGAGCTTTCGGAGGCCGGGCAGGCGCAGATCCGCCGCGTTGGCGGCGTGCTGCGCGATATCGCCCGGCGTATCCCGGCGGACGTGAACTGGGTGCTGCGGGTGGATGGCCATGCCGACCGGACGCCGATCTCCAACCAGCGCTTTGCCAGCAACTGGGAGCTTTCGGCGGCGCGGGCGATCGCGGTCTCGCGCCTGCTGGTGCAGGAGGGTCTGCCGGCCAACCGGGTGGCGGCCGCGGCCTTCGGCGAGAACCAGCCGCTGGACCCCGGCGAGACCGCCGAGGCCTTCGCCCGCAACCGGCGCATCGAGTTCCGGCTGACCGACCGGTAGCACCTGCGGCCGTCGCTCCGAAGGCCGGCCGGCCATGGTGCGGCGCGCCGGGATCGGCGAGGATGCAGCCCTTCCCGCCCGGACCGCGACGAGATGGCGCCGCGGCCGACGCGCGGGGTGGAGGCCTGGCGGATGAGCTGGTTGACGACCCTGCCGAACGACACCTGGCTGCGCAATGCCCGGGTGCCCGCCGCCACGCTGGCGGCGCCCGCGCCGGGGCCGGTGGATTTCGAGGGCTTGGTGCGACTGGACCTGCGGCTGGCGGCGGGGCGTATCGCCGCCCTGGCCCCGGCCGGCAGCGCCACCGAGGGGGTGGACCTGGCGGATGGCCAGGTCTGGCCCTGCTTCGTCGATGGCCATACCCATCTCGACAAGACCGGCATCTGGCCGCGCCACCGCAATGTCAGCGGCGACCACCCCGGCGCGATCGAGGCGGTGAAGCAGGACCGCATGGCGCATTGGGACGAGGGCGACCTGGCGCCGCGCATGGAGTTCGCCCTGCGCTGCGCCCATGCGCATGGCACCGCTGCCATCCGCACCCACCTGGATTGCTACGGCCAGGCCGCGGCGCAGAGCTGGGCGGTGTTTCGCCGGCTGCGGGAAGCCTGGGCCGGTCGGGTGGACCTGCAGGCGGTCTCGCTCTGCACCATCCAATTCCTCGACGGCGAGGATGGCGTGCTGCTGGCCAACCTGGCGGCGGAGTCCGGCGGGCTGCTCGGCTTCACCAGCACGGGCGTGCCGACCGACGACGCGCTGCGCGCGCGGGTGGACCGGGTCTTCGCGCTGGCCGAGGAACGCGGGCTGGACCTGGACCTGCACCTGGACGAAAGCGGCGACCCGGCCCAGGCGGCGCTGCGCGAGGTGGCGCTGACCGCGCTGCGACGGGGCTTCAAGGGCCGCATCCAGGTTGGCCATGTCTGTTCGCTGAGCGTGCAGCCGCAAGCCGAGGCGACGGAGACGATCCGGCTGTGCCGGGAGGCCGGGATCACCGCCATCGTGCTGCCGATGTGCAACATGTACCTGCAGGGCCGCACGCCGGGCCGCACGCCGAACTGGCGCGGCGTGACCCAGGTGCATGAACTCCGCGCCGGTGGCGTGCCGCTCAGCTTCGCGTCCGACAACGTGCACGACCCGTTCTACTGCTACGGCGACTACGACATGCTCGAGGTGTTCCGCGAGGCGACGCGGATCTGCCAGCTGGACGTGCCGTTCGGCGACTGGCCGGCCAGCATCGGCGCCACGCCCGCGGCGGCCTGCGGCTTCGCCGGGCGCGGGCGGATCGGCCTCGGTGCCAGCGCCGACCTGGTGCTGTTCCGGGCGCGCAGCATGACCGAGCTGCTGTCCCGGCCGCAGGCGGACCGGGTGGTGGTGCGGCAGGGCCGGGTTTCCGCCGCCGTTGCACCGGACTGGCGCGAACTGGACGCGCTGGTGGGCGCACCCTGAGCCCCCTGGCGGTCCGGCTGCTCGCGGCGCCGGGGTCGATGTCATTTATTTGACGCATTACTGTCATCGAACGGCAGGCAAGGAAGGTTAACACCGGCCCCGAGGTTAACGGGCGGCAGCATGCTGGTCATCCAGGGTTTGACACGACGCTTCGGCACCACGACGGCGGTCGACAACCTGAGCCTGCAGATACCGCGGGGCGCCTTCGTTGGCGTCATCGGCCGTTCCGGTGCCGGCAAGTCCACCATGCTGCGCATGATCAACCGGCTGCAGGACCCCAGCGAGGGGCAGATCCTGTGGCAGGGCGAGGATGTGAGCCGGCTGCGGGGCGGCGCCCTGCTGGCCTGGCGGGCGCGCTGCGCCATGGTGTTCCAGCAATTCAACCTTTCGCCGCGGCTGGACGTGCTGACCAACGTGCTGGTCGGCCGGCTGCACCACGTGCCCACCTGGCGCGCACTGCTGCGACTCTGGCCGCAGGCGGACCGCGCCATCGCGCTGTCGGCGCTGGAGCAGTTCGGCATGGGGCAGCTGGCGGCGCAGGCCGCCGGGCAACTTTCCGGCGGCCAGCAGCAGCGCGTCGCCATCGCCCGCGCGCTGGTGCAGGAACCCGAGATCATCCTGGCTGACGAGCCCGTCGCCTCGCTGGACCCGCGCAATGCGGAAATGGTCATGCAGGCGCTGGCCGAGATCAACCAGCGCTACGGCATCACCGTGCTGTGCAACCTGCATTCGCTGGACCTGGCGCGGCGCTACTGCACCCGCCTGGTCGGACTGGCCAATGGCCGCCTGGTGTTCGACGACGTCCCGGCAGCCCTGACCGACACGGCCGCGCAGACCCTCTACGGCATCGAGGCGCGCGACGTGATGGACAGCGCGCCCCCTGCCCTCCCCGACGGCTTCGCCGCCGCCGTGGCCTGAGACCCCCGACCAAAAACCGGAGAAGACCCATGTTCTCACGCCGTAGCCTGCTGGCCGCGCCCGTCCTGCTCGCCACCCCCGCCCTGGCCCAGGCCAGCTGGAAGACCCGCTTCCCCGAGCTGACCTTCGCCATCGTCCCGGCCGAGAACGCCTCGGGCGTGACCAACCGCTGGCAGCCCTTCACCGAGTACCTGACCCGGGTGCTGGGCGTGAAGGTGACGCTGCGCGTCGCCAACGACTACGCCGCGGTCATCGAGGGCCAGCGCGCCGGCAACATCCAGGTGGCGAGCTACGGCCCGGCCAGCTTCTCCCGCGCGCTGATCACCGGCGTGCCGATCACCGCCTTCTGCATCGAGGTGAACGAGGACGGCACCAAGGGCTACCACTCGGTGTTCTATGTGAAGAAGGACAGCCCCTACCACACGGTGCAGGACCTGCGCGGCAAGAACCTCGGCCTGGTCGACCCCAACAGCACCAGCGGCTACAACGTGCCGCTGTACAGCCTGGACAAGATGGGCATTCCGGACGCGGAGAAGTTCTTCAGTCACGTCGTCATCACCGGCAGCCACGAGAACGCGGTGATCGCGCTGCAGAACGGCCAGGTGGATGTCTGCGCCAACTGGTGGAACGACGCCAACGAGAGCAACCTGCGCCGCATGGAGCGCAAGGGCATGGCGAAGTACGACGACTTCCGCATCATCTTCACGTCGGACCTGATCGTGAACTCGCCGATGGCGTACCTGAACGCGCTGCCGGAGGACATGAAGACCGAAATCCGCACCGCGATCCTCGACCTGCCGAAGCATGACCGCGCGCTGTTCGACAAGATCTACGACGGCAAGGCCCGCCCGTGGGAGCCGACCAACAACGACGCGTACAAGCCGGTGATCGAGCTGGTGCAGTTCGTCGACCGCCTGCAGCGCCGCCGCGCCGGCTGAACCGGACGCCCGGATGAGCCAGGCCCTGCACCCGCTGCCGGAGGCGCAGCTTGCGCCGCTGGTGGCGGCCTACGCCCGCGCAGGACGCCAGCGGGCGGTGCAGGGCCTGGTGGTACTGGCCGTGGTGCTGGCGGGTGTGGTGCTGGCGGCCTGGTTCATCGACGCCCGGCCGGCCCTGCTTTGGGACCGCCGGGGACAATTGCTGGACTATTTCGGCCGGCTGCTGACCTTGACCGAAGGCAGCCACACCGGCGGGTGGGTCTGGCAGGACCCCGGCGAGTGGCTGTGGGGCTGGCAGCGTTGGCTGACCCAGTTGGGCGATACGCTGCTGATGGCCTATGCCGGCACGCTGTTCGGCGCCCTCGGCGGGTTCTGCGCCGGCGTGCTCGGCGCCGCCAACCTGGTGCGGTTGCCGTGGCTGCGCTGGTGCGTCAAGCGCCTAGCGGAGTTCTGCCGCACCGTCCCGGACATGGTCTTCGCGCTGCTGTTCGTCTACGCCTTCGGCCTCGGCCCGTTGCCGGGCGTGCTGGCCCTGGCCATCCACACCGTCGGCGCGCTGGGCAAGCAGTTCTCCGAGGTGGTCGAGAACATCGACATGAAGCCGGTCGAGGGCGTGACCTCCTCGGGCGGTTCCTGGCTGGAGATGGTGCGCTTCGCGGTGGTGCCGCAGGTCCTCTCGGGCTTCACGAGCTACGCCCTGCTGCGGTTCGAGATGAACGTGCGCAGCGCCGCGGTGCTCGGCTTCGTCGGCGCCGGCGGCATCGGGCAGGAGCTGATCGTTGCCATCCGCCGGTTCTACTACAATGATGTCGCTGCCCTGCTGCTGCTGATCATCCTGACCGTCGTGCTGATCGATACCCTTTCGGGCCGGGTGCGCCGCCGATTGCTGGAGGCCTGATGCGAAGCGAAGCGCTGGTCGACCTGCCCGGCCTGCGGTCCCGCCACCCGGACCAGTTCCGCCGGCTGACCGCGGCCCGCGCCATGGCGGTGCTGGGCGTGCTGGGTGCCGTCGGACTGCTCGGCCTGGCGGTTTGGCGGCTGCAGCTGCTGCCGGACCGCTTCGCCTCCGGACTGGCGCAGCTGTGGCAGTTCCTGACGCTGATGATGCCGCCTTCGGCGCAGGGCCACCTGGACCTGATCCTGCACGGGCTGGGCGAGACGTTGGCCATCGCCTTCCTGGGCACGCTGATCGCGGCGACGCTGGCGCTGCCGCTGGCGGTACTGGCGGCGCGCAACACAACGCTGCACGGCATCATCCGCTTCATGAGCCGGCGGGTGCTGGACAGCATTCGCGGCGTCGATGCGCTGATCTGGGCGCTGATCTGGGTCAGCGTCGTCGGCCTCGGCCCCTTCGCCGGCGTGCTGGCCATCGCCACCTCGGATATCGGCACCTTCGGCAAGCTGTTCTCGGAGGCGCTGGAAGCGGCGGACGGCAAGCCGCAGGAAGGCGTGGTCTCGACCGGTGGCGGCGGGCTGGCGCGCATCCGCTTCGGCGTGCTGCCGCAGGTGCTGCCGGTGATGGCCGGCCAGGTGCTGTACCTGTTCGAGAGCAACACGCGGTCCTCCTCCATCATCGGCATCGTCGGCGCCGGCGGCATCGGGCTGCACCTGTCGGAGATGATCCGGACGCTGGAATGGCCGGCGGTGTCCTGCATCGTGCTGCTGATCCTGGTGGTGGTGGCCGCCATCGACGTGGTTTCCAGCCGGCTGCGCGCCGCCATGGCCGGCTGAGTGCCGGGCTTCGTGCTGCTTGTCGGCCCGAGCGGTGCCGGCAAGGACACCCTGTTGCGGCTGGCACGCGAGGCACTGGCCGATGAGCCGCGGCTGCGCGTTGCGCGCCGCGTCGTCACCCGGCCGGACAGCGCGGCCGAGGCACATGACACGGTGGACGAGGCCGGCTTCCTGGCGGCGCTGGCCGATGGTGCCTTCTGCCTGCACTGGCAGGCGCACGGGCTGCGCTATGGCATCCCCGCGCGCTACGCCGACGCGGCGCGGAACGGCGCGCTGGTGGTGGCGAACGTCTCGCGCGGCGTGGTGGCGGCGGCGCGGGCGGCGCTGCCGGGCGTGACCGCGGTTGAGGTGACCGCGCCGCCGGCGCTGCTGGCCGCCCGCCTGGCGCAGCGAGCCCGCGCCGAGGATGGCGACCCGGCGGCCCGGCTGGCGCGCATGGCCAACGCCGAGGTAGAGCTGCGCATCCTCAACGACAGCACCGCCGAAGCCGGCGCGGCGCTGCTGCTGGCCCACCTGCGCACCCGGCTGGCCGAGAGCTGATGCAACACCCCGAGAGCCGCAAATCGCTGGGCCTGTCCCCCAGCATCCATCCGACTGCCGAAGTCCGCGACAGCACGCTGGGCGCCTATACCGAAGTCGGCGCCCGCACCAAGGTCGCCGAGGTGGCGATGGGCGACTACAGCTACGTGGTGAACGACAGCCAGATCATCTACGCCGAGATCGGGAAGTTCTGTTCCATCGCGGCGCAGACCCGCATCAACCCGGGCAACCATCCGCTAGACCGGGTCGCGCTGTCGCACTTCACCTATCGCAGTTCGGCCTATGGGTTGGGCGAGGACGACGCCGCGCTGTTCGCGTGGCGGCGGGCGTCGAAGGTGACGCTTGGGCATGACATCTGGATCGGGCATGGCGCCATCGTGCTGCCCGGCGTCACCCTCGGTACCGGTGCGGCCATCGGCGCCGGGGCCATCGTGACCAAGGACGTTCCTCCCTTCGCCATCGTGGTCGGCAACCCCGGGCGGGTGCTGCGCTACCGGTTTCCGCCGGAAATCCAGGCGGCGCTGCTGCGGATTGAATGGTGGCACTGGCCGCATGCGCTGCTGGGCGAGCGCATGGCGGACTTCCGCACGCTGGGCGCGGCGCCGTTCTGCGCAAAGTACGACCCGGCGCCATAGCCGGGGCGGGCGGCTCCGCCGCGGGGGCGGGCGGCTCCGCCGCGGGAGCGGACGGCTCCGCCGCGGGGGCGAAGCCGGGCCGCGCTCAGGCCCTGGCCGGGCGGTACTTCCAGACGCTGGCGGGCGGGAAGTTCAGCGGTGTCCAGGC
>CAIMOR010000420.1 GCA_903843125.1 uncultured Rhodospirillales bacterium
CTGCCAGTGGTACAGTAGGCTCAGCGGGCAAGCAACAATGGAAAAACAGGTGCTCGCGCGGCTACGCCCCGCCTCGCAAGCCCATGCGCTCAAGGCGCCTAGCGCCTGCACCGTCTTCCCTAGGCCCATGTCATCTGCGAGCACGCCTGCAAGGCCACTGCGACGCAAAAAATTTAGCCAAGCAATGCCCTCTAGCTGGTAGGGGCGAAGGGCGAGGCCAGAAAGCGGGAGGCAGCCGGGTGGAGGGGCGAGGGGGGGGGGGAGGGACAACAGTACTGCCCGCTGCGCTTGCATCAGCTGAGCTTGCTGACCCACATCCTCCCCCCTCCTCCGCGAACTCTGCCGCGGCCACGCTGCGCGCCAACCAGGCCGCGGTGCTGGCCGCGAATGCCGAGGACCTGGCCGAGGCCACCGGGCTGACCGCCGCCTATGTCGACCGGCTGACGCTGACGCCGGCTCGGGTGGAGGCGATGGCCCAGGGGTTGGAGGAGGTCGCGGCGCTGGAAGACCCGGTCGGCCGCGTGCTGGCGGAATGGCGGCGCCCGAACGGCCTGCTGATGCGCCGCGTGGCGCAGCCCATCGGGGTCATCGGCATGGTCTTCGAGAGCCGCCCGAACGTGACCGCGGATGCCGCCGCGCTGTGCCTGAAATCCGGCAATGCCGTCATCCTGCGCGGCGGGCGGGAGAGCCTGCGCAGCGCCGGCGCCATCCATGCCTGCATCGTCGAAGGCTTGCGCGCGGCCGGGCTGCCGGAGGCTGCGGTTCAGGTCGCCACCACGGCCGACCGTGCCTTCGTCGGCGCCATGCTGCGGGCGGCGGGGCTGATCGACCTGATCATCCCGCGCGGTGGCAAGGGCCTGGTGCAGCGGGTGCAGCAGGAAAGCCGCGTGCCGGTGCTGGCCCATGCCGAAGGGCTCTGCCACACCTACATCCATGCCGCCGCCGACCCCGCCATGGCCCGCAGCGTGCTGGCCAACGCCAAGATGCGCCGCACCGGCGTGTGCGGCGCGACCGAGACGCTGCTGATCGACGCCGCCTGCGCGCCCGACCTGTTGCCGCTGCTGGTGGCCGACCTGGCGGCGCTGGGCTGCGGCTTCCGCGCCAACGAAGCCGCCCGCGCCATCTGCCCGGCGCTGCCGGCCGCGACCGACGCCGACTTCGCCACCGAATGGCTGGACAATATGCTCTCGGTTGCGGTGGTGGACGGCGTGGACACCGCCCTCGCGCATATCCGGCGCTTCGGCAGCGAGCACACCGAGGCGATCATTACCGAGGATGCCGAGGCCGCCACGGCCTTCCTGAATGGGTTGGACAGCGCGGTGGGCATGTGGAACGCCTCCACCCAGTTCTGCGACGGCGGTGAGTTCGGCTTCGGCGCCGAGATCGGCATCGCCACCGGGCGGCTGCATGCGCGCGGCCCGGTGGGCTTGGAACAGCTCTGCACTTATCGCTACCATGTCCTCGGGACCGGGCAGACCCGGCCTTGAGCCGCGCGAACCAGCGCCAACGAAGATAAGGGACGTCCGATGCGCCGCATCCTGCTTGCCGCCGCTGCCAGCCTGGGCCTGGCCGGGCCCGGCATTGCCGCCTGCCCCGACCCGACCGAGATCGCCGCCATGGCCGGGGCGCTGACCAGCGGCCGCGTCGCGGAACCCTTTTCCCCGCCGCTGACCATGGCCGATGCCGAATGCGCCAGGAATGGCTTGGTGCCGCTGCTGGCACCGAGCTTCGGCCGGCCGATCGGCTACAAGGTCGGCGCCGCCGGCGAGGCGACGCAGCGCCGCTACGGGCTGAACGGCCCGGTCTGGGGCGTGCTGTTCGCCGGCGCCACCGCCACCCGCAGCGGCGCCACCGTGGCGCTGACCCCGGCGCTGGCCGGCCTGAGCGTGGAGGCTGACCTGCTGGTTCGGGTGCGTGATGCTGGCATCAACCGCGCCGGCACCGACCATGTCGAGCTGCTGCGCCACCTGGACCAGGTCATTCCCTTCATCGAGCTGCCACGGGCCGGCATTGCCCGGGTGCCCGACGGCATCGCGCTGGTCTCGGTCAACGTCTCGTCACGGCTCGGCGTGGTGGGCCGGCCCATCCCGGTGCAGGCAACCCCGGCGTTCGCCGCCCGCCTCGGCACCATGGTGGTAACCTTTCACGACGACGACAAGCAGATCGCCCGCGAGACCGGGGCCACGCTGCTCGGCCACCCGCTGAATGCGCTGTCCTGGCTGGTGGCGGACTTGGCGCGCCAGGGCAAGCGGCTTAACCCCGGCGACATCGTCTCGCTCGGTGGCTTCGCACCCTCGGTGCCGGCGGTGGCGGGGCATCGCTACGAGCAGCGCTACGAGGGGCTGGCGGCGCAGCCGATCAGCGTCTCCGTGCGCTTCCGCTGAGGCCATCGGCCTGAGCCCCCTGCCGCCCCGTGCCCCGACCAGCGCCGCCGCCCAGCCGGGGCCGTGGGGCGACCGGCGGCGGCGGCGGGTCGGCTTGCTGGGCGGCAGTTTCAACCCGGCCCATGCCGGGCATCGGCACGTGGCGGACCACGCGCTCCGGGCGTTGCGGCTGGACGAGGTCTGGCTGCTGGTCTCGCCCGGCAATCCGCTGAAGCCGGCGCGTGGCATGGCGCCGCTGGCGCAGCGGCTGGCCAGCGCCAGGCACATCGCTGGCGGCCGCGTGCTGGCGACCGATGTCGAGGCCCGGTTGGGCACGCGCTTTACCGTGGAAACGCTGGCGCGGCTGCGCCGCCGCTTCCCGCTGGCGCGCTTCGTGCTGCTGGTGGGCGCCGACATCCCGACGCAGTTGCCGCGCTGGAAACGCTGGCGCCAGCTGGTGCGGCAGACCCCGCTGGCGGTGCTGCCACGCCCCGGCGAAACCCGCCGCGCCCTGGCCGGCCAGGCCATGCATCGTCTGGCTGCTTGGCGGCGGCGCCCAGCGGCGCTATTGGCTGGGCCAGACATGCCACATGCGCGCTGGTGCCTGATTCCGGCGCGGGAGCATCCTGCCTCCGCCACCGCGATCCGCGCGGCGTTGGAGCGGCAGGCCAGCATGCCCAGGAGGCAGCCATAGCGCGCACACCCAAGGCCCCGACTGAGGCCACCGAACCCAAGCGCCGCACCACTGCCGGTGCTGCCAAGCCCGTTTCGAAGCGGGCCAGCGCCGGCAAGGCAGCGGTGGCAGCGGAGGAACCCAAAGCGAAGCGCGCGCCGGCGAAGGCAGCCGCCTCGAAGGCCAAGCCGGCCGCCACGCCGGAGCCGAAGGCGGCAGCGAAGCCGGCGACCAGGCCGAAATCGGCGGTGGCGGCGGCCAAGCCGGCGCCGACGGCGACGATTGAAGCCGCGGCGAAGCCGGTGGTGAAGGCCCGCGCCAAGGCCGCGGCCCCGGCGGCGAAACCCGCGCCAAAGGCGGCCACCAAGGCCGCTGTGGCGCAAGCGCCGAAAGCGTCGGCCAAGCCGGCGGCGAAGGCAACGGCGAAGTCCGCGGCCGAAGCTGCTGCGAAGGTGGCCCCGAAGCCCGTGCCGAAAGCGGCGGCCAAGCCCTCGGCAAAGGCTGCCCCCAAGCCTGCCGAGAAGGCGGCTCCCAAAGCCAAGGCCGCCGCGAAGCCGAAGCCGGTCACCAAGGAGGACTTCGTCGAAGGCCCCAAGGCCAAGCCGAAGCGCGCCGCAAAACAGCGGGAGAAGGTCACGCCGGACCGGCTGGAACAACTGGTCGAGGCCGCCCGCAAGAGCCTGGACGACGACGGCGCCGAGAACCTGGTGGTGCTGGATGTGACCGGCCGCGCCAGCTTCGCCGACCGGCTGATCATTGCCACCGGCCAGGTGGAACGCCAGATCCAGGCAATGGCGACGCATCTGGAAGACGCCCTGCTGAAGGTTGGGCTCAAGCTGCGGCGGGACAACATCCAGGCCAGCCCGGACTGGGTGCTGATCGACTGCGGCGATCTGATTGTCCACCTGTTCAAGCCCGAGGCGCGGGAGATCTACGCGTTGGAGCGCATGTGGGGCCCGGGCAGCCCGGCCGGCACCGAAGGCTGAGGTGGGGCCGAAGCGGCTGCTGGTGGTCGGGCGGCTGAAGCCGGGGCCGGAGGCGGACCTCTTCGCGCTCTACAATGCCCGCCTACGCCCGCCGCTGGCGGTGACGGAAGTGCCGGAAGCCCGCGGCAGCGCTGCCGAGGTGCGCCGCCGAGAGGGTGCCGCGCTGCTGGCCGCGCTGCCGGACAACGCCCTGTTGGTGGCGATGGACCTGGGCGGCCTGGCGCCGACCAGCGAGACGCTGGCCGCGCTGGTGACCCGCTGGGAGGAAAGCGGCCGGCCACTGGCCTTCGTGATCGGCGGCGCCGAGGGGCTCGACCCCACGGTGCTGGAGCGCGCCACCCAGCGGCTTTCGCTGGGGCCGCTGACCTGGCCGCATTTCCTGGTGCGTGGCCTGCTGGCGGAACAGCTTTATCGGGCGCAGGCCATACGCGCCGGTCATCCCTATCATCGGGCTTGGCGGCCCTAGCCGCACCGCGCCATGCTGGGCCGCGGCATCGGGGGCAAGCATGGCGGAACTTCTCATCGCGGCACTGGTCTGGGTCGGCATCCACGTGGGCTTGGCCGGTACCAGCCTGCGCGGCGTCGCGGTGCGCGCGCTGGGCCAGCGTGGCTTCATGATCGGGTTTTCACTGCTCTCGGTGGCCAGCATAATCTGGCTGGTGCAGGCCTATGCCGCCGCCGGAACCACGCCCTGGTGGTACGCGCCCAACGCGCTGCGCTGGTGCCTGGTGGCGTTGATGCTGCCGGCCTTCATCCTGGTCGTGGCGGCCTATACCCAGCCAAATCCCACCGCCGTCGGCCAGAAGCTGCTGGCCAACGCCGAGCCGCGCGGTATCCAGCGGATCACCCGCCACCCGATGATGTCGGGGGTCTGTCTCTGGGCGCTGATCCATATCGCCGGCAATGGCGACAGCGCCAGCACCGCCTTCTTCGGCGCCTTCCTGCTGACCGCCGCACTGGGCATGCCGAGCATCGACGCCAAGCTGGCGGTGCGCGACCCCGCCGGCTGGCGCAGGCTGGCCGAGCGGACCTCCGTGCTGCCCTTCGGCGCCATCCTGGCCGGGCGAAACCGGCTGTCGCTCCGCGAGATAGGCTGGTTGGCGCCGCTGCTGGGGCTGCTACTCTGGGCCGCTGTCCTGCATTTCCATCAGAAGCTGTTCGGCGTAGCGCCGGTGGCATTGGGCTGAGGCCCGAGGGAGTTAGACGCTTGGCCTTCAAGAGCACCAGCAGCTACATCGCCACCCGCGACCTGGAGGTGGCGGTCAACGCCGCCGTCGCCCTGCAACGCCCGCTGCTGGTGAAGGGCGAGCCCGGCACCGGCAAGACCGTGCTGGCGCACGAGGTATCGCGCGCGCTGGGCATGCCGCTGATCGAATGGCACATCAAGTCCACCACCAAGGCGCAGCAGGGGCTGTACGAATACGACGCCGTCTCCCGTCTGCGCGACGGCCAGCTGGGCGATGAGCGGGTCCACGACATCGGCAACTACATCGTCCGCGGCAAGCTGTGGGAGGCCTTTGAGGCCGAACAGCAATGCGTGCTGCTGATCGACGAGATCGACAAGGCCGACATCGAGTTCCCCAACGACCTGCTGCTCGAACTCGACCGCATGCAGTTCTACGTCTACGAGACGCGGAAGACGGTGGTGGCGAAGCAGCGCCCGATCGTCATCATAACGTCGAACAATGAGAAGGAGCTGCCGGACGCCTTCCTGCGCCGCTGCTTCTTCCACTACATCCGCTTCCCGGACCGGGAGACGATGGAGCAGATCGTCCAGTCCCACTTCCCCGACGTGAAGCAGGAGCTGGCGCGCGAGGCGCTGAACGTCTTCTTCCAGATCCGCGGCGTCAACGAGCTGAAGAAGAAGCCGGCGACCTCCGAGCTGCTGGACTGGCTGAAGCTGCTGATGATCGAGGACCTGCCGCCCGAGGTGCTGCGCAGCGCGGACAGCAAGGTGGTGCTGCCGCCGCTGCACGGCGCGCTGCTGAAGAACGAGCAGGACGTGCATCTGTTCGAGCGCCTGGCCTTTCTCTCCCGCCGCCAGCCGCCGCGCTGACGCCATGTTCGCCACCTTCATCCTGGCGTTGCGGGCGGCGGGCTTGCCGACCTCCATCACCGAGCACCTGGCGCTGCTGAACGCCATGAAGTCCGGGGTGTGCGACTACAGCGTGGACGACTTCTACTACCTGTCCCGCGCCACGCTGGTGAAGGATGAGCGCCACCTGGACCGCTTCGACCGCGTCTTCGCCGAGGTGTTCAAGGGCCTGGAGCGGCCCGAGGGCGACGACGAGGAGCTGATGCAGCAGCTGCCGGAGGAATGGCTGCGCAAGCTGGCGGAAAAGACGCTGACCGAGGAGGAGAAGAAGCTGATCGAGGCCGCCGGCGGCTTCGACAAGCTGATGGAGATGCTGCGCCAACGCCTGGCGGAGCAGAAGGGCCGCCACCAGGGCGGCAGCAAGTGGATCGGCACCGCCGGCACCAGCCCCTTCGGCGCGCATGGCTTCAATCCCGAGGGCGTGCGGATCGGCCAGGACAAGTCGCGCAACCGCACGGCGGTGAAGGTCTGGGACAAGCGCGAGTTCCGCGACCTGGACGGCGATGTCGAGCTCGGCACCCGCACCATGAAGTTGGCGCTGCGCCGTCTCCGTCGCTTCGCGCGCCAGGGCGCAGCGACCGAGCTGGATATCAACGGCACCATCAAGGCCACCGCCAACAATGCCGGCAGCCTGGACCTGAAGCTGGTGCCGGAGCGCCACAACGCGGTGAAGGTGCTGCTGCTGCTGGATATCGGCGGCAGCATGGACGACCACGTGCGCGCCTGCGAGGAGCTGTTCAGCGCCATCCGCACCGAGTTCAAGCACCTGGAGCACTACTACTTCCACAACTGCATCTACGAGAAGCTGTGGAAGAACAACCGCCGCCGCAAGGACACCGAGACCACCACCTGGGACCTGCTGCGCACTTACGGGCCGGACTACAAGGTCATCATCGTCGGCGACGGCGCCATGGCCCCGTACGAGATCGTCAACCCCGGCGGCAGTGTCGAACACTGGAACGAAGAAAGTGGAAAAGTCTGGCTGCAGCGGCTGACGCGGCATTTCCGCCGCACCGCCTGGCTCAACCCGGTGCCGCAGGACCAATGGCGCTACAGCGTCTCCACCGGCATGCTCAGCGAGATCATGGAGGCCCGCATGTTCCCGTTGACGCTGGAAGGGCTGGACGGGCTGACGCGAGAGTTGGCCCGCTGACGAACCGGACCGGCGATCCAGCCCAACCGCGCCGCGTCGCCTCGAATGATCCCGGCTAGCCTGCCGCCTCGACGAAGGGCGGTTGCAGCCAAAGCGGCTCCTTGAGCTTCTGCAGGAAGGCGGCGTGCGCCGCATCCTCGGCGGCGCTGACCTCCACCAGCCGCACCGTCCGCGCGCCCTGCAGGCCGACGATCTCCGCAATCGGCGCCGCGCCGGCGGTTGCGGTCAGCGCCAGGCCGGTCTGCCGGCCGCCCATCAGCTCCAGATAGACCTGCGCCAGCAGCTTCACGTCCAGCAACGCATTGTGCGTGGTGCGCTGGCTGAGGTCGATGTCGAAACGGCGGCACAGCGCGTCCAGGCTGTTCGGCATGCCGGGGAAGCGCTTCTTCGCCAGCATCAGGCTGTCCACCATCCGGCTGCGCGGCAGCGGCGGGCGGCCGCAGCGGAACAGCTCGGCATCCAGGAAGCCGAAGTCGAAGGGCGCGTTGTGCGCGACGATCTCGGCATCGCCGAGGAAGTCCAGCATGGCCCCGGCGATATCGGCGAATTTCGGCGCGCCGACCACATCTGCGTTGGTGAAGCCATGGATGCGGCTGCTGTCGGCGGGAATGTCGCGCTCGGGGTCGATCAACCAACGCACCTCGCGCCCGGTCGGCATCAGGTTGATCAGCTCGACCGCCGCCACCTCGATCACCCGGTCGCCGGTCAGCGGGTCCAGGCCGGTGGTCTCGGTGTCCAGCACCACGGCGCGCTGGCCCTGGTAGCCGCCAGGGCCGTTGCCGCCCGCATCGTCACGCATTCGGTGTCTTCCCCTCGCCCCCGTGGCGCCGACTCGGTGCACCAGGGAGCCGGGAGATCATACCCGGACGAGACCGGCGCGGCTGCCTTTTGCTGCCGCGCCGGCAGGGCTCAGGCGAAGACGACGTCGCTGGCGCCGAGCTTCCAGACCCCGGAGAGGAAGACCTCGTCGCCCGAGGTGCCGAAGTGGATGTCGAGGCCGCCCGAGCCGGAAAAGGTGGTGAGGTTCGAGCTGAAGGTGGACTTGTCGACCCCCTGCAGGACCAGGTGATCGGTGCCGGCGGTGAAGTCGTTGATCCAGACATGGCCACTGCCCGGCGGCAGGACGAAGCTGTCGGCGCCGGCGCCGCCGGTCATGCCGTCATTGCCCGGGCCGGCCACCAGCACATCATTGCCGGCGGTGCCGTGCAGCTGGGTGAGGCTGGCAGTGCCCAGCACGGTGATGCCGCCATTCGACGGCGTGGGCAGCGTGCTGCTCGGGCTGCTGCCGCTGGCGGCGACGCCGATGTTGACCGGGCCGGCCGACAGCAGGCTGGCACTGCCACCGGACTGCGCCGTGCCGTCGTAGCTGACGCCATCGACATAGAGGTTGCGGTCGGTTGCGGCGGTGCCGCCGTAAGCGTCGTTCAGGAAGTTCACCGTGACGGTATGCGCCGCAGTGCCCCAGTTGCCCGAGAGGGTCAGCGTATCATCGCCGCTGCCATGCAGGGCGGAAGCGGTGAAGGTGCCGCCCACCTGCACGCCGTCCACCTTCACGGTGTACTGGGCGTCGCCGTTGTAGGCGTCCTCGCTGAGCTTGATCACCAGCTGGTCACTGCCGCTGCCCGCCGACAGGGTTGCGGGGCTGTGGCTGGCTGAGGCGGGAACGC
>CAIMOR010000421.1 GCA_903843125.1 uncultured Rhodospirillales bacterium
CCAATGATCAGCGGCGCCATCCGCTCCCACGCCGCGTCGCTCAACACCAGACGATCCAATGCACCCAAGGCCGCCTCCCCAAAGGCAGCCTTGAATCACACATCAGCCAAGCCGGGAATCCTTAGAGTCCACAGGGCCTAGCGCGTGAGCGCCGAAGGTGAATCCACCGCAGGCGTGGACCACCCCCTCAACTAACGGTCACCCCCAGGCCGGGTTCAGCAGCGGGCTCGGCACCGCCATGTTGGCGCGCGCGGCGTGGTATTCTCGCCGCAGCCGCGCCACCAGCTCGGCCGCCGGCACCACCGCATCCACCATGCCGATGCCCTGGCCGCTGCCCCAGATGTCCTTCCACTTCTTCTTGTTGTCGCCGCTGCCGAAGTTCATCGCGGAAGGGTCGCTGCTCGGCAGGTTGTCCACGTCCAGCCCGGCCCGCGTCAGGCTCGGCTTCAGGTAGTTGCCGTGCACCCCGGTGATCAGGTTGGTGTAGATGATGTCGCTGGCGCTGCTGTCCACGATCATCTGCTTCTGCTCCGGCAGCGCGCGGGCTTCCGGCGTGGCGATGAAGGCACTGCCGACATAGCCGAAATTGGCACCCAGCACCTCGGCCGCGGCAATGCTCCGCCCATGCGCCATGGCGCCGCTCAGCGCGATCGGCCCGTCGAACCAGGCCCGCGTCTCCTGCATCAGCGCGAAGGGGCTCTGCGCCCCGGCATGCCCGCCGGCGCCGGCGGCCACCACGATCAAGCCATCCGCGCCCTTGTCGATGGCGGAATGCGCGAAGCGCTGGCTGATCACGTCGTGCATCACGTGGCCGCCATAGGAATGGATCGCCGCATTCACTTCCGGCCGCGCCCCCAGGGAGGTGATGATCAGCGGCACCTTGTGCTGCACGCACACGGCCAGGTCCTGCTCCAGCCGGTCATTGCTGCGGTGGACGATCAGGTTGATCGCGTAGGGCGCGCTCGGCGTTGCCGGATGCGCGCGGTCATGCGCCGCCAGCCGCTCCTCGATCTCGCACAGCCATTCGTCGAACTGCGCCGCCGGCCGCGCATTCAAGGACGGCATGGAGCCGATGACGCCGCTGGTGCATTGCGCCACCACCAGGTCGGGCACCGAGATGATGAACAGCGGCGAGCCGATGACGGGCAGCGAAAGCCGCCCGCGCAGCTTCTCAAGCAGGGACATCGCGGCTCTCCTCAGCGCTTCAGCACGCCGGCCATGATGGCCTGCACGTCCGGGGAGACCAGTTGCTGGCGGAACAGCACCATCTCGGCGGCAATCTGCTCATGCACCGCCTCCGCGCCACGCCGCAGCAGGCCCTTGGTCAGCCGCATGGCGGTGCGCGGCTTGGCCGCCAGCCGCTTGCAGACGCTGAGCGCGTAGTCGCCCAATTCCTCCGGCGGCAGCACCTTGTTGACCAGCCCAATCTGCTCCGCCGTCACACTGTCAAAAAAGTCGCCGAGCAGGATCAGCTCCGCCGCCTTGTGTCGCCCGGCCAGCGCCGGCACCAGCATGGAAGCGCCGAGTTCCGGCACCAGGCCGAGGTCCACGAATGGCATGCGGAACCGCGCGGCGGTGCTGCAATAGACGATGTCGCAATGCAGCAGCAGCGTGGTGCCGATGCCGATCGCCAGCCCATCCACCGCGGCCACCACGGGCTTCGGATAGGTCGGCAGGCAGCCATAGATCCGCGCGCTGTCGGAATGCTGCTGCTGCGGCTCGTCCTTGGCCTTCTGGAAATCGCCGATGTCGTTGCCGGCCGAGAAGACGCCGCCGGTTCCGGTGATCAGCACGCAGCCCACCGCGTCATCCGTCGCCGCGCTCTCCAGCGCATCGGCCACGGCCTTGTACATGTCCCGCGTCAGCGCGTTCTTCTTCGCCACGCGGTCGAGCGTGATGCGGCAGACGCCCTCCACCAGGTCAACCCGGACATTCTCGGACATGCGACGGCTCCTCGTTTGCCCGCATCCCGCCCGAGGTTGACGCTTACGTCAAGCAGCTTGTTCCAGCGTGGAAGCAACGTCGCGCGTGGTCACCCGCCGCATGTCGCGCCGCTCGGCGGCATCGAATGGCGTCGCCCGGTGCATGGTGCAGCGGTTGTCCCACACCACCAGCTGCCCGGGCTTCCAGGCATGGCTGTAGACGAACTCCCGCCTGGTCGCGAACTCGATCAACTCACGCAGGAAGATGCGCCCCTCCGGCACCGGCCAGCCCTCGATCCGCGCGGCGTGCTCCGCCAGATACAGCGTCCGCCTGCCGTGCGGCAGCGTGCGCACCAGGCGTTGCGGCACCGGCGGCGTGGTGGCGCGGTCGGCCTCGGTGAAGTCGGTGAAGCCGATCTGCGCCCGCGAATGCCAGATGGAATGTTCCGCCACCAGCCCTTCGCACTCCGCCCGGCGGCCGGCGGGCAGCGCATCCCAGGCGGCGCGCAGGTCGGCGAACTCGGTATCGCCGCCGCTGCTTGGGCACTGGTGCGCATACAGCATGGAAAGCGCGCCGGGCACCCGCTTGAAGGAGGCATCGGTGTGCCACAGCCGGTTGCCCAGCCCATCCATCCGCCGCCGGCTGTCGCGCGCCACCACCTGGTCATCCGCATCCAGGTTCGAGATGTCGCTGATCTCCGGCTCCGCGATGCGATGCCGTGCCTCCTTGTGGCGCGTCTTCTGGCTCGGCGGCTCGATCTCGCCGAACAGCCGCGCGAAGGCCACCTGCGCGGCGTTGTCCAGCTGCTGGTCTGGAAACACCAGCACCGCATGCCGCTCGATCTCCCGCCACAGCGCCGCCACCGTGGCGGCATCCAGCGCCGCGCGCAGGTCCAGCCCGCCGATCTCGGCCGCGAACAGCGGGTGCAGCGGCTTCACCTGAAACGCCATCGTCTCGCTCCCTATTCCACCTTCAGCCCCGTCGCGCGCACCACCTGCGCCCAACGATCCATCTCGGTCCGGATCAGCGCCGCGAAGGCCGCCGGAGTCGAAGGCGCCGCGATGGCGCCTTCCTCCCGCAGCCGCCGCTCCACCTCCGGCGCGCGCAGCGCTTCGGCAATCGCGCCGTTCAGCCGCAGCACCACGGCGTCCGGCGTGCCGGCCGAAGCCACCACGCCCTGCCACTGCACCACCTCGAAGCCCGGCAGGGTCTCGGCAATCGTCGGCACCTCCGGCAGCAGCGGCGCGCGCATCGTGGTGGAAACGCCCAGCGCCCGCAGCCCGCCGCCCTGCACATGCGGCAGCAGCGTGGTGATGCCGGTGAACGTCATCTCCACCTGGCCGGAAAGCAGGTCGCTGACCAATGGCCCGGTGCCGCGATACGGCACCTGCGTCACCTCGATACCCGCGGCATAGGCAAACGCCGCCATCGCGGTGTGCGAGATGCTGCCATTGCCGGAAGAGCCATACGGCATCCCCGGCCGCGCCGTGGCCAGCGCGATCAGCTCGGCGATGCTGCGCGCCGGCACCTTCTCCGGGTTCACCACCAGCAGGTTCGGCACCACGGCCACCTCGGAGACCGGCACCAGCCCGCCGATGGGATCATAGCCCAGCCGATACAGGCTGGGGTTCACCGCCAAGGTGCCGACATGGCCCATCAGTATCGTGTGGCCATCGGTCGCGCGGCTGACCATCTCGCTGCCCACGCTGCCCGCGGCCCCGGCGCGGTTCTCCACCACGAAGGGCTGGCCCAGCAGCTGCGAGAGCGGCGTCGCCAACGCGCGCGCCAACAGGTCCGTGCCGCCGCCCGCGCTGAACGGCACCACGAAGCGCACCGGATGCTCCGGCCAGCTCGCTGCGCGCGCCACGAAGGGCAACGCCAGCAGCGGCAGGGCGCGGCGCGCGATCATCGCTGCATCGCCGCGCGATACGCCTCGATCCGCGCCCGCAACCCCGGCCGCGCGGCGGAGCGCACCAGCGCCGCCAGGTCCGCCGCGTCATCGGCGCCGCGGGTGCGTTCGTGCAGCAGCGCCACGGTCGGCGCCTCCAGCCGCGCCGCCGCCACCGCCGCCTCGCCGATGGCCGCCGCCGGGTCGGCCATCACCTGCGTCGCCAGGCCCAGCGCCAACGCCTCCGCCGCCTTCACCTCGCGCCCCGCCAGCAGCAGGCGTCGCGCCGCCGTGCCACCGATGCGCGCCGCCAGCCGCGCCGTGCCCAACGCCAGGCCGAAGGCCGGCCCGGGGAAGGAAAAGCTCGCCCCCTCCAGCGCCAGCCGATGGTCGCAGGCCGCGAACAGATCCGCCCCCGCGCCGAAGGTGCGCCCGCTGCCCACCGCCAGCGTCGCGATCGGCATGGCGTGCAGTTGCTGCAACAGCAGCTCAATCCGCACCACGCGCAGCAGCAGGTCGCCGTCGCTCAGCTCCGCCAGGTCGGAAAGGTCGAACCCGGTGCAGAAATGCCGCCCCTCGCCGCGCAGCACCACCAGCCTGGTGCCGTCGCGCGTCGCAGCCTCCAGCGCCGCCGCAAGCGCCTCCACCAGCGCCGGCGAGAGCGCATTGCCCCGCGCCGGGTTGTTCAGCCGCAGCGTGGTGACGGCGCCGTCGCGCTCGGCAAGCAGGGTCACAGCTTGCCCGCCACCCCGGCCACCACGCGGTCCACGAACACCTCGGCCATGCCGACATAGCTGTGCGGGTCCAGCATCGCGTCGATTTCCGCGGGTGTCAGCGCCGCCGCCACCGTGTTGTTCGCCAGCAGCGCGTCGCGCAAGGGCTGGCCGCTCTCGAAGGCGTGCATGCAGATCTCGTAGACCATCTCATGCGCCTCCTGCTTGCCGAACTTTTTGCCGAGCGCGAACATCACCGGCTCGCTCATCAGCAGCCCGTTCAGCAGGCCCAGGTTGCGCTCCATCATGTCGGCCCGCACCGTCAGCCCGCGCAGCACGGCGGCTCCCTTCACCACGGCGGCATGCGTCATGCACATCAGCCGGCTGGTGAACTCGCGCTCGCTCTGCAGCACCACCTTATCGCGCTCATGGTCGGCCATCACGCATTCCACCGCCTGCGGCACAATGGCGCGCACCGCGCGGGCCAGCGCGATGATGCCCTCGCACGCCGGCGGGTTGCGCTTGTGCGGCATGGTGCTGCTGCCCACCTTGCCCGGCGAGAACGGCTCCTCCAGCTCGGAGAACTCGGTCTTCTGCAGCTCGTAGATCTCATGCGCAATCCGCCCGACCGTCGCGGCGCAGATCGCAAGCGTGCAGGCCAGCTCCGCCATGCCGTCGCGCGCGGTGTGCCAGGTGATCAGCGTCTCCGCCAGGCCCAGCTCCGCGAACAGCCCGCGCTGCACCGCATCGCCCTGCTCCCCCAGCGCCGCCAGCGTGCCGATGGCGCCCGCGAAGCTGCCCACCAGCACCCGCTCCCGCAGCTGCGCCAGGCGGTCCATGTTGCGGGCAATCTCCGCCGCCCAGCCCGCCGCCTTGAAGCCGAAGGTGATCGGCAGCGCCTGCTGCCCATGGCTGCGCCCGGCCATCACGGTGCCGCGATGCTGCACCGCCAGGTCGCTCGCCGCCTTCAGCAGCGCGCGCATCGCGGCATCGATCTCGTCCAGCGCTTCCTTCACCTGCAGCACCACGCCGGTGTCCATGATGTCCTGCGTGGTGGCGCCGTAGTGCACCCACTCCATCGCCTCGCCGGGGCAGGCCTTCTTCATCTCGCGCAGCAGCGGGACGATAGGGTGGCTGGTGCGGTCCATCTCCAGCTTCATCGCGTCCAGGTCCAGCAGCCCCACCTTGCACGTGGCAACGATCTGGGCGGCCGCCTCGGCCGGGATCACCCCCAGCCGCGCCTGCACCTTGGCCAGCGCCGCCTCCACGTCCAGCCACTTCTGCACGCAATTCTCGTCCGAGAAGATCTCGCGCATCCGCGGCGTGCTGAACTGGTCGCGGAACAAGCGGCTGTCGCTGACATAGGTGCCCATGGTCGTGTCCTCGGCTGGTTGCCGCCAAGGTGCAACCGCCCCGCGCCGGAGGCAACCGGCTAGCCTTCCCGCCACTTCCGCGCCACCATGCCCCCTCGGGAGAAACGGCATGCGCCTTGAGATCAACGACACACTGGCCGAGCTGCGCCAGCAGCTCCGCGGCTTCGTCACCGCCAGGCTGCACCCGGTTGCCGCCGAGATCGACCGCACCGGCCAGGTGCCCGACGCCGCCTGGAACCTGATGCGCGAACAGGGCCTGCTCGGCATGCTGATGCCGGCGCAATACGGCGGCATGGACGCCGACCTGCCGACCTACTGCATCGCGCAGGAGGAGCTGGGCCGCAGCCACCGTGTCTTCACCCTGATCCTGGACTACACCTCCGGCCTCTGCCCCAGCGCCATCCTGAAGCTGGGCACCGAAGCGCAGCGCGAACGCTGGCTGCCCGGCCTGGCCAGCGGCCGGCTCCGCGCCAGCTTCGGCCTGACCGAACCCGATGCCGGCAGCGACGCCGCCGCCATGAAGACCCGCGCCACCAAGGCCCCCGGCGGCTGGCTGCTGAACGGCCGCAAGCACTGGATCAGCGGTGCCAACAAGGCCGATGTCATCATGCTGATGGCGGTGACCGACCCCGAGAAGCGCGCCCGCGGCGGCATCACCGCCTTCCTGCTTGAGGCGGGCACGCCGGGCTTCGAGGTCACCCGCGTCGACACCACCATCGGCAGCGAGGCGATCGAGCTCGCGGAACTCACCTTCACCGACTGCTTCCTGGCCGACGACGCCGTGCTGGGGGAGGTCGGCCGCGGTTTCGCCGCCGCCATGGGGTCCCTCACGCATGGCCGCATGGGCGTCTCGGCCGCCTGCATCGGCGCCGCCGACCGCCTGCTGGAAATGAGCATCGAGCACGCCAAGAACCGCACCACCTTCGGCCAGCCGCTCAGCGAACGCCAGGCGATCCAGTGGATGCTGGCCGACAGCGCGGTGGAGCTGAACGCCTGCCGCGCCTTCATGTACGAAGTCCTGCGCCAGCACGCCGCCGGCGCCGAACTCGGCCAGGCGACGGCACAAGTAAAACTGATGTGCAGCGAGATGGTCGGCCGCGTGGCCGACCGCGCGGTGCAAATCCATGGCGGCGCCGGCCTGGTGCGCGGCGGGTTGCCGGTGGAGCGCTTCTACCGCGACATCCGCCACTACCGCGTCGGCGAAGGCGCCTCCGAAATCCAACGCATGCTGATCGCCCGGGAACTCCTCGCATGAAACGCCGCGCGCTGCTCGCCACCGTCCTCGCCACGCCGGCCCTGGCGCAGGGCCAGGTCCCGCCGGGCTGGCCGGACCGGCCCATCCGCTTCATCAACCCCTGGACCCCCGGCGGCCCGGCCGACCTGGTCGCCCGCCCGCTCGCCCAGCACCTGACGGAAACGCTGGGCAAGCCGGTGGTGATGGAGAACCGCGCTGGCGCCAACGGCACCATCGCCACCGCCCTGGTCGCCCGCGCGGCGCCGGATGGCTACACCGTGCTGTTCGGCCATGCCGGCCCCAACACCATCGGCCCGGTGTTCCAGGCCAATGTCGGCTTCGACCCGGTGAAGGATTTCGCGCCGGTCACCCAGCTGGTCAGCTCGCCGCTGGTCATGGTCTGCCGGCTCGGCCTGGCGGCACGGAACATCGCCGAGTTCGTCGCCCTCGCAACGTCCTCCGCCCAGCCGCTCAGCTACGGCTCGGTCGGCCCGGCCAGCACCACGCACCTGGCCGGGGAGATGCTGGCCCGCGCCATCGGCACCCGCATGCTGCACGTGCCCTATACCGGCGCCGCCGCACCGATCATCGACCTGCTGGCCGAGCGCATCGACTTCGCCTTCTTCAATGCCGGTGCCGTGGTACAGCACATCCGCGCCGGCCGGCTGCGCCCGCTGGCGGTCTCCACGCTGAAGCGCAACGTCGCGCTGCCGGAGCTGCCGCCGCTGGCCGACACCTTCCCGGGCTACGAGGTCAACAGCTGGTACGGTATCCTGCTGCCCGCCGGGGCGCCGGACTGGCTGGTGCAGCGCTATTTTCAGGAGTTCGGCGACGCCCTGCGCACGCCCGAGGTCACCCGGCTGATGAACGACAACGGCCTGGACGTGGAAGCGACCACCCCCGCCGCCTTCACCGCCCGCATCGCCGCCGATATCGCCAAGTGGCGGGAGCTGCAGCGGGTAACCGGGATCAGGGTGGAGTAGACCCACGCCGCTCCAGGGGTCGCTCAGCCCCTGGCGAGAGGGCGGCGCCGTCCCGCGGCGCTACCCGCAGGCCGCCTCCACCCGCAGGCAGGCATCCAGCGCCCGCAGCCCCACCGCGGCGTCGGCTTCCACCGCCGCGCCTTCGGTGATGCTCGCGAGGAAGGCGGCGTGCTCCGCCTCCAGGCTGTCGTGGTCGGTCCAGGTCGCCTTGTCCAG
>CAIMOR010000422.1 GCA_903843125.1 uncultured Rhodospirillales bacterium
GCCGGCACCGGCGCCGATGCTGCAGCGGGCGATGCCCGGCGGCACCCCGCTGGGCGGCGCCGAGCGGTTCCAGCAGGAGATCGCGGCGGTGCCGGCGGCAACGGCGGCCAGCTCGGCCGGGCGGGTGGCCTTCACCCTGCCGGCGCCGGTCAGCATCCGCACCGGGGAGACCGCCAACGTGCCGTTCCTCGACGC
The DNA here is from genome assembly GCA_903843125.1 of uncultured Rhodospirillales bacterium. Taxonomy (GTDB): domain Bacteria; phylum Pseudomonadota; class Alphaproteobacteria; order Acetobacterales; family Acetobacteraceae; genus CAIMOR01. Next base: position 196 of record CAIMOR010000422.1, read on the forward strand.
GCCATTGCCGGCCGAGCGGGTCTGGTGGGTGCAGGACCTGGGCGCGCGCAACCCGCTGAACGCGGTGCGGCTGCGCAACGCCGGCACCGCCGTGCTGCCGGATGGGCTGGCCACCGTCTATGGCTCCGGCGGGGCCGAGGCCGGCGCCTACCTCGGCGATGCCGAGCTGCGCGCGGTGGCGCCGGGCGAGGCGCGCATCCTCGCCTTCGCCCGCGACCGCGACGTGGTGCTGAGCAGCGCCGGCGGCAATTCGGAGGTGCCGACCAGCGTGCGGCTGCGCCCGGGGGTGGTGGTGGTGGGCACGCTGCGGCGGATCGAGAGCGCGCTGGCGGTGGACCCGCATGGCGCCAAGGGCCGGATGGTGGTGGACCTGCCGCGGCGCAGCGGGATGGAGCCGCGCTTCGCCGTGGCCAGCGAGGGCGATTTCGGCCTGCGCAACGAGACGATGCTGGATGGCAGCGCCACCACGCTGCGCTTCACCTGGGAACGCCAGGGCGAAACCGAGCTGGCGCTGTGGGATACCGGCCTGGGCGACCCGCAGCTGCTGCGCTGGCGCGAGCTGAACGTGGAGCAGAGCCTGCGCCGGCTGCCGGGCGGGCCGGGCACGCTGGAGACGCTCAGCACCATCCTGGAGCGGCTGCCGGCGGAGGCGGCGGGGCGCGACAAGCTGGCGGCGCTGCTGCCGGCCATGCAGCAGGCGCGCACGCTGCTGGAGGCGGCGCGGACCGCCATCAGGCAGTACACGGTGGCCGATGCGGCGCTGGGCCGGGCGCGGGCCGCCGCGGATGACCGGACCGGCACGGCGAAGGACCAGGCGCGCCAGGCGCTGAACCGCGCCAGCCTGGAGGCCGAGCGGGCCGGCGCGGCGGCGGATGCGGCCTGGGAGGCGTGGCAGCGCGCGGTGCAGGCGTTATTGGCGAAAACCTGAGCGTCGCTTCCGGCGTTGCCGTGGTGGAGACCTGCGCATGCCCGAAAAGCCAAGCCCTGCCCTTGTTGCCGCCATCGGCGCCGCCGGCCTGCTGGCCGCGGCCTTCCGGCGCGGCGGGCCGGACCTGACCCCGGTGCCGCTGCGGCCGGGCCGGCGGTCCCGCGCCGGGGTGGGGCGGGAGGCGGCGACGCCTGCCGAGATTCCCGCGCGCGGCTGGTGGCAGGTGCTGAAGCGCACCGTGCAACAGGCCAGCGAGGACCGGCTGCTGACCGAGGCGGCCGGGGTAACCTTCTTCACCCTGCTGGCGCTGTTCCCGGCCATTGCCGCGCTGGTTTCCCTCTACGGGCTGTTCGCCGACCCGGCGACGATCTGGCGGCACTTCTCGATCCTGGAGGGGCTGGTGCCCGGCGGCGGCATGGACGTGCTGAAGGATCAGGTGCAGCGCATCGCCGAGAAAGGGCCGGGCACGCTGGGCTTCAGCCTGGCGCTGAGCCTGGCGACCTCGCTGTGGTCGGCCAACCAGGCGATCAAGGCGTTGTTCGACGCGCTGAACGTGGTGTTCGAGGAGAAGGAGACGCGCGGCTTCCTGCGGCTGACGGCGGAGACGCTGGGCTTCACCTTCGCCTCGCTGGTCTTCGTGCTGCTGGCCATTGCCGCGGTGGTGGCGCTGCCGGTGGCGCTGGCCGTCGTCGGCATCGGCGCCGAGGCCGACCTGCTGCTGCGGCTGGCGCGCTGGCCGCTGCTGCTGCTGACCATGACGGTGTTCCTGGCCTGCGTGTACCGCTTCGGCCCCAACCGGCGGCAGGCGAAGTGGCGCTGGGTGACCTGGGGCGGGGCCATGGCCTCCGTGCTTTGGGTCGCGGTGTCCGGCGCGTTCAGCTTCTACGTGGCGCAGTTCGGCAACTACAACGCCACCTACGGGTCGCTCGGCGCGGTGATCGGCTTCATGACCTGGATCTGGCTGTCCTCGGCGGTGATGCTGGTGGGGGCGGAGCTGGACGCCGAGCTGGAACACCAGACGGCGCGCGACACCACCGTGCCCGGCGACCGGCCGATGGGCGCCCGGGGCGCGCGAATGGCGGATACGGTGGCTTCGTGACGGCCGCCGCCGCGCCGGTGGAGGCACGGGACGACGGGCCGGGTCTGCTGCCCATGGCCAGGGGCCGAAGGCAAGGCCGGGGCCAGCCCGGCCCCGGCGCTACAGCTTCTTCTTCGCGTCCATGCCGATCTTCTCATAGATCTCGTTGATGTGGGCCTTCACCTCGGCCGGCGTGTCGTCCACCGCCGGGGCGTGCAGCCATTTCATCTTCTCGCGCGCGTATTGCCCCATCACCTCGTCCTGGTCCGAGGTGCCGCCGGAGATGCCGTAGGCGCCGATCATCTCCTGGCCGCGGAAGATCGGCGCGGCGCCGCCGCTGATGAAGATCTTGCCGCCGGTGAACACCGCGGCGTTGACCGCAAGTTGCGGATTGCGTTCGCGCAGCCAGTGCTGGGTGACCAGGCCGTCCGAGAAGCGCGGCGACATGCTGCGGAAGGCGGCCATGGTGAAGGCCTTGGCGGCGGCGGTCTCCGGCGTGATCCAGCCGGCCTCGTCCATGCGTTCCAGCGCGATCAGGTGGCCTTCCGGGCCGACGATGGCGACCGAGACCGGGACCTTCATCTCCTCGGCTTTCTCGATCACGGCGCGGAAGAAGCGGCGGCATTCGCCGAGGCGTAGTTTGGCCATCATTTTGCTCCTGCCGCGGCAACGACCGCGGCCCATTTGGTCAGTTCGGATGCGACCAGGGCGGCGAACCCCGCCGGCCCCAAGGCCCGCGGGTCCATGCCTTGTTCGCGGAAGCGCGCCTGCACCGCCGGCGCGGCGGTCACCGCCGCCGCCGCCTCGGCCAGCCGCTGCAGCACCGGTGCCGGCGTGGCGGCGGGCGCCATCAGGCCGAACCAGATCGAGGTATCGAAGCCCGGCAGGCCGCTTTCGGCCACCGTCGGCAGGCCCGGCGCCAGGGGCGTGCGTTCCGCCCCGCTGGTGGCGAGCGCGACAAGCCGGCCGCTCTCGATATGCGGGCGCGCGGTGGGGGCGGGCGAGAACATCACCTGCACCCGGCCTTCCAGCAGGTCCGTCATGGCCTGGCCGCTGCCGGCATAGGGCACGTGGACCAGCCGCACGCCGGCCATCTGGTTGAACAGCTCGCCCGAGAGATGCGGCGCGGTGGCGATGCCCGACGACCCATAGAACACCTGGTCCGGCCGTGCGCGGGCGTAGGCAATCAGCTCCCGCACGCTATGCACGCCCAGCGAGGGATGCACCACCAGGATGTTCGGCAGGTTGGTCAGCGTGGCGATCGGCGCGAAGTCGCGCTTCATGTCGTAGGTCGCGCCCGGCTGCATCAGCTGGCCGATGACGTTGGCGGCGCTGGCCAGCAGCAGGGTGTAGCCGTCCGGCGCCGCGCGCATCACCGCCTCGGCGGCGATGCCGCTGCCGGCGCCGGGGCGGTTCTCGATGACGATGGGCTGGCCGAGCTGCTCGCTGAGCAACGGCGCCGAGAGCCGCGCGGTGAGGTCCGCGGCGGTGCCGGGCGGGAAGCCCAGCACCAGGCGCAGCGGGCGCGTGGGGAAGGTCTCCTGTGCCCGGGCCAGCGCAGGGGCGGCGAGCAGGAGCGCGCCCAGGGCGCGGCGGGAGGGAAGCGGCCTCACAGCGCCGGCGCCATGGCGGCCCAGGGCGCCGCGCGTTCATAGGCGGCCGCGGCGCGGTACACCGTGGCCTCCGCGAAGGGGCGGCCGACCAGCTGCATGCCCAGCGGCAGGCCGTTGCTGGTGCCGCACATCACCGAGACGGCGGGGTGGCCGGAGACATTGAACGGCGTGCGCGCCTGGCGCGGATAGGTGCGCTCCACCGCCTCGGGGTCGTCGATCTCGCAGGCCTCCTCCATCGAGGAGGCGCAGAGCAGCAGGTCCACGTCCTGGAAGGCGGCGTCGATGGCGGCGACCAGGGCGCGGCGCTGGCGCTGCGCCTGCACGTAGTCGGGGCCGCTGATGAACATGCCCGGCAGCAGGCGGCGGCGGGTCAGCGCGGCGTAGTCGCCGGGGGCGTCGCGCAGCCAATGCTCGTGGATCGCCGCGGCCTCGCTGCACAGGATGATGCGGTTGACGCTGCCGAATTGCTCCAGCTTCGGCAGGGTCACGTCCCGCAGCTCGGCGCCCTCGGCCGCCAGCAGTGTCGCCGCGGCGTCCAGCGCGGCGATCACGGCCGGCGACGCGACGCTGTCGGTCTCGTGGAAGTGGCGGACGAAGCCGATGCGCAGGCCGCGCAGGCCGCGGTTGAGGTCGCGGGTATAGTCCTCGGTGGGGGTGGCGGCGCTGCCGGGGTCCAGGGCGTCGTGGCCGGCGATGGCGTTCAGCAGCATGGCGTTGTCGCGCACCGTGCGGGTCATCGGCCCGACATGGTCCAGCGTGAAGGCCAGCGGAAAGACGCCGCGGCGGGAGACCAGGCCGTAGGTGGCCTTCATGCCGACGATGCCGCAATGGCTGGCGGGGTGGCGGATGGAGCCGCCGGTATCCGTTCCCAAGGCCGCCGGCAGCATCCGCGCGCCGACCGCGGCGCCGGAGCCGGAGGAGGAGCCGCCGGGGTGGTGTGCCGGGTTCCACGGGTTGCGCGCGGGCGGGAAGGGCAGGTCGAAGCAGGGGCCGCCGATGGCGAATTCATGCGTACTCAGCTTGCCGGGGAAGATCGCGCCCTGCGCGCGCAGCCGGGCGGTGACCACGGCGTCCTCGGCCGCCACGTGGTCCAGCCGCTGCTTGCTGTGGCAGGTGGTGGGGTGGCCCGCCAGGTCGATGATGTCCTTCAGCCCGACGGGAATGCCGTGCAGCGGGCTGCGCGGGCCGTGGGTGGCGATCTCGGCCTCGGCTGCGCGCGCCTGGGCCATGGCCTCGGCGGGCAGTTGCCGGATGAAGGCGTTGAGGCGCGGCTCCACCGCGGCGATGCGCGCCAGGCAGTCGGCCAGCAACTCCACCGGGGAGAGGCGGCGGGCGGCGATCAGCGCGCTGGCTTCGGCCAGGGAGAGGGTGTGCGCGCTCACGTCGACAGCACCCGGTAGGCCGGGGTCGGCTCGGCGCTGGCGTCCTGTGGCCGCGGGAAGCCGGCGCGCAGCCTGGCCACGCTGGCGATGGCGGCTTCCACGTCGGCCTGGTGGTCGCGCCAGGCGCGGTCCAGCCCGGCGGCCATGGCCAAGGCTTGGGCGGTGGCTTCGGCGTTGCTCATGGCGGTCTCCCCGGATTCGCACGCAGCATGGCGCGAAAAAAGCCGGGGCGGAACCGGGTGGCTCCGCCCCGCAAGGTTGTGCCGGGCGGGAGGACCTGGCGAGGGATGCCAGGGTCGCACGGCACATTCGGGAGAGACGCGAGACCGGAGGAAAACTGGTCTCGTGGCGGAGCCTGAACCGGAACAGTTTAGATTTCGTTTCCAGGGCGGCGCTTTTCTCGCGGGCGCGCGCCGGCTATCCCAGCGGGGCGTTGCGTCGGGGAGGGTTCATGCTGCCGCTCAAGGGCCTGAGGATCGTCGAGCTGGGGCACTACATCGCCGCGCCGTTCGCCACGCGGCTGCTGGCCGATCTCGGCGCCGAGGTGGTGAAGGTGGAACCGCCGGAGGGCGACCCGGTGCGCGGCTGGGGCAGCCAGGTGGATGGCAACGCGGTGTGGTTCAGCGTGCATGGCCGCAACAAGCTGAGCGTGACGCTGGACCTGAAGAGCGCCGACGGGCGGGAGAAGCTGCTGGCGCTGGCGGCGCGGAGCGATGCGCTGGTGGAGAATTTTCGGCCGGGACAGCTGGAGCGCTACAGGCTCGGCCCGGCGGAGCTGCACGCGGCGAACCCGCGCCTGGTGATCGCGCGGGTCAGTGGCTATGGGCAGGATGGGCCGTACCGCGACAAGCCGGCGTTCGGGGCGATCGGCGAGGCGCTGGGCGGGTTGCGCCACCTGACCGCCAACCCCGGCGTGACCGACCATCCGCCGCCGCGCTGCGGCGTTTCCATCAGCGACGACCTGGCCGGCATGTACGCGGCGCTGGCGGTGGCGGCGGCGTGCTGGGGGGTGAAGGGCGACCCCGCCGCGAAGGGCCGCGTGGTGGACGTGGACCTGGTGAGCAGCGTGTTCAGCCTGATGGAAGGGATGCTGCCGGAGTACGGGCTGTTCGGCAAAGTCCGGCAGCCGGCAGGGGCGGCCATCCCCACCGCGGCACCGACCAACACCTACTTGTGCGCCGATGGGAAGTGGCTGTGCGTGGCCGGCAACAGCGACCTGATCTTCAAGCGGTTGATGGCGGCGATTGGCCGCGCCGAGCTGGCCGACGACCCGCGCTACGTGAACAACATCGCCCGGTGCGCGAACGTGGCGGGGCTGGACGCGGCGATTGGGGCCTGGACGCGCACCCTGCCGGCCGCCGCGGCCGAGGCGATACTGGAGCAGGCGGAAGTTCCGTGCTCCCGGCTGTACGACATGGCGGATGCGGTGGCGGACCCGCATTTCCAGGCCCGCAAGCTGGTGATGCCGGTGCAGGACCCGCTGATCGGGGAGGTGCTGCATCCCGCCGCGCCGTTCCGCTTCGACGGCGTGGCGCCGGAGGAAATGGTGCGCTGGGCCGGACCCGCCGTGGGCCAGCACAACGACATGGTGTTCAACGAGATGCTGCGCGAGGAACCGAGACGATGAGCGACATTTTTCTCTCCGAGGTCGCGCCGCGCGACGGGCTGCAGAGCATCGCGGCCATGGTGCCGACCGAGACCAAGATCGCCATGGTCCGCGCCGCGCACGCGGCCGGCATCCGGCGGATGGAGGTCGGCAGCTTCGTCTCGCCGCGCGCCATTCCGCAGATGAGCGACACGCCCGACGTGCTGAAGGCGGCGAAGCAGCTGGAAGGGCTGGAATGCACCACGCTGGTGCCGAACCGCCGCGGCTTCGAGACCGCGATGGCGCAGGGCGCGGACCGGCTTGGCCTGTTCATGAGCGTGACCGAGGGCCACAACCAGGCCAACCTGAATCGCAGCCGCGCCGACAGCCTGGCTGACCTCAGCGCCATCGTGCGGGAGGCGCGCGGCACGCCCATTCGCTTCAACCTGAGCTGCGCGTTCCACTGCCCGTTCGAGGGCGTGGTGCCGGAGCAGGATTGCCTGGACTTCGTCGAGCGCGTGGTGGCGCTGGACCCGGAGATGGAGATCGCGATCTGCGACACCACCGGCAACGCCGCGCCGGACCAGGTGAAGCGGGTGTTCGAGGCCGCGATCAACGCCTGGGGCAAGCGCTTCGCGTTCCATGGGCACGACACCTACGGCATGGGCGTGGCCAATGTGTACGCCGCCTATACCGCGGGGGTGCGGGTGTTCGACGCGGCCAGCGGCGGGATCGGCGGCTGCCCCTTCGCGCCGGGGGCCACGGGCAACGTGGCCATGGAGGACGTGGTGTGGATGTTCCAGCGCATGGGCGTGGCCACCGGCGTGGACTGGGACGGGCTGCTGCTGGCGGCCGACCTGGCAGCGAGCGTGCCCGGGGCGATGCCGGGCGGGCGGCTGCGTGGCGTGCCGGGCGCACGCCCCAGGCAATGAACGTGCCGGGGGTGCGGGCGAAGCATCGATGGCGCCCGGCCCAGGGGTAGGCTGAGCGACGCCGGGCGCGGCAGGGAGGCAGGGCCGGGCCCGCCTTCACGTTCGGGCGAGATTTGGGCATGCTGCGGGCTCTCCAGGTACCGGACCCCGCCGATGCTTCAGCGCCGCCAGTCCCTCGCCCTTCTGCTGCCGCTGGCCGGCTGCGCCACGCCGCCGCCCCCGGTGCAGCAGGCGTCCGTCGTCTCGCCGCCGGTCGACACGCGCCTGCTGTACTGCGTGCCCTATGCGCGGGAACGCTCGGGCATCCAGCTCAGCGGCGATGGCTGGCAATGGTGGGAGGCGGCGACCGAGCGCTATGCCCGGGCGCATCGGCCCGAACCCGGCGCGGTGCTGGTGTTCCGGCAGACCTCGCGCCTGGTGGATGGCCATGTCGCGGTGGTCGCGCGCATCCTCTCGGGGCGGGAAATCCGCGTCGACCACGCCAACTGGGACAGCCGGCGCGGCGGCGGCCCGATCAGCCTGGACCAGCCGGTGGTGGACGTCTCGGCCGCGAATGACTGGTCCGCGGTGCGGGTCTGGTACCCGCCGGGCGAGCTGCTGGGCACCACGGTGTTTCCCACCGCCGGCTTCGTGCTGCCGCGGGCGCCGAATGCGGCGGCAACGCAGACCTGACGCTGCGGGCTGACGCCGGCGGCCCGATTCCGTTGGAACCGCCACCGTGGCAGCGCTAGCCTGCCCGGACCGGGGCGCAGACCCCGGCGCAACCAAGGGAGGTCCGGCCATGGCCGAGGCAGGTTTCTTCACGCGCTATGCGTTGCCGTTGTTCGTGCTGTTCCTGGCGCTGGGCGGAGTCGGCCTGGCCATGGCGCATGGCCGGATCGAGGGGCCGAACCTCCCCGGGCTGATCCACGTCAGCACCATCCTGGTGCTGCTGTCCGGCGTTGCCCTGATGTGGCGGGCCGAGAAGCAGGGCTGACGCCTGCGCCATGAAGCCAGGCTGGGGGCCGGGCTGGGGGCCTTGCCGCCCGGCGCGGCGCGTGGTGCAAGCGGCCCGCCCCCGGAGGATGCCCGATGACCCCGATGCCGCGCCGTTGCCTGCTCGCCCTGCCGCTGCTGCTGCCCGGCGCGGCGCGCGCCCAGGCCACCGCGCCGGCCTGGCCGGATCGGCCGGTCAAGCTGGTGGTGCCATTCCCGCCGGGCTCCACGCCGGATATCGCCGCCCGCGCGGTGGGCCAGCACTTCACCCAGGTTTTCGGCCAGCCCTTCGTGGCCGACAGCCGCAGCGGCGCCGGCGGCAACCTGGGCACCGACCTGGTCGCCAAGGCGACCGACGGCCACACGCTGGGCGTTTCCATCAACGGGCCGCTGACCACCGCGCCGGCGCTGTACCCGTCGCTGCCCTACGACCCCGCGCGCGACCTGGTGCCGATCAGCCAGCTGGTGCGGATGGCGCAGTTCCTGGTGGTGCACCCCGCCCTGCCGATGCGCGACTTCGCCCAGTTCGTCGCCCATGCCCGGGCCAACCCGGGCAAGCTCAGCTTCGGCTCGGTCGGGGCCGGCTCGGCCGGGCACCTGGCCATGGAGGACCTGATGGCGCGCACCGGCACCGAGCTGCTGCACGTGCCGTATCGCGGCTTCCCGCCGGCGGTGCTGGACCTGGTGGCCGGGCGGATCGATGCCATGCTGGTCGCGGCCGCCGCCATCCTGCCGCAGCTGGCGGAAGGCAAGGTGCGCGGGCTGGCGGTGACGGCGGCGGCGCGGCTGCCGCAGGCGCCGGCGGTGCCGACCTTGGCGGAATGCGGCATCCCCGGCGCCGAGAGCTACGCCTTCGTCGGGCTGATCGGCCCGGCCGCCACGCCGCCGGCGCGGGTGGCGCGGCTGGCCGCCGAGGCGAAGCGCGGGCTGGAACTGCCCAGCGTGCGGGCGGCGATGGAAGCGGCGGGGTTCGAGGTGGTCGGCAGCGACCCCGCCACCTTCGCCGCCTTCCTGGCGGCCGAGCGGGAACGCTGGGTGCCGCTAATCCGGCGGCTGGGCATTACCGCCGAGGGGTGAATTCGCCACCCCCCGTTGCGCCTGGATGCGCGGCGGGCCATGTGTGGGTTTGCGCCGCCGGGGGCGTGCGGGTAGTGTCGGCGCCTCAGCGGGCCGGCCGGCCAGTTTCCTTCCGGGCGGCGGCACAACAGGTTTTACTCGAGGCGTCACATGGGTTCGTTCAGCATCTGGCATTGGGCCATTGTACTGATGGTGGTGTTGCTGCTGTTCGGCAGCGGCAAGATCAGCGGTCTGATGGGCGACCTGGCCACCGGCATCAAGTCCTTCAAGAAGAACATGAAGGAAGACGACGAGCCGGATGCCTCGATGGCCGCCGGTGAGGCAGCCAAGCCCGCGGGTACCATCCAGGGCCCGGCCGGCGCCGCCACCACGGCCGCAGCCGGGCAGACCACGTCCCGCCCGGCCGCCTGAGCCAGGCCGGCAGCACCAGCGCCTGATGGGCGCCGCGGGCCGCACCGGCCCCGGCGCCCTTTTGCCGTTCCGGGGGAACCAGCCGATGGCGGATGACCACGACTACGACCGCGCGGTGGCCGAGATCATCGCCGCCGGGGCGCGGCTGGACCGCTTCAATTGGGTGCCGGCCACCGCGGGCAACCTCTCCGTGCGGCTGGCCGATGGCCGCGTGGCCATCACCCGCAGCGGCGGCCACAAGGGTTTCCTCGGGCCCGAGGGGGTGATTGCGGTGGGGCTGGATGGCCGGCCGCTGCGCCCGGGCGACAAGGCCTCGGCCGAAACCGGCCTGCACTGCGGCATCTACCGCCGCTTTGCGGAGGCCGGGGCGGTGCTGCATGGCCATTCGCTGGCCAATACGGTGCTGTCGCGCGCCGCCGGGGGCGCCGTGACGCTGGCCGGGTATGAATTGTTGAAGGCATTCCCCGGCCTGCCGACCCATGCGGCGCTGGTCGAGGTGCCGGTCTTCGACAACGACCAGGACATCGACCGGCTGCAGCAGGTGGTCGACCGCCGCTGGGACCGGCTGGGCCAGGTGCCGCCGGGCTATTTGATCCGCGGCCATGGCATCTATGTATGGGGCCCGGACATGGCGACCGCCCGGCTGCGGCTGGAGGCGCTGGAGTTCATGCTGGCCTGCGAACTGGAAGAAAGGAGAGCGGCGCGATGAGCCGTCTGACCGTTTGGGACGCTGCGACGCAGCAGGAAGTGCTGCGGACCGAGGACGCCACCGCCATCGCCGCCACGCTGGCGCCGCTGGGCGTGCGGTTCGAACGCTGGGACGGCGTGCAGGTGCCCGATGGCGCCAGCAATGACGAGATCCTCGCGGCCTACCGCCCCTGGCTGGACAAGCTGATGGGCGAGACCGGCGCCGGTTCCGCCGACGTGGTCAGCCTGACGCCGGACCACCCGCAGGCCGCCGCGATGCGCGAGAAGTTCCTGAACGAGCACACGCATTCGGAGGATGAGGTGCGCTTCTTCGTGAAGGGCGCCGGCGACTTCGTGCTGCATGTCGGTGGCAAGGTGTATGACGCGCATTGCGTGCAGGGCGACCTGCTGAGCGTGCCGGCCGGCACGCAGCACTGGTTCGACGCCGGCGACAAGCCGTACTTCACCGCGCTGCGCGTCTTCACCGACCCGGCCGGCTGGGTGGCGGAGTTCACCGGCACCGACATGGCGCAGCGCTTCCCGGTCGCCGCCTGAGCATGGCTGGGCCGATGCTTCACGCCGCCGGCTGCTCGGCTTCGCCTGCGCCCTCCGGCGATCATCGGACCACGTCCGGGCCGATGCTTCACGCCTCCGGCTGCTCGGCTTCGCCTGCGCCCTCCGGCGATCACCGGACCACGTCCGGGCCGATGCTTCACGCCTCTGGCTGCTCGGCTTCGCCTGCGCCCTCCGGCGATCATCGGCCGCGCCTCGTCCTCACGGATATCGAGGGCACGACGACCGCGATCGCCTTCGTCAAGGCAACGCTGTTCCCCTTCGCGCAGGCGGCGCTGGACGGTTTCCTGGCCACGCATGGCGCCGCGCCCGAGGTGGCGGCGCTGCTGGCCGAGGTGCGCGCGGCCGAACCTGGCGTGGCGCCGGCCGCAACGCTGCGGCGCTGGATGGCCGAGGACGTCAAGGCGACGCCGCTGAAGGCGCTGCAGGGGATGATCTGGGAAGCCGGCTACCGCGACGGCCGGCTGCAGGGCCACCTGTGGCCCGATGTGGCCGCCTGCCTGCGCGCCTGGGCGGCCGGTGGCGTTGCGCTGGCGGTGTACTCCTCGGGGTCCGTGCCGGCGCAGCGGCTGCTGTTCGGCTTCAGCCAGGCGGGCGACCTGGCGCCGCTGTTCCAGGGCTTCTTCGACACGCGCATCGGCGCGAAGCGGGAAGCGGCGAGCTATGCGGCCATCGCCGCCGAGCTGCGCCTGCCACCCGCGGAGATCCTGTTCCTGTCCGACGTGGCCGAGGAGCTGGACGCGGCGGCGGCGAGCGGCCTGGCGACCTGCCAGCTGGTGCGCGCCGGCGACGGCACCCTGCCCTGCCCGCGCCACCCGCAGGCGGTGGATTTTCCCGCCGTTGCCGCGCGCTTCGGCCTGCCGGCGGCCTGACATTCCCGCCGCTTCGTGGTTTGCTGCCCGGGACGAGCAGGAGCCACCACCATGGGCCATCTTTCGACGCATGTGCTCGACACCGCCAACGGGCGCGCCGCCCAGGGCATGGCGTTCGAGCTGTGGCGCGTGCAGCCGCAGGGGGCCGAGCGCCTGCTGGCCGGCGTGACCAATGCCGACGGCCGCAGCGACGGCGCGCTGCTGGCGGGGCCGAGCTACCTGCCCGGCACCTACGAGCTGGCCTTCATGGTGGGCGAATACTACAGCGCCATCGGCACCCGGCAGAGCGAGCCGCCGTTCCTGGACGTGGTGACGCTGCGCTTCACCATGGCGGATGCGGATGGCCACTACCACGTGCCGCTGCTGTGCACGCCGTGGAGCTACACCACCTACCGGGGCAGCTGAGCATGGCCGGCGAGTATCCGCGCGACCTGGTGGGCTATGGCGCGACGCCGCCGGATGCGAGGTGGCCGAAGGGGGCGCGCATCGCGGTGAACTTCGTCATCAACTACGAGGAAGGCGGCGAGAACAACATCCTGCACGGCGACGAGGCCAGCGAGGCCTTCCTCTCGGAGATCGTCACCGCGGTGCCCTGGCCCGGCCAGCGCCACATGAACATGGAGAGCCTGTACGAATACGGCAGCCGCGCCGGCTTCTGGCGGCTGCATCGGATGTTCACCGAGCGCGGGCTGCCGCTGACGGTGTTCGGCATCGCCACCGCGATGGAGCGCAACCCCGAAGCGGTGGCGGCGATGCTCTCGGCGGGGTGGGAGATCGCCTCCCACGGGCTGAAGTGGATCGAGTACCGCAACTTCACCGAGGCCGCGGAGGAAGCGCATATCCTGGAGGCCACGCGCATCCATACCCGGCTGACGGGTGCGCATCCGCATGGCTTCTACCAGGGGCGCGGCGCGGTCCATACGCTGGGGATCGTGCAGCGGGAGGGCGGCTACCTGTACAGCGCCGACTGCTACAACGACGACGTGCCGTTCTGGGTGCAGGGCGAACGCGGGCCGTTCCTGATGGTGCCGTACACGCTGGACGCCAACGATATGCGCTTCGCGACGTCGCAGGGCTTCAACAGTGGCGACCAGTTCTTCACCTACCTGAAGGACAGTTTTGATCAGCTCTACGCCGAGGGCGGGCGGATGCTGAGCGTCGGCCTGCATTGCCGGCTGGCGGGGCGCCCCGGGCGGGCGGCGGCGCTGGCGCGCTTCCTCGACTACATCCAGCGCCAGCCCGGCGTCTGGGTGGCGCGGCGCGTGGATATCGCGCGGCACTGGGTGCGCACGCATCCGCCGGCAGCGGGGCTGCGGCCCAGCACGCTGTCCCCGGCGCTGTTCATGGAGCTGTTCGGCGACCTGGCCGAGCACACCCCGGCGCTGGCCGCCGCCGTGCATGAGACCGGGCTGACCGCGGCGCAGGACACGCCGGAAGGGCTGCACAAGGTCTTCGTCGCCGCCGTGCAGGCCTGGCCGCGGGACCGCCAGCGGGCCTTCCTGAACGCGCATCCGGACCTGGCCGGCAAGCTGCACGCCGCCAAGGCGCTGACCGAGGACAGCAGCAACGAACAGGCCGGCGCCGGGCTGGACCAGCTGACCGATGCCGAGCGCGCCCGCTTCCTGGAGCTGAACGCGGCGTATCGGGCGCGGCATGGCATACCCTTCATCGTCGCGGTGAAGGGGCTGACCAAGGCGGAGATCGTCACCGCCTTCGAGGCGCGGATCGGCAACGACCCCAGCGCCGAGCACGCCGAGGCGCTGCGCCAGGTGGAACGCATCATGCTGCTGCGGCTGAAGGACCGCATGGGCGCGTGACGCCGGCCGAGTTGCGCGCGCTGCCGGCGGCGCCGGCGCCCGCCGCGCTCGCCGCGCTGTGGTGGCAGGCACACGGCGACTGGGCACGGGCGCATGAGGCGGCGCAGGCCGATGACGGCGCCGCGGCCGCCTGGGTGCATGCGCTGCTGCACCGCGAGGAAGGCGACCTGGCGAACGCGGATTACTGGTACCGGCGGGCCGGGAAGCGGCGGCCGGATGGCGCGCTGCGGGATGAGTGGGACGCGATCGCGGCCGCGTTGCTGGCGCCCGATCGGTGAGGGCCGCGGGCTGCCTGATGGCGGCTCAGGCCGGGCGCTTCTTCAGCAGCTTCCAGGTGGAGGTGGCGTAGGCCACCAGCGTGCCCTCCTGGTCGCGCGCCTCGGCGCGGAGGAACCAGGTGCCGCCCTGGCGCAGCGCCTCCCCCCGGCACACCAGGCGGCCATGGCGCATGGCGGCGAGGTACTGGATCTTCATCTCCAGCGTGGTGCCGGGCGTGCCCTGGCGGTTGATCAGGTGGCCCATGGCGATGTCGAGCGCGGTGGCGATGATGCCGCCGTGCAGCGACCCCTGCGGGTTGAACATGAAGTCCTGCGCCTCGAAGGCCACTTCGCAGGCGTCGCCGGGGTAGCTGATCTCCAGCCCCAGCAGGCGGGCGAGGAAGAAATCGCCGAACACCTCCTGCGTGCCGGCGCTGGCGCGCTGGAAGGCGGCGAGGGCCTGGGCCTGGTCTAGCGTGCGGCTCATCGGATATACGTCCCGGGGATTGCTCCGCCGGGCTTTAACGCATTATCCGCCACGCTGGAATCCGCGGCCCTGCTGCCGCGCTACCGCAGCGGCGGCAGCGGCGCGCTGTCCACCCGGCTGGGCGCGGCAACGCCGGCGGGCGCGCCATAGCCCCCGCCGGGCGGCTGGTAGGCCGGTGCACCGCCCAGGGTATTGCCGCTGTAGCTCGGCGGCGGTGCCATCGGCGCGCGGGCGGCGCCACCACCGCTGCCGTAGCGCATGAGCACGCTGCGCAGCGGGTCGGCACCCGGGTTGGTCGCCGCCATGGCGCGGACGATGTCCCGCCCGCCGACGTCGCGCCCATAGTAGCCGCGGTTCCATTCGCTGCGTTGGCTCAGCAGGGAGCCTTCCAGCGTGATGCCGCCGTAGAGGCCGCGCGAGCGCGAGAAGGCCAGGATATCGGCGCCCGCCGCGCCGGTTGTCGCGCCCTGCACGCCGCCACCGATGGTCGCCACCGTCAGCGCCGCATCGGCGCCGAACTTGAACTGGCTGTCCAGCACGGCATTCAGCGCGCGGTCGTTCATGATCAGGATCAGCACCTGGGCGTCCTGCACGCCCATCTGGAAGCCGAAGCTGGCCGAGCCCAGCGTGTAGAAGGCCGGGCCGGACCAGCCGCCGGCGGCGTCGCGCCCCACCAGCACGCAGCCGCCACCCTCGCCGCCGACGAAGAAGAAGCCGCCGCGGAAGATCTGCGGGCAGACCAGCACGCCGCGGGCGCGGCGCAGCATGGAGGCGGCATTCAGCGCGTCGTTCCCGCCGCCCAGCATTTCCTGCACGGAAAGCGCGGCGCGGTCGACCAGGCCCTGTTCCTCGCCCTGGTTCGGTGTGCCGCCGCAGCCGGCCAGGCCGGCAAGCGTCAGGCAGAGCAGCATGAGACGGCGCATGATGTGACTCCGGTTTCCCCTGGACGGCGAAGCTAGTGGCCCGACTCGGCCGCCTCCAAGCCCACAGGTGCGGCACGCACCGTGTTGTGCGCCGGCGGCGGCCCGATGGCGCGGAGGTGGCCGCTTTGCGGCAGCGGACCCGTGCGACGCCGCGCCAGCATCGGCGCCAAGGCGATTGCCGCCCTGTAGCCGCCCTGTGGCTGTCCGCCTTGCGGCAGCGATGCCAACCGCCCAGCCGCGACGATGGTGGAGCGGACCCGGGCTGCCCGAAAGGCCCGGGAGTGCCGATGCGCGACGTGCGCTTACCAGCCAAGCGGCCGGGCTTGGCGCCGTGGCTGAAAAATCAGGCCGCGTCTTCGCGCCGGTCCCGTGCCTTCACATAGGCCACCGCCGCATGCGTGGCGCAGTAGGGCTTGCCGCCCAGCGCGCCTTCGTCGCAGAAGCGGAAGCCGGCGGTGCCGGGTTCGCCGAGCGGCCAGCAGCAGGTGCGGTTGGAGATGCGGGTGAAGCTGCGCACCACCACGGGCGGCGGCGGCGCCACCTGCACCGGCTGCGGCGCCGGCTGGTGATGCGGTTGCTGCTGCTGCGGCGGCATGTCGGGCCGGCGCATCGGCTGCGGCTGGCGCGGCGCCGGCGGGCGGCGCTGCAGCGGGGCGGCGGGGCGGGCGATGCCGGCCTCGGCTTCCCGGCGGATCGGGCTGGGCCGCGCCGGCAGGTTCAAGCGGTGCGCCTTGCCCACCACGGCATTCTTCGAAACGCCCATCCGCCGGCCGATCTCGGCCGTGGAATGACC
>CAIMOR010000423.1 GCA_903843125.1 uncultured Rhodospirillales bacterium
CGCCGCTGCCCTGCGCGCGTTGGGGCGCAGCCGTGGCGTGGACCCCGGCCGCATTGCCCTGGTGGGGTTCGGCGCCGGCGCGCTGGCGGCACTGCGCGCCCCGGCGCCGGCGGCGGCCCGGGTGCTGCTCTACCCCGGTTGCGCGGGAATGCTGGCGGAAGACCAGCCGGCGGCGCTCGACGCGCCCTTGCTGCTGCTGCATGGCGACCGCGACCCGGCCAACCCGGCCGCCGCCTGCGACGCCACCGCCGCCATGCTGGTGGCGCTCGGCGCTGATGTGACCCGGCTGGAATATCCGGAAGCCGGCTTCGCCTGGGACTACCCGCTGTTCGGGCCCGAGCGCCGGGTGCTGCTGCCCTGGCCGGGCCGGACGGGGCGCGTGCTGGCCGCCCCATGGCCGGCCATGGCCGAGATTGCGGCGGCCGATGTCGCGCTGTACCTGCAGGCCAGGCTGCAACCGCCGGCGGAGTAAGGGTGGCCTATTCCGCCGCCAGCTTCTGCCCCTCGGCCGCCGCCTGGCGGCTGAAGCCGTCGCGCGTCTGGGGCAGCTTGCAGGCGAGCAATTGCTCGGCCACCTGGGTGCGCAGCACCTGGGCGGTGCCGCCGGCGATGGGGAACATGCGGGCGTCGCGCACCGCGCGCTCCATCGGGTTGTCGCGGGAATAGCCCTGGGCGCCCCAGACCTGCAGGGCCATGTTGGTCACCTCGACGCCGGTATCGGCGGCCAGCACCTTGGCCTGCGCCGCGAACATGCGGTCCGGGAAGCCGGCGGGACCAGCGCTGCGAGCGGCCTTCCACACCAGCGCGCGGGCGGCTTCCAACTTGATGCTCATGTCGGCCAAAGCCCAGTGCACGCCCTGGAACTCGGCGATGGGCCGGCCGAATTGGCGGCGCTGCTGGGCGTAGTCCAACGCATGCTGGAAGGCGCCGGCGGCGATGCCCAGCGCCACGGTGGCGGCGCCGACGCGCTGGCCGTTGTAGGCGTCCATCAGCCTGGCGAAGCCGCGCGCCCAGCCACCCGGCGCGCGCAGTACCATGTCGTCCTTTACCCGTAGCCCCTGGAAGCGCACCTCGGCCTCCGGGATGCCGCGCAGGCCCATGGCGCGGTGGCGATGATGCACCACCAGGCCGGCGGGGTCGTCGACCTCGTGGCGCACCACCAGGAAGCCGGCGATGCCCTTGTCCTGGCCGTCCTCGATGGCGCGGGCGAAGACCAGGTGCAGCTTCGAGATGCCGGCGCCGGTGATCCAGTGCTTCACGCCGTCGATGACCCAGGTATCGCCATGGCGCACCGCGCGGGTGGCCATGTCGGTCGCGGCGCTGCCGGCGTCGGGCTCGGTGATGCAGATGGCGGGCTTGTCGCCGGCCAGCACCAGCGCCGCGGCCAGGCGCTTCTGCGCCTCGGTGCCGTAGGCCATCACGGCGCCGACCGCGCCCATGTTCGCTTCCACCGCGATGCGGCCGCACACGGCGCAGGCCTTGGCGAGTTCCTCGATGACCAGCACGGCGTCGAAGTAGCTGGCGCCCTGGCCGCCGTATTGCCTGGGCAGGGTCATGCCCATGAAGCCGGCCTCGGTCAGGCGGCGGACCATCGGCCAGGGGTATTGTTCGGTGCGGTCGGTCTCGGCGGCCTGGGCGGCGGCTTCCCGGGCCAATTCGCGGGCCCGGTCGCGCAGCGCGCGTTGCTCGGCCGTCAAACCGTCCATGTCCCCGCTTCCCCGGCAATGTTACAGTTGCAATTAGCCACCGGCGATGGCTGCCGCAATAGCCGGTGCGAGCCCGCGGAACTCAGGCGCACGCGGGCTGCGGTCCCGCCACGCCAGCGCCAGGGTACGGCCGGGCGGCGTGGTGCCATTGGCGCCGACCAGCGGACGCACCACCACGGACGTGCCGTTCAGTACGCCGCTCTCCACCGCCAGCCTGGGCAGCAGCGTCACGCCGAGGCCGCTGGCCACCATCTGCACCAGCGTATGCAGGCTGGTGGCGGCGAACTCCTCGCCCGCCGCGCCGCCGACCGGCCCCATGGATTTCGGCAGGCCGCAGGCGTCCAGCGCGTGTTCCCGCAGGCAGTGACCGTCTTCCAGCAACAGCAACGGCTCGGCCACCAGGGCCGCCACCGGCACCGTCTCCAGCGCGGCCAGCCGATGCCCGGCCGGCAGCGCGGCCAGGAAGGGGTCGGCCGCAATGGGCAGCGTCTCGGCCTGGCCGCAGGCGCAGGGCAGCGCCAGCAGCAGCAGGTCCAGCCGGCCGGATTCCAGCCCCTCGACCAGGTGCTCGGTCTGGTCCTCGCGCAGCCAGAGCTTGAGGCGCGGAAAGCGCTCGCGCAGCGCCGGCATCAGCTGCGGCAGCAGGAAGGGGCCGATGGTGGGGATGACACCGAGCCTGAGCGGGCCGGTCAGCGGGTCGCGTGCCGCGGCCACCGTCTCCGCCACGGCCGCCAGGGAAGCCAGCGCGCCACGGGCACGGGCCACCACCTCCAGCCCCAGCGGGGTGAAGATCGGCCGCTTGGCCTGGCTGCGTTCCAGCAGCGCGGCGTCCAGCTGGCGTTCGAGGGCGATGATGCCGGCCGAAAGGGTGGACTGCGTCACGGCGCAGGCGGCGGCGGCCCGGCCGAAATGGCCGTGGTCGGCCAGCGCCAGCAGGTAGCGCAGCTGTTGCGGGCTGGGCAGGATGTTCATCGAGGCCTTCGATGGATATGGCAAAAACTATTCATTAGTAGGCCCCGGGGCAGCGTGCCATACCCCGCGACCATGGCAGGTCTCCATTGCCTGCCGGTCATTCCACCGCCACCAGGAGGGGCATCATGGCAGCGCTCAAGGGCAGCAAGACCGAAGACAACCTGAAGGCCGCGTTCGCCGGCGAAAGCCAGGCCAATCGCCGCTACCTGTACTTCGCGCAGAAGGCCGACGTCGAAGGCTACAACGACGTGGCCGCCGTGTTCCGCAGCACCGCGGAAGGCGAGACCGGCCACGCCCATGGCCACCTGGAATTCCTGGAAGCCGTCGGCGACCCGGCGACCGGCCTGCCGATCGGCAAGACCGGCGACAACCTGAAGGCCGCCGTGGCCGGCGAGACGCACGAGTACACCGACATGTACCCGGGCATGGCCCGCACCGCGCGTGAGGAAGGCTTCGAGGAGATCGCCGAGTGGATGGAGACGCTGGCCAAGGCCGAGCGCAGCCACGCCGGCCGCTTCCAGCGCGCGCTGGATGAGCTGAAGTAAGCTACCCGTCCTTCGGGATAGCTACCGAAGGGGACGGGTAACGCCGTCCCCTTTTTAGTGCGTGGATCAGGGAAGAGTTCGACGATGCGTGAAGGCAGCCTGGAAGCACCCACCCGCCACCCGGTCGCCTGGCGCGACCCGGACTTCTACGACGCGGCCAAGCTAGACGCCGAGATGCGCCGCGTGCTGGACATCTGCCATGGCTGCCGCCGCTGCTTCAACCTGTGCGACAGCTTCCCGCGGCTGTTCGACCTGGTGGACGAGAGCAGGACCGGCGAGCTGGACAGCGTGGACAGCGCCGATTTCAAGCCGATCGTGGATGCCTGCACGCTCTGCGACATGTGCTTCCTGACCAAGTGCCCCTACGTGCCGCCGCACGCCTTCAACCTGGACTTCCCGCACCTGATGCTGCGCTACCGGGCGGTGGAGGCGAAGCAGCACGGCGTGCCCTTCGCCGACGCGCAATTGGCCAAGACCGACCGCAACGGCGTGCTGGCCAGCTTCGCGCCGGCGGTGGCGAACTACGCCAGCAAGGTCGGCTCGCCGCTGCGGCCGCTGCTGGAAAAGACCGCCGGGCTGCACCGCGAGGCCGAGTTGCCGAAATACACCGGCCAGTCCTTTGTGCTGCAGGCGCATGCCAATGCGCCCGTGGTGAACGAGGCGGCGCCCGCCTTCGGCCGACGCGCCGTGATCTACGCCACCTGCTTCGGCAACTTCAACGAACCGGAGGTGGGCATGGCCGCCCGCGCCGTGCTGGCGAAGAACGGCGTGCAGACCCAGGTGGTGCACCCCGGCTGCTGCGGCATGCCGCTGCTGGAGCAGGGCGACATCGCCGCCGTGGCCGCCAGCGCCGACAAGGTGGC
>CAIMOR010000424.1 GCA_903843125.1 uncultured Rhodospirillales bacterium
AGGCCGCCTCGGCGCCGCCGCCATGGCCGCTGACCTCCGGCGGCCGGTCCAGCAGCAGCAGCGCGCCGACGCGGGGCGTCACCAGGCCACGGAACAGCGCGGCGCGGCGCTCGGGGTCGGGGTCGAACTCGTCATGCGCGAAGTTGGCCACCACCACCCGCGCCGCCGGGCTGCGCGCCGCGGCGATGACCCGCAGCAGGTCGTCCAGCGCCCAGGCCCAGGCCGGGCTGCCGCGCGGGCCGTGCGCGGCCGGGGCTATCGCCACCACGGCGTCCACCAGGCCCGGTTCGGCCAGCGCCTGCAGCGCGTTCCAGGCGCCGCGGGACTGGCCGGCCATGACGATGCGCCGGTAGCCTTGCGCCCGCAGCGCCAGCAGCGCCTCGTGCAGCCAGGCGGCGGCGGCGTCGGTCTCGTCGGTTTCCGGCGCGCGGTCGAAGCGCAGCACGTCGTAGCCGGCGTTGTTGAACACCCGGGCGTGCGGCTGCGGCTGGCTGCCGCGGCTGTCCTGCCCGCCGGCGGCGCGGCCATGCGCCCAGACATAGGCGCCGCGCGCCGCGGCGGGCCCCTGCCACAGGAAGCGGCCATCGGGCTGCAGCGCCCAGCCGGCCCCGGCCCGCAGCGGCACGCTGGGCGCCGGCGCGGGGTGGCTCTGCCGCCCCGGCCAGACCACGTCGAGGTCCTGCGCATACAGGGTGCAGGGCTGGCCGGCGTAGTCGGCGCAGAGCGACAGCGCGCGGGCCGTGGTTTCCGCCGGGGTGCCGATGGCCGAGGCCCAGCCCCAATTGCCATCGGGGGCGATGGCGAAGGCGCGCGGCGTGGCCTGCATCAGGAAGCGGGCGTAATCCGCCCGGCCGTCCGGCCCGAGGATCGGCACCGCCGCCGAATCCAGCACGGCCGGCGCCGCCGCCAGCTGGGTCAGCAGCCAGGGGCAGAGCAGGATCGCCAGGGCCAGCATTGCCAATTGCAACGGCCTGCGATACAATAGTATGTGATATCCCATCTTCGTGATGGAAACACAAGCCGCCGCCTTGCCGCAAGACCTTTGACGGGTCTATCTGCGGCGGACTTCATCAAGGGGGCTTCGGCGCGATGCGGGTTAAGGATGTGAAGAAGGTTGTGCTGGCCTATTCCGGCGGCCTGGACACCAGCGTCATCCTGAAATGGCTGCAGACCACCTATGCCTGCGAGGTGGTGACCTTCACCGCCGACCTGGGCCAGGGCGAGGAGCTGGGCCCGGCGCGCGACAAGGCGCTGCTGCTCGGCATCAAGCCCGAGAACATCTTCATCCGTGACCTGCGCGAGGAATTCGTCCGCGACTTCGTCTTCCCGATGTTCCGGATGAATGCGCTGTACGAGGGCATGTACCTGCTGGGCACCTCCATCGCCCGGCCGCTCATCGCGCAGGAGCAGATCCGCATTGCCGAGGAGGTCGGCGCCGATACCGTGGCGCATGGCGCGACCGGCAAGGGCAACGACCAGGTGCGCTTCGAGATCGGCTACTACAGCCTGAAGCCGGACGTGAAGATCATCGCCCCCTGGCGCGAATGGGACCTGACCAGCCGGACGAAGCTGATCGAGTTCGCCGAGCACCACCAGATCCCCATCGCCAAGGACAAGCGCGGCGAGGCGCCGTTCAGCGTGGACGCCAACCTGCTGCATTCGTCCAGCGAGGGTAAGGTGCTGGAGGACCCCTGGGACGCGCCGCCGGAGATGGTCTGGCAGCGCACCATCCGCCCCGAGGACGCGCCCGACGTGGCCGAGGAGATCACCATCGACTTCGCCGCCGGCAACCCGGTGGCGATCAACGGCACGCCGATGTCTCCGGCGACGCTGCTGGCCGAGCTGAACGCCATGGGCAAGCGCAACGGCATCGGCCGGCTGGACCTGGTGGAGAACCGCTTCGTCGGCATGAAATCCCGCGGCTGCTACGAGACGCCGGGCGGCACCATCCTGTACGTGGCGCACCGCGCCATGGAGAGCATCACGCTGGACCGCGAGGCTGCCCACCTGAAGGACAGCCTGATGCCGAAGTATGCCGAGCTGGTCTACAACGGCTTCTGGTTCAGCCCGGAACGCCGGATGCTGCAGGCGCTGGTGGATGAGAGCCAGCACAGCGTGACCGGCCAGGTGCGGCTGAAGCTGTACAAGGGCAACACCATCGTGACCGGCCGGCAGAGCCCGAACTCGCTCTACTCGATGAAGCACGTGACCTTCGAGGACGACCAGGGCGCGTATGACCAGTTCGACGCCCAGGGCTTCATCAAGCTGAACGCGCTGCGGCTGCGGCTGGGGGCCATGGCCGGCCGCAAGGGCGGGGCGCTGTAGCGGGCGGCACCGCGCCGGCCGTGGCCGGGTTCGGCCGGCGGTAATCTTTGCCCGCTAGCTTCCGCCGGTATCCTTGCCCGCGGGAGTGCCCCTGATGCGCCGCCTTCACCGCCTTTCCATCAAGACCCTGTTGGGCGCGCTGATCGGCGTCTCCGGCGTACTGCTGCTCGGCTTCAGTGCCGAGCTTTGCCTGCGCGCCTGGGGCAGCCGCACCGAGGCTGCCGCCGCCGTCCAGCGGGCCGAGGCGGTCGGCGCGCTGTTCGCCGAGGCCGCGGCGTTCCGGCTGGAACGCGGCGCCATCATGCTGGCCCTGGCGGCGCCCAGCCCCGCTGCTTCGGATGACGAACGCCGCACCAGGCCGCGGCTGGAAGCTGCCCGCCAGGTGTCGGTCTCGGACGCCGTGCTGCGCGGCATGGGCCGGGCCGGGCTGGCGGATCGGCTGCAGGCCGCCCGCGGCGCCATCGACGGCCAGCGCCGCCAGGCCGAGGCCGCCCTCGCCCAACCGCTGGCGGAGCGCGACCCGGCCCTGGTGGGCGCCTGGGCGGGCACGACGCTCGGCTTCGTGGAGCTGCTGCTGGGCACGACCAAGACGCTGGAGAACGAACTGCTGCTGGCCAACGCCACCATCGACCAGCTGATCCGCGTGCGGCGCGACGGCGCCGAGGTGCGGGTTCACTACGGCAACGTGGTACTGCAGCTGCTGCAGGACATCAGCGCCGGCCGCGCGCCGGACGCCGCCCGCGCCGCGCAGTTGCTGCGGGCCGATGCCGCCGGCCGGGCGATCTGGACCGCCCTGGCCGATGCCGCGGCGCTGC
>CAIMOR010000425.1 GCA_903843125.1 uncultured Rhodospirillales bacterium
ATCCTGCACCTGATAGACGACGACATAGGGCGGCACCGTCACCAACTCCCGCGTGCCGGGCAAAAGCCCCTGACGGCCCCGCTGAGGAAACGCCATCAGGCGCGTTGTCGCCTGGTCAAGCGCGAGTGCCAGCCGACGGGCAGCGATGGGATTGTCCGTGGCAATGAACTCCAGCGCGCGCGTCCGGTCGGCCGAGGCCGCCGCGGTCCATACAAGCCGTCTCACTCGCCGGCCAGTTGCCGCCGCTTCGCCGCATCCGCGCGGATGCGCTCATCCATCCGGCGGACGAACACCTGGGTATCCCGCCTGATCTCCTCATGCGGTATCAGCCTGCCGGCGGCGACATCGGCCCGAGCCTCGGCCACCGCCGCTTCCAGCGCCTGGCGTTCCAACTCGACCAATTCGGCTTCGGTGAGGGGAGGGAGGTCGCTCATCCCCGCATCCTAACGCGCCGCCCCGCTAACCGCGACGCAAATCCGGCCAGAACCGCACCCCCGCCCGCGCCAGCCCGCCGCCGATGCCGACCGGCGTCCCGTCCGCCCGCCAGCACGCCGCCCCCTCCAGCCCGCCATCGTCGAGGAACCGCACCGCGTTCATCCCGCCGGCCACATGCGGCAGCGCCACCACGTCATGCCCCATCGCGCCCAGCGCCGCGCGCACGCCCTCCGGCACCGCGGCCTCAACTTCCAGCGCCTGCCCCTGGGTCCACACCCGCGGCGCCTCCACGGCTTCCTGCAACGTCATCCCGTGGTCCACCAGGTTCAGCACCGCCTGCATCGCACTCCCGAAAATCCGCAAGCCCCCCGGCAGCCCCAGCGCCGCCCAGGGCTTGCCCTCGCGCAGCAGAATCAGCGGCGCCATGCTCGTCGTCAGCCGCTTGCCCGGCAAAATCGAAAGCGCATTGCCCGGCCGCGGATCGAACAGCGCCATGTAGTTGTTCGGCACCATCCCCAGCCCCGGGATCAACATGCGCGCCCCGAACAGGCTGTTGATGGTCTGCGTCGCGCACCACACGCGGCCCTCGTTGTCGGCCACGGTCACGTGCGTGGTGTTGGCGCTCTCGCCCGCCGCCACCCCGGCCTTCCAGTCCTGCGCCCGCGCGGGGTCCACCGCCCCCCGCCGCTCCGCCGCGTACGCCTTGCTCAGCAACCGCCCCACCGGCACATCCACGAAGGCCGGGTCCGCCGTCGCCGCCGCCCGGTCGGCGAACGCGATCTTCAGCGCCTCCGCCACCAGGTGCAGCGTCTCCGCCGTGCCGAACCCCAGGCGCCCGATGTCGAACCCCTCCAGGATGTTCAGCATCTGCACCACATGCACCCCGCCGGAGGATGGCGGCGGCGGCCCCACCACCTCCACGCCCCGATACGTCCCGCGCACCGCCTGCCGGTCCAGCACCTGAAACGCGCGCAGGTCCTCCTCCGCCAGCACGCCGCCCAGCCGCTGCACATGCGCCACCACGGCCGCGCCCAGCGCCCCGCCATGCACCGCGCCGGCGCCCTCGGCGGCAATCACCTCCAGCGCCGCCGCATACTCGGCCTGCACCAGCCGGTGCCCCACCGCAATCGGCTCGCCGCCCGGCAGGTACAGCGCGCTGATGGCGGCATCCTTCACCATGTCCCGCGCAGCCTCCCGCACGCACTCCACTAGGTACGGCGTCGCCGCAAAGCCGCGCCGGGCCAGCCGGATCGCCGGCGCCATCACATCGGCCAGCGGCAGGGTGCCGAAGCGCGCCAGCGCCTGGGTCCAGCCCAGCAGGTTGCCCGGCGCGGCAATCGCCCGCGCGCCGACCTCGTTCTCCCGCCCCTCGGTCACCAGCGCCGCCGGCCAGTCCTGGCTCACCGGCCGATACATGCCCGGCGTCGCCGCCCGCGGCGCATGCGCCATGTTGTCCAGCACCAGGTGCTCGCCGCCGGGCAGCCGCAGATGCGCCATGCCGCCGCCGAGCAGCCCGACCATCATCGGCTCCACCACCGTCAGCGCGAACAGGCTGGCCACGCCGGCATCCACCGCATTGCCGCCGGCCGCCAGCATCTCCGCCCCCGCCGCGCTGGCCAGCGGATGGTTGGTCACCACCATGCCCCGGCTGCCGCGCGCCGGCTGCTTCTCGGTGATGAAGGGCGTGCCGGCGCGGCTGCGCCAATCGTTCGTCGGCGCCATCGCGCGGTCTCCTCGGCCAGGCGCCCAGCCTGCCCCCGCCGCGCCGCCCGCGAAAGCCCCACCGCGCGCGGCTCCTGCCGCCCCAAGCCGGCGGCGGAACCACCGCCAGCCAGCCGAGGATCGCGCCGACCGCCGCCGGCAGCCGCCCCGCAGCCTGCGTCGGCCGCGCTCAGTCCTTCCGCGCAATCCCGGAGAAGGTGATCAGCGCCAGCGAGGTCACCACCCAGCCGAACAGCGTGTAGGCCAGCAGCAGCCCGGCCCAGAGGCCCCAGGCGCTGGCCTGGTCATCCACCTCGCAGCGCTGGTCCTGATGCAGGTCCACCAGCGGCAACGCCATGTCCAGCGCGCTGCCCAGCGCCTCCAGCGCGCTGCCCCAGCGCAGCTCCTCCCAGCAGGCCGGCGCCCGCGCCAGCCCGGCCGGCGCCCGGCTCCGCTCCGGCCCCAGCGGCGCATAGGTCGGGTAGGGCCGCAGCACCTGCTGCGAGGCCACGGCCACATCCACCTCCGCCCGCCGCCGGCGCAGCTGGTCCCCGTGGTTGGCCAGGCCCAGCAGCAGCGTGCCCACCACCACCCACAGCGTCAGGCTCACCGCCGCGCGCATCCAGCTGTAATAGTGCCCGAAGCAGACCCCGACGAAGGTGTTCCACGCCCGCGCCGCCTGCCGCTCGGCCCGGCATTCGATGGCGAAGTCGCGCTTCCTGCGGGCGAAGTCCTCGGCATCCTGCGGATAGCCCTGCGCCCGCAGCACCTTGATCAGTTGCTCCCAGGGCTGCGGCCGGTAGTCCCGCGGCCCCGGCAAGCTGCCCTCGAACTGCCGACGGAGAAACGCCTCCCGCCCCCGCCAGCGCGTGGCCTTGTCGCCCTTCGGGTCCTCCAGCCGCTGATAGGTGAAGCCGTCCAGCACCAGCTTCAACCCGGTGAGCAGGCCCTGCGCATCCCGCCGCGGCTCGCCCGCCACATCGGCCCCCCAGGCCAGCCCGTCCTGGTCCTCCAGCAAGGTCACGCTGGCATGCGCCAGCACCACCACGCCGCGGCTTTCGCGGCCAAGCCCGGGCACCATCAGCGAGGTGCCGATGCCGGCATGGGTCAGGTCCAGCACCGGCGCCTCCGGCGCACCGGGATACGGCCGCAGCAAGGCCTGCTGCAGGTTCACGACACCGCCGATCCGCGCACCATGGGCATGGACGCCACCCTGGATGACGCAGCGGAACCCGGTG
Source organism: uncultured Rhodospirillales bacterium (assembly GCA_903843125.1). GTDB lineage: Bacteria > Pseudomonadota > Alphaproteobacteria > Acetobacterales > Acetobacteraceae > CAIMOR01. The sequence goes on from CAIMOR010000425.1 coordinate 3,375, forward strand.
CCGGCCGCGTCCCGCCCCGGGAAGCCAAACAGGCTGCCGCCGATCCGCAGGGTCTCGGCCAATATCGCGGGCTCGCCAGGCGGGCCGGCCAGGCTGGCGCCGATCAACGCGCAATCTCCGCCGATCTCGGCGCCCAGCAGCCGGATTTGCCCGCGCACCCGGCTGCGCCGCCGGTCTGGCCGCAGGAACAGGCTGCCAGCCAGCCGCATATGGTCGCAGCTCAGCGCGAAGCCCCCGGGCGACCGCAGATCGGCACCGTCGAGTTCCAGATTGCCGCCGATGTGGACGCCGAGGAACCGCACCTCGCCGTCCGCCGTCAGCCGGCGCAGGAACACGGGGCCCGTCACGCTGGCGCCATCGGCGGCCAGCGCCGCGCCGCCCGGCGCGCGCAGCACGGCGCCTTGGGCATCCAGGTCGCTGCCGATGCTGGCGCCGCGGAAATCCAGCATCCCCGCCGCGCGGGCCTGCCGCAGGAACACGCTGGCGCCGATGCGGGCGCCGTTGCAGTTCAGCACGGTGCCCGCGGCCGGCGGCGCCGCCAGCCAGGCGCCCCCGGCATCCTTGCCCCAGCCCAGGTCCGCGTCGCCCAGGCTGAGCGCACCGGCCAGGTCGGCGCGGCGCAGGCCGATCGCCCCGCCCGGCAGCAGCGTCACGCCGCCCAGGTCGGTCTCGCCCTGCACGTGCAGCCGGTCGCCGTCCAGCCCGGTCAGCCTGCTGCCACCCAGCATCAGTGAGCGCAGGCAGGCATCGCGCAGCACCAGCGCAAACCCTGCCGTCGTCGTCTCTCCGGCGCAGCGCTCCAGCACCAGCGGCGGCAAGGGCCTCTCCCGGCTGCCCTGATCCTCCAGATCCACCACGCCGCTGATCCGCGCGGCCGTCACCCGCAGCCCGCGCGGCGAAACCTCCGCCCCCGGCACCGCGCCCAGCAGCAGCGCCCGCAGCAGCCCGCCGCGCACCGTGCCCAGCATCCCCGCCGGCACGGCTACCCCGCCCAGCGCACCCGCGCCCAGCTCGGCCACCTCATCCCGCGCCACCGCCGCGCACAGCGCCACCTCGGCAAAGCTCGGCGCCCCGAACCCCGCCGCTTCCAGCACCGCCCGCCAATTGGTTGCACCCGCCATGCCCGGAACCATAGCTCGCGATCCCGCGCGCAACAGCCCTCAGGCGAAGACAATCCCCGCCGCCGTCACCGCGTGCAGCGCCGCCGCCACCCCGGCATCCTGCGCCAGCCCGGCCAGCACATCGCCCAGCCCCGCGCCGGCGCCCAGCCGCGCCTCCCAGGCCCCGGCATCCACCGCCCCGCCCAGATGCCCCAGCGCCACATCCAGCGCCGCCAGCCCCGAAGCCCCCGGATGCGCCGCCGCGAATTCCACGCTGTCCACGAAGTCGCCGGCCACCTGCGCCAGGCTCTCGCCGCCCTGCATCGCCATCACCCAATGCGCCCAGCCCGGCGCATCCGGCGCGCGGCCCAGCACCACCTGGTAAAGCTGCGCCACCGCGACGCCATCGCCGGTCGGCACCCACAGCCCCTGCGCCAGCAGCCCGTCGGTCGCCGCCTTCACCGCGTCGCCATCGGCCGCCGCCAGCAGCACCGCGCCGCGGTCCTGCCCCGCCGCCAACTGCGCCGCCGCCACCGCCTGCCCAGCCCCCTGCGCCGCCAGCAGCGCGGCGAAGCCGGCATCGTCCAGCCCGGCATGCGCCGCCAGGAACTCCGGGCTCCGCAGGAACAGCGCCGCCGCGTCGTGCAGCGAAAGCCCCGCCTCCACCCGCCCGAGCCAATCCACCAGCCCCGGCACATCCGGCGCCCGCCCCAGCGCCACGGCATACAGCCGCGCCAGCGCCGCCGCCGGGTCCGCCGCATCCACCGCCAGGTGCCCGTCGCTGAACGCCAGCGCCTCGATGCCCGAGAACTGCGTCACGCCCGCAGCCGTCGCCACCGTCCCGGCGCCGAGGTTCACCACCGCATCGGCCCGGTTCACGTCGAACAGCGCGGTGTCCACGCCGGCGCCGCCCACCAGCGTGTCGTTGCCGCCGCCGCCCGCCAGCACCGCGCCGCCATCCGGCGCCGCCAGCCGCTCATCCGCCGCCGTGCCCTGGCCGAACACCGCGTGCCAGCCGGCATCGTACCGCCACGCCACGTCGGAAGCCCCGTTCAGCCCGTACAATTCCTGCACCGCCAGCGCATCCAGCGCCCGCGGCGCATTGGCCACCCCGGCATGGCCGAAGTCGTAGGCCATCACCGTGGTGTCGGTATTGTCCTGGCTCGGGTCCAGCGTGACATCGCCTTCCCACGGATGCTTCAGCCCCAGCGCATGGCCGATCTCGTGCAGCAGCACGGTGAAGCCGATGCGCGTGCTGCTCGGCGCCAGGCTGTCGCCGCTGAACAGCTGCTCGCTCAGCGCCACATTGCCGAAGGGCGGCCCATAGGTCTGCCCGGCCAGCGAAAGCCCCAGATCCTCCAGCCGGAAGCGGATATCCACGCCGGCGCCGTTGGCGGCGTCGGGCACCTCGACGAACTGCACGCCGCAGACCGCCGCCCAATCCGCCAGCGCCAGCCGGGCGGAGGCCTGCTGCGCCGCCGAGAAGGCCGCCCAGTGCCCGGCCGCCAGCGGCGCGCCGAAGCCGCCGCCGCCATCCTCGGCGAAGCTGTAGGTCACCACCATGGGCGTGCCGCCGCCCACGCCCCAGGCAGCGCCGGTCAGCAGGGCTTCGGGGTTGGGTGCGGCTGGCATGGCCGGAGTGCTAACGCCCCGGTAACTCTTAACGCAACAGAAAATAGGTTAAGAATACTTTTTGGTACAGAATTGGTTAAATAGTAAACAGCCTTCCCCAAGCAGACAAGCCCGTCGTTGCTGCCCCGGCCGCGCGCAACCCACCCCACAGCGCCACCGCGATGCTGTCCAGGATCACGCAGCCCAGCTCCGCCTCCAGCCGCGCCGCCAGCCGGGTGCCGCGGAAGTTGGTGCAGTGGATGATCACCGCCTCCGGCCCCGCCGCCGCCACCTCCCGCACCAGGCGCTCCACCGTGGCTTCGTCGTGTTCGGCAAAGCTGTAGTTGCCGGGGTCCTCCAGGTGCCGCTCGGCCACGCACTCAAGTCCCGCCGCGCCCAGGTTGGCGATGATCGCCGCCTGCACGCTGCCCAGGTACGGCGTCACCAGCGCCACCCGCCGCGCCCGCAGCAGCGCCAGGGCCTCCATCAGCGCCAGGGTGCAGGTGGTGGCGGGAATGCCGGTGGCCGCCGTGCAGGCCGCCGCCAGCGCGCGGTCCGCCGCCAGCCCCAGCCAACTGCCGCTGGTGCCGTTCCAGCACAGCGAATGCACCTTCGCGTCCGCCAGCAGCTCCGCCGCCGCCACCACCGGCCCGCCGGTGAACTGCGCATTCGCCCCCGCATCCAGCCCGATGCTCAGCACCCGGAACCGCCCGAAATGCGCGGTATGCCCGGTGCCCGCCAGCAACGCCGCCGTCATCGGCTCCAGCACCGTGTTGGAGGAGGGGGTCAGCATGCCCAGCCGCATCATCGTCACCTTTCGTCTCGACTCGTCCCGCGGCCATTGTCGCCCCGCCTCGTCGCCCCCATTCTCCGCCGCCCGAGCAGGAGGACCAAGCCCATGACGCACGTGCCCGACATCAGCCCGGAGGAAACCTGGCAGGCCCTGCAGGCCGACCCACGGGCGGTGCTGGTGGACGTGCGTACCGATGCCGAATGGAACTTCGTCGGCCTGGCCGACCTCTCCGCCGCCGGCAAGCAGCCGCTGCTGATCCCCTGGCAGGTCTACCCCAGCATGCAGGTCAACGGCGCCTTCGCCGACCACCTCCGCCAGGCCGGCGTCACGCCCGACCACAAGGTGTACTACATCTGCCGCAGCGGCGTGCGCAGCCTGGCCGCCGGCGCCGCCGCCCAGGACGCCGGCTTCCCCCACGCCTTCAACGTGGCCGACGGCTTCGAGGGCCCACCCGACGCCGAGGGCCACCGCGGCCAGGTCGCCGGCTGGAAGGCCGCCGGCCTGCCCTGGCGCCAACGCTAGCGCCTGGTCGCCGCAGGCCGGATGGCCGGCGGCGTCAATCAGTCGCGCAACCAAAGGAAACCCGCCATGACCCCGTTGCCGCTCACCACCCAGTTCCTGTTCCGCATGGTGCTGCACGCCGGCGCCCCGCACATGACCGCGGGCGAGCTGCGCGTGGTCCCCGTCACCGGCGGCACCTTCCAGGGCCCTGACCTGAAGGGCGAGCTGGTCCCAGGCACCACCGCGGACTGGCTGCGCGTGGAGGCCGACGGCACCGCCCGCATGGATGTCCGCCTGGTGCTGCGCACCGACCAGGGGCAGACCCTGTACATGAGCTACAGCGGCGTCCGCCACGGCCCGGACGAGGTCATCGCCGCCCTCGGCCGCGGCGAGCAGGTGGACCCCGCCAGCTACTACTTCCGCATCAGCGCCAGGTTCGAGACCGCCGACCCCGCGCTGGCCTGGCTGAACAAGGTCATCGCCGTCGGCGTCGGCCAGCGCCCGCCGGCCGGCCCGACCTACGACGTCTACGTGGTGCGGTAGCAGGCGGGCCGCCCGGCACGGGTCATGGCCCGTGCCGCCGCCTCCTGCTCAGCGCAGGAAGCTTGCACCTTCGTGCCCCCCGGTCCCCGGGCGGGCCACCTCCGCGGCCCTTGGCGACGCCGCCTGAGCGGCGCCTCGGCCCGCAGGTCGGCACTTTGCGCGCCGGGTATCAGTTGTTCCGCACGTCCATCTTGGCGAGGATCGGCCGCCACTGCGCCTCCTGGTCGCGCAGGAATTGCGCGAACTCCTCCGGCGTATTGCCGATGACGAACTGCGCGTCCCGCTCCAGCCGCTCGCGGATGCGCGTGTCCTTCAGCGCCTCCACCGCCGCGCCGTGCAGCCGGCGCACCGCCGCATCCGGCGTCCGCGCCGGCGCCAGCAGGCCGAACCAGCTCAGCGCCTCCAGACCCTCGGAATACTCGCCGGTGCAGGGCACCTCCGGCGTGCTGGGCATGCGCTGCCTGGCTGTCCAGACCAGCAGCTTGCCCTGCCGGTTCTCCCGCACCGGCAGCGCCGTGCCGCCGGCCACCACCAGCATGTCCAGCGTGCCGTTGACGAAGTCGTTCAGCGCCGCCGCGTCGCCCCGATAGGTCACGTCCTGCATGGTGATGCCGAGCTTCTCCAGCACCATCAGCATGGCCACGTTGGTCAGCGTGGTCGGCCCGTTGGTGCCATAGGTCATCGCCCCCGGCCGGCGCCTGGCCTCCGCGATCCAGGCCGCCACGTCCTGCGGCCCGCGGTTCTGCGCGATCACCGCGAAGGGATAGGTCGTCGCCAGGCTGATCGGCGCGAAGTCCGCCACCTTGTACGGCAGGTTCGGCACCACCAGCGGATTGATGCTGAGCGTGGTGCCCGAGGACATCAACACGGTCAGCCCATCCGGCTGCGCCCGCGCCACATACTCGGCGCCCACGATGGTATTGCCGCCCGCCCGGTTCTCCACCTGCACCGGAGAGCCCAGCACCGCCGTCATCCGCTCCGCCATCAGGCGGGAGACGATGTCGGTGGACCCACCCGGCGCGAACGGCACCACGATGGTCACCGCCCGCTGCTGCGCGAAGGCGGGGCAGGGCAGGGTGGTTGCGGTGGCGCTTGCGGCGAGCGAGGCGCCCAGCAGGGCACGGCGAGTGGTCATGGCGGCATCCTCCGGCAGCATTGCCCCGGCTTCTGCCACCATGCGCGCGCCGGCGCCACCGTCGCCCTGCGCCCCCGCGCGCCTAACGGCCCTGCGTCCCGCGCGCGCCTAGCGGCCCCGCATCCCGCGCGCGCCTAGCGGCGCGACGCCAGCGCCTTGTTCTCCAGCCGGCTCAGCACCCGCACCATCGGCCACAGCAGGATGAAGTAGATCACCGCCGCGGCGACAATCGGCGTGGCGTTGTACGTCACGCTCTGCGCCTGCCGCGCCTGGAACAGCAACTCCGGCAGCGCCACCACGCTGGCGATGGAGGTCAGCTTCACCACCTCCAGCGTATTGCTGATCAAGTCCGGCAGCACGTTCCGGAACGCCTGCGGCAGCACGATGTAGCGCATGGTCTGCCACCGCGTCAGGCCCGTGCTCCGCGCCGCCTCCTGCTGCCCCCGCGGCACGCTCTCAATGCCCGCGCGCAGGATCTCCCCATAATAGCTGCCGGTATTCAGGAAGAACCCGATCGCCACCGCCCCCCAGGCGCTGATCTCCAACCCCGTGAACGGCACCCCGGCATACAGGAATATCAGCAGCACCAGCGGCGGCAGCGCGCGGAACACGTCGGTCCACACCACCACCGGCCAGCGCACCCAGGGGTTCC
>CAIMOR010000426.1 GCA_903843125.1 uncultured Rhodospirillales bacterium
GCACCGCCAGCATCACCGCCGCTGGCTTCGGGGTGAACCTGGCCGCCGCCACCGGCGCGAACGGCTGGACCGTCTCCAACGCCGCCAGCGCCACCGGCACCACCCTGGTCGGCTCGGCCAATGCCGATACGCTCGCAGGCGGCGCCGGCAACGACACGCTGACCGGCGGCGCCGGCAACGACAGCTTCCAGGTCACCGCCGGCAGCGATGTCGTCACCGACCTCGGCAATGGCGCTGATGCGCTGGCGGTCTCGGCCGGCGCCACCGCCAGTGCCACGCTGGTGGCGGCCTGGACCGCGACCGCGGCCACCAGCAACGCCGGCACCGCGGTCCTCACCGATGCCGGCTTCACCGTCAGCCTGGCCGCCGCCACCGGCCTGAACGGCTGGACCGTGACCAATGCCGGCAATGCCACCGGCGTCAGCCTCACCGGTTCCGCCAATGCCGACAACCTCACCGGCGGCACCGGCAACGATACGTTGATCGGCGGCACCGGCGCCGACACCATGTCGGGCGGTGCCGGCAACGACACCTTCATCTTCAACAGCCAGGCCGAACTGACCGGCGCCACCCACCTGATCGATGGCGGTACCGGCACCGACACGCTGAAGCTGGCCTTCAACGCCACCGTGACCGACGCCGCCTTCGCCGGCATGAGCAACCTGGAGCAGCTGGCCCTGGCCGGCAGCGGCGCCAGCTCGCTAACCCTGGGCAGCAACGCCGCGGCCACCTTCTCCAACAGCATCATCGTCAACGAAGGTGCCAGCATCACCAACGCCACCGTGGACGCCAGCGCGCTCGGGGCCGGCGTGTCCACCTCGGTGTTCGCCAATGCCGGCGTCAGCCACTTCCTCGGCGGCGCCGGTACGGACATCTTCCACTACACCGACACCACCTTCCTCGCCGCCGGCCGCACGGCGGACGGCGGTGCCGGCAGCAACACGGCCGCGATCGCCTATGCCGCCCCCTTCACCGTGGCCGATACCGATTTCGCCGGCCTCGGCCATTTCACCTCCATCTCCATGACCGGCACGGTGCTCGCCCAGGTCACCCTGGGGGCCAATGCCGTCGCCGCCTTTACCGGCGGCGCGGTCCGCGTCTCGGTCAGCGGCGGTGGCAACATGTCGCTGGACGGCAGCGCGCTGAGCACCGGCTTCACCGGCATCGGCAGCACCGGCAACGACACCTTCATCGGCGGCAGCGGCAACGACAGCTTCACCAGCGGCGGCGGCAACGACCTGTTCGTGCTGACCAACGGCGGGCTGGACACCATCACCGGCTTCAATGCCGCCACCGGGGTCATCAACCTGTCGGGCTGGGCGGTGCACAGCTTCGCGGCGCTGGGTCCCAGCATCCACGCCGTCGGCGCCAATACCGTCATCAGCCTGGACGCCAGTCACCAGGTCACGCTGAACTCAATCGCGCCCGCTGCCCTCACCGCCAGCGACTTCATCTTCAGCTGAAGTCGCGGCACCGCCGCAGGGGCGGGCACCGGGCCACGAACCATCGGCACGAGGACCCGCCGTGCCTGCGCACCGGAGGGCGCTGCCGCCGGTGCGCTACCTCGCGGGCGCGCTGGACGCATGACGAAGCCGAAGGCTTCCGCCCCGCGATCGCAGGCGGGAACAGCCTGATATCAGTGCGTCAACCCGTGCCTGGCGCGGAACTCCGCCAGGCAGAAGCGCCCCAGCGCGGTAAGGCCGTCGGCGGTTTGCCCCAGGCCGATCCTGCCGGCCTCCTCGGCGGCGCCTTCCAGCACGTGCAGCAGGCCGATCAGCGTCGCGTCCGGCGACGCCACCGGGCGGGCCTGGCGCAGCGCGGCCAAGGGGTCGACAGTCTGATTGCGGGAAGCCATGGCACACCCTCCGAGCGACCGCGCGGGCGAGGCGACGGCCTCGTCACCGGTCGTGCCTGGGGTGCTGCAACCGGGATGCCAGCCAACGCGGCGCAATCGTCGCAGTTTGCAACGCAATCCGCGACCGGGCCGCGGCGGTTGCCGAGTGCGCTGGCGCCGCCCCGGCTGGCGCGGTGCCGCTCGGGCCACGGAGTCGCCACGGGGCGACCCCGGTCGCTGCTCAGGCCAACGCCTTATGGCTGCCGTCGCACAGCGGCGCCTTGCCGCTGGCCTTGCAGGCGCAGAACCGCACGGTGGCGTCGGCCGGCGCGGTCCAGGCCGTGGGGCTGAAGGCGCCGCCCTTGTGCTTGCCGTCGCAGAACGGCTGCTTCTCGGACTTGCCGCAGCTGCACCAGTAGTAGGTCTTGCCGCCCTGCACCTCGACCGGAATCGAGGCGCGGCCGGCCACCACGGGCTGTTCGCTCATCTGCTGATCTCCCTAGCCGCGCTGCGGCATCGCCTCGGGAACGATAGTCGCGATCAGGCTGCTGTCCAGCGCCTCATAGGCCGCCAGGTTGATGGTGGCGTACAGCTCCGCCCGAGTCTGCATGTTGTCCACCTGCTTGTGGGTGCCGCCATCGGTGGCGATCGAGCGGTACAGCTTCTCCATCGCCTTGTTGGCGACGCGGGCGGAGGAAACCGGCCAGATGACCATCTGGTAGCCCATCTCCTGGAACTCCTCGGCGGTGTAGAACGGCGTGCGGCCGAACTCCGTCATGTTGGCCAGCAGCTTCACGTCGGGGTAGCCCTCGGCACGGATGCGCCTGGCGAACTCGACGAAGAACTCGCGGCTGTTCAGCGCCTCGGGGAAGATCGCATCGGCGCCGGCTTCCAGGTACAGCTTGGCCCGCGCCAGCGCGCCGTCCATGCCCTCGCTGGCCGCGGCATCGGTGCGGGCGATGATGTAGAGGTGCCGCCGCGCCTTCCGCGCCGCCGCCACCTTGGCGGCCATGTCGTGCGCGTCGGCGATCTTCTTGTCGTTCAGGTGGCCGCACTTCTTCGGCAGCAGCTGGTCTTCCAGGTGCACGGCGGCGGCGCCGGCATCCTCGAAGGTGCGGACCATGTGCATGACGTTCAGCGCCTCGCCATAGCCGGTATCGCCGTCCACCAGCAGCGGCAGGCCGCTGGCGCGGGTGATCTGGCGGATGTGGAAGGCCACCTCGTCCACCGTGATCATGCCGAGGTCGGGAATGCCCATGCTCAGCGTCATCGCCGCGCCGGAGAGATACAGCGCGGAGAACCCCGCCTTCTTCGCCAGCAGGCTGGCCATGCCGTTCTGCGCGCCGGGCATCTGCAGAATGCCGGGGTTCTCCAGCAGGGCGCGGAAGCGATGGCCGGCCGGGGCTTCGGGGAGGTCTGCGCCGATCAGGTAGGGCATGGGGTGGCTCCTTCTTGGACCGCCTTGAGACGACGCCCACGCCCGCCTGTCAATTCCGAAGCTGGGATGCCCGGAATAGCCGCTTCAGAAGAACACCCAGGTCACCAAGGCCAGCCCCGGCACCATCAGCACCACGGACCAGCCGAGGTAGCCGACGAACCCCGGCATGTGCACTCCCCGATGGCTGGCGATGCTGCGCACCATGAAGTTCGGCGCATTGCCGATATAGGTCAGCGCCCCGAAGAACACCGCGCCGCAGGAAATCCCCAACAAGGTCCGCGCCCGCTCCCCCACCATCACCGCCGGGTCGCCGCCGGCCAACTCGAAGAACACCAGGTAGGTCGGCGCATTGTCCAGGAAGGCCGAAAGCAGCCCGGTCAGCCAGAAATACGCCGCCGGCACCGGCTGGCCGCCATCGGCATTGGCCAGCTTCACCACCGCGGCCAGCGCACCCTGCTCCCCGGCGTGCAGCATGGCCACCACCGGCGCCATGGTGCAGAAGATGGCCGCGAACAGCTTGGCCACCTCCTCGAACGGCGCCCAGCTGAACATGTTCTGCCGGTGCGCGTGGTTGGACGTTATCCGCAGCGACGCCGCGCCGATCGCCGCCAGCGCCAGCATCCCCACCAGCCGCTCGGCGCCGAGATGCTGGCCCAGCAGCGCCACGTCGCCCGGCTGCCACACCCCCTGCAGCAGCACCACCGCCACCACGCCGCCCAGCAACGCCACATTGCCCCAGCCCTGCACCCGCAGCGGCACGGCCGGCGGCGCCACCGCGCCTTGCTGCCGCGCCAGGTGGCGGTCCAGCAGGAAGAAGACCCCCAGCAGCAGCCCCGCCAGCAGCGCCATCGGCGCCAGCATATGCACGGTGGGCCAGAAGAACGGCACCCCCCGCAGGAAGCCCAGGAACAGCGGCGGGTCGCCCAGCGGCGTCAGGCTGCCGCCCACATTGCCCACCAGCAGGATGAAGAACACCGCCAGGTGCACCTTCTTTTCCCGATGCGCGTTGGCCCGCAGCAGCGGATGGATCAGCACCATCGCCGCCCCGGTGGTACCCATCAGGCTGGCCAGCAGCGTACCCACCCCCAGCAGCAGCGTATTCCCCGCCGGAGTCCCCCATGGTCCGCCCTGCACCACCACGCCGCCGCCCACCGTGAACAGCGCGAAGATCAGCGCCAGGAATGGCAGATATTCATGCAGCGCCGCATGCGCCACCAGCCCGGCCGCCTCCCCCGCGCCAAACTGCACCGCCCAAGGCAGCACCAGCAGCGCGCCCCACCCGGCGGCGATCTTGCCCATGTGGTGATGCCAGGTCCGCTCCATCAGCAGCGGCCCCAGCGCGATGCTCAGCAGCAACCCGGCGAAGGGCAAACCCCAGAGCAGCGACAGCGCAGGTGTTTCATGCATCCGCCCAGGGAACCTCGCCCGCCCTGGCTTGGCAACCATCCGGCCGCTGGGGGTTTCCCTCCGGGGGTTTCGTTCCCCTGGCCCGCCGCCTATGTTCCGCGGCCAATATCGGGAGTCCGTGCTGATGGAAATGACCGGCGAGCGCCGCATCCCTGCTTCGCGGCAGGCGGTGTGGGAAGCCTTGAATGACCCGGAGGCCCTGAAGCTGGCCATTCCCGGCTGCGAATCCGTCACCCGCACCGCGCCGGACGCCTTCGAGGCCAAGGTCGCCGTCAAGCTCGGCCCCATGGCCGCCAAGTTCGGCGGCAAGGTGAAGCTGGAGAACCTCAACCCACCGGCGAGCTACACCATCTCCGGCGAAGGTTCCGGCGGCGCCATGGGCTTCGCCAAGGGCGGCGCCGACGTGGCACTGGAGGAGGTCGGCCCCTCCGAGACGCTGCTGAAGTACAACGTCAAGGCCCAGGTCGGCGGCAAGATCGCCCAGCTCGGCGCCCGGCTGATCGACAGCACCGCCAAGCAGATGGCCGACCAGTTCTTCGACAAGTTCGCCGCCAACCTGACCCCGGCGCCCGTCGCCGCGCCGGTGGTTGAGCTGGCGCCGGAAGCCGCCATGGCCCCGCCCCCGGCTATGCCAGCCGCGCAGCCGACGCCGGTCGGCCAGCCCGTCTCCATGTTCAGCATCCTCGCCGCCATCGAACCGATGGGCGTGCCGCTGATCGCCTGGGCCGGCGGCGCCATCTGTCTGGCCATCGCCGCGCTGATGTTCCTGTGAGCCTGCCCGCCACGGTCGAGGCCACGCGCCAGCTGCTGGCCGATGGCGGCTATGTCGCCGACAAGGCGCTGGCCACCACCGTCCACCTGGCGCTGAAGATGGGCCGCCCCCTGTTCCTGGAAGGCGAGCCCGGCACCGGCAAGACCGAGATCGCCAAGGTGCTTGCCAAGGAGCTACCGCGCCGCCTGGTGCGGCTGCAATGCTACGATGGCCTGGACCTCTCGGCGGCGGCCTATGAATGGAACCACGCCCGCCAGTTGATGAGCATCCGCCTGGCGGAGGCCAGCGGCGAGGCGGCCGACCGCGAGGCGGTGGAGCGCGGCATCTACGACCGCCGCTTCCTGCAGGAACGCCCGCTGCTGCAGGCCCTGACCGGAGAGCCGGCGGTGCTGCTGATCGACGAGTTGGACCGCGCCGACGAACCCTTCGAGGCCTTCCTGCTGGAGATCCTGGCGGACTACCAGATCACCGTGCCGGAACTCGGCACCATCAAGGCCGCGACGCCGCCGGTGGTGATCATCACGTCCAACCGCACGCGTGAAGTCCACGACGCCATCCGCCGCCGCTGCCTGTATCACTGGGTGGACTACCCCGATGCCGCCCGCGAGCGTGCGATCCTGAAGCTGCGCGCGCCGCAGGTGCCGGAACACCTCTCGGCCCAGGTCGTCGCCTTCGTGCAGAAGCTGCGCAACGGTGACTATTTCAAGCTGCCCGGCGTCGCCGAGACCATCGACTGGGCCGCCGCCCTGGCCGCGCTGGACGCCCACGAGCTGGAGCCGGCCATGGTGGATGAAACGCTCGGCGTGCTGCTGAAATACCAGGACGACATCACCAAGCTGAAGGGCGAAGCCGCCGCCAAGCTGGTGGCGGAAGCGAAGACGGTGTGAAGGCGGCACTGGCTGCCGTGATCGGGGGTTTCATCGGCGTGGTCATCGTCAGCATCATGCTGGGCGAGGGCGCGCAGCCGACCTGGTTGCTAGCCGGCGCGGCGGTCGGCGCCTTCACCCTCTCCTTCCCGTTCCGGCCGAAGCCATGAGCGAGTTCTCCGCCCTCTTTGCCGCCACGGTCGCAGGTGCCGGCGCCGGTGGCGGCGCACTAGCAGAAAACCTGCTCGCCTTCGGCCGCCTGCTGCGCCGCACCGGCCTCGGCGTCGGCCCCTCCGAGACCTTTGCCGCGCTGGAGGCCCTGGCCGCGGTGGATATCGGCGACCGTCGCCAGGTCCACGCCGCCTTGCGCGCCACCATGGTCCACAAGCGCGAGCACTTCGAAGTCTTCGACCAGGCTTTTCTGCTTTTTTGGCGCGACCCCGAGGCCGCCAAGCACGCTTCCGCCATGGACCAGCTCGAAGGCGGCATGAAGGAACGCGCCAAGCCCCCCGCCGCCAGCCGCCGCGTGGCCGAGGCGATGACCCCGCCGCGCACCCCACCGCCCCCGCCGAAGCCGGAGGACGAGCCGCCGCCGATCGACATGACCATGACGGTCAGCGAGCGCGAGCGCCTGCAGACCATGGATTTCGAGGCGATGTCCGCCGCCGAGATCAACCAGGCCCGCGCCGAAATCCGCAAGCTGGTCCTGCCGCTGGATGCCCGCCCGACCCGCCGTTTCCGCCCCGACCCCACCGGCCCGCGGGTGGACCTGCGCGCCACCATCCGCGCCAGCCTGCACCAGGGCGGCGAGATCCTCAGCCTGGAACGCAGCCGCCGTATCTCCCGCCCGCCGCCGCTCGTGGCGCTCTGCGACATCAGCGGCAGCATGTCCCGCTACGCCCAGGTGCTGCTGCACTTCCTGCATGCGGTCACGAATGACCGGGACCGCGTGCATTCCTTCCTGTTCGGCACCCGCCTGACCAACGTGACGCGCCAACTCCGCGCCCGTGACGCCGAGGTGGCGTTCGAGATGGTCAGCCACATCGTGCCGGACTGGTCCGGCGGCACCCGCATCGGCGAATCGCTGGACCTGTTCAACAAGCAATGGTCCCGCCGCGTGCTCGGCCAGGGCGCCGTGGTGCTGCTGATCACGGATGGGCTCGACCGCCAGGGCGCTGCCGGCCTGGCGGAAGCCACGGAACGCCTGCGCCACAGCTGCCGGCGCCTCATCTGGCTGAACCCGCTGTTGCGGTTTGATGGTTTCCAGCCCAGATCACAGGGCATCCGGGCCATGCTGCCCCATGTGGACGAGTTCCGCCCGGTGCATAATCTCGCAAGCCTGCGCGAACTGGTCGCTTCCCTCAGCGACCACAACGCGCCCCGGAGGATGGCGGCATGAGCGAAACATCGGAAGACATCCTGGCCACCGCGGCCGCCTGGCGCGCCGCCGGCGAGGAGGTGGCGCTGGCCACCGTGGTGCAGACCTGGGGCAGCAGCCCGCGCCCGCCCGGCAGCCGACTGGCCATGACCGCCAGCGGCAAGCTCGCCGGCAGCGTCTCCGGGGGGTGCATCGAAGGCGCCGTGGCCGACGCGGCCAAGCAGACCATGGCGTCGGGCACGCCGCAGGTGCTGGACTTCGGCGTCACCGACGAACGCGCCTGGGAGGTCGGCCTGGCCTGCGGCGGAAAAGTAAAAGTCTTCGTGGAGAAGCTGGCATGAAGGCCGAGCTCCTCGCCCGCCTCCAGGCCGCCCAGGCCGCCAAGCAGCCGGTCGCCCTGGTTACCCGCCTGACCGATGGCCTGCAACTGCTCTGGCCGCAGGACGAGGCCCCTGCCCCGCTGGTGGAAGCCGCCCGCACCGCGCTGCAGGAAGACGCGGCGCAGAATGTCGACTACGAAGGCGCCGCCTGGTTCATCCACCCGCACAACCCGCCGCTGCGCCTCATCATCGTCGGGGCCGTCCACATCGCGCAGGCGCTGGTGCCCATGGCGCAGCCGCTCGGCTTCGCCGTCACGGTGGTGGACCCGCGCCGCGCCTGGGCCACCGCGGACCGCTTCCCCGGCATCACGCTGATCCATGAATGGACCGACGACGCCATGGCCGCGCTGGCGCCGGACAGCCGCACCGCCGTGGTCACGCTGACCCACGACCCCAAGCTGGACGACCCGGCGCTGGACGTGTCGCTGAAATCCGCCGCCTTCTACATCGGCGCCCTCGGCAGCCGCCGCACCCATGCCAAGCGCGTGGCGCGCCTGACCGAGATGGGCCATGGCGCGGAAGCCCTGGCCCGCATCAAGTCCCCGGTCGGGCTCGACATCGAGGCCGTCACCGCCGCCGAGATCGGCCTGTCCATCATCGCCGAGATCGTCGCCGTCCGCCGCGGCGCCGCGCTGGGCACCCGCGCCCGCCAGCCGGTGGCCGCATGATCTTCGGGCCCACCCCGCTGGCGGAGACGCGCGGCAGCATTCTGGCCCACACCATCCGGCTCGGCCCCAACCACGGCAACAAGGTGCTGAAGAAGGGCACCGTGCTGGACGAAGCCGCCATCGCCGCCCTCCAGGCCGCCGGCCTGCGGGAAGTCATCGCCGCCACGCTGGAAGCCGGCGACGTGCCCGAGGACGAAGCCGCCGATCGGCTCTCCCGCGTGCTCGGCGGCCCGCTGCTGGCGCGCAGCCGCGCCGCCACCGGCCGCGTCAACCTGGTGGCCGAGAGCGCCGGTCTGCTGGTGGTCCGCGCCCAGGTGATCGACCGGCTGAACGCGCTGGACGAAGGCGTCACCGTCGCCACCCTGCCCGCCTTCGTGCCGGTCACGGCCAAGGAGATGGTGGCGACCATCAAGATCATCCCCTTCGCCGTTCCCGGCCATGTGCTGGACGTGGCCGAGGCGCTGGTGAAGCAAGGTCCGCCGGCGCTGGAACTGCACCCGTTCCGCCCGCTCAAGGTCGGCCTGGTGCTGACCGAATTGCCGGGCATCAAGGAAAGCGTCATGGAAGGCGCGGTCGAAGCCACCGCGGCCCGCATCGACGCGCTCTGCGGCACCCTGCTGCCGGTGGAACGCTGCCGGCATGAGACCGGCCCGGTCTCGGACGCGCTGGTTCGCCTGAAGCGCCAGGGCGCGCAGATGCTGCTGATCGCCGGCGCCTCCGCGGTGGTGGACCGCCGCGACGTCGGCCCTGCCGGCATCATCCGCGCCGGCGGTGTCATCGAGCATTTCGGCATGCCCGTGGACCCCGGCAACCTGATCTGCCTCGGCCGCATCGACGATATTCCCGCCCTGGTGCTGCCCGGCTGCGCGCGTTCACCCAAGCTGAACGGCATCGACTGGGTCATGCAGCGGCTGTTCGCCGGCCTCAAGGTCGGCCCGACGGAGGTGATGGGCATGGGCGTCGGCGGCCTGCTGAAGGAAATCGAGGTCCGCCCGCTGCCCCGCGAGAAAGCCGCCAGCGCCGCCACGCCCAGCCTCGCGCCACGCCGCGCCCGCCGCATAGCCGCGCTGGTGCTGGCCGCCGGGCGCAGCCGCCGCATGGCGCCACTGAACAAGCTGCTGGTCCTGGACGATGCCGGCCTGGCCATGGTGGCCCGCGTGGCCGAGAACGTGCTGGCCAGCCGCGCCCGCCCCATTGTCGTGGTGACCGGCTATGAGCGCGAGCGCGTGGAGTCGGCGCTGGGCGGCCGCCCGCTGCAGTTCGCCCATGCCGAGGACTATGCCGAGGGCCTCTCGGCCAGCCTGAAGGCCGGCCTGGCCGCGCTGCCGCCGGATGTGGAGGGGGTGGTGGTCTGCCTCGGCGACATGCCGCTGGTCACCGGCGCCATGATCGACCGGTTGATGGCGAACTTCGACCCCGAGGAAGGCCGTGCCATCGTCATGCCGACCTTCCGGGGCAAGCAGGGCAACCCGATGCTGTGGTCCCGGGAGTTTCTGCCGGAGATGCTCAGCATCACCGGCGACGTCGGCGCCCGCCACCTGGCCGGCAAGCACGCCGACCGCGTGGCCGAGGTCGAGATGGCCGACGACGCGGTGCTACGCGATTTCGACACCACCGATGCCTTGAAGAAGGCGCCGGGTTTCGGCGGAGTGCGCTGAGGCCGCCAGCCGGATGGCGCCTGCCTACCGCCGCCGCAGCACCGCCAGCTTTGGTCCGCTGCCTTCGCCGAACGGCGTGAAGCAGGCGTAGGAGAACACTTCCTCCGACAGCGCCCGCATGTCGGCCTCGGACCACAACTCGTTGGCCACGTATTCGCCACGCTCGAACCAGGCATTCAGGAAGGCGCCGGTCTTCGGCACCGGCGGCAGCTTGTCCTCGAAGAACGGCGACTGCCAGTGCAGGTCCTCGATGATGTAGAGCCCGCCGCTCGGCAGCTTGGACCACAATGTCTTCGGCGCCAGCTGTTGGTGGTAGGAAGCGTGCGAGGCGTCGTCCAGCACAACGTCGAAGCTGGGCGCCATGAAGGCCAGCCGCAGCAGGTCGTTGACCGAGCCGGAATCGCCGCGGACGAAGCTGAACCGCTCATCCACCTGGTGCGAGAAGTCGGAAATGTCGAAGCCGATGATCTTCGCCCGGCTGAAGTAGGCCTGCCACATCCTGACCGAGGGCGAGGTGGCCTCCCGGTCCGCCGAACGGCCGACCTCCGGCCCACCCACCGCCAGCCCCATCTCGACGAAGGTGATCGCGGCGTCGCGCAGCGGGTAGAACAGCAGGTCGTACAGGTAGGTGTACTTGTGCGGGTGCATGTGCACCGTGCCCTTGTCGGACCCGCATTGGTTGGCGAGGGTGGTGAGGTTCATGGCGTGGCTTCCGGCAGGGGGTCGGGGCGTTCAGGCTGCGGCGCGGTGGCCAGCGCCCGGGCGACGCCGGCGCGGATACCAGCCACGCGTTGGGCGAAATCCTCGGTTTCCACCCGCAGGTGCTGGCGGATGTAGCGCGCGAAGGAGGAATTGATCAGGCGCTTGTCCTCCAGGTGAACCCCGGTGGCCAGGTCCGGATTGTCGTGGAGGATGCCCTGCAGGATGCTCTGGTCGTTCGGCACCTTGGCGTCGAACGGCACCGCTGCCGCCGCCAGCACGCTGGGCGGCAGCAGGGTGGCGAAGGCCTCGTGCCACAGTTCCAGCGCCCGGCGCGCCCGCGGGTCCGCCAGGTTGACGAACAGCACCCCGATGTTGATGTCCCACGGCAGGCCGGAATCGGTACCAGACACCGCCAGCAGCGCGTGCTCGCGCCGCGCCTCCAGGAAGCCCCACAGGTCGAAGCCGAGGTCCGCGACATAGGCGTCCGCGTCCAGGTAGAGCACCCAGCCATAGTGGCCGCAGGCCAGGATCTGCCGCAGCCAGTCGATCCGGTTGTAGGTGGCGTGCCAGGGGTGGGCGCCGCGGTTCAGCCCCACCAGCATCCCGTACTCCGCACCGCACAGCGCGGCGAAGCGGCGGTTGACGGTCATCGTGGACATGGCCAGGTCGAAATAGGCTTGGCTGTCGCAGGTCTGCACGATCCGGCAGCTGCGCGGTTGCGCCGCCCGGTGCAGCGCGGCGGCGCGCTCGGCCTCGCCGCGCCGGTGGAACATCCAGGCCAGGTCGGCGGTGGCGTCTTGCCCCAGCGCCGCGGTGTCGCCGGCCAGGGCCACCAGCGCGTCGGCCGCTTCGGCCGAGCAATGCCGCGTCGCCAGCCAGCGCAGCACGTCGAACGGCTCTGCCGCCTTCGGGTCCAGCGTGTTGATGTAGCGGTATTCCTCGATGGCCTGCGGAATCCGGCCGCGCGTCGCGGCATCCCGCGCCAGCAGCAGCCGCCACCACGGCGGCGCCGGCCCCAGGCTGGCATCGGCGATGAAGGCCGCCGCCCGCTCGTGTTCCCCCCGGGCCAGCAGAAGTTCCATGTAGCGGGCCAGGAACAGCGGCCGGCCATGGACATCCAGCACCTCGGGGTGCCGCTGCCAGCCGTTCAGGCACAGGCCGGCCGCAAGGGCGGGCTGTTCGGTCCGGACCAGCGCCTCCACCTGGGCAAGCAGGCCTTCCGCGGTCGGCGCGGCATCGCTGAGCTTCATCGCTGGTTCCAGATCTCGCCGCCGGCGTTCAGCCGTGGCCGGACGCCTTGCCACAGCGCCGGCTGGCTGGCAATTTCGCCGCGCCGGCATCGTCGCAGCCGGCAGCGTGGGTCGGGTGTTACCCCACCACGGCCTGCCGCACCCATTCCGCCCAGGCCAGCGCCTGGCTGTCCTGGCCCATCCCGGTCACGACCTGCACGCCCAGCGGCAGCCCGTTCGGCCCATTGGCCACCGGCACCGTCACGCAGGGCACCCACAGGCTGGTCCAGATGAAGTTGAAGGCGGGGTCGCCGGTCCAGGCCAATCCTTCCGGCGCCTCGCCGGGGGCACTCGGCGTCAGGATCGCATCCACCCCGGCGATGCAGCCGCGGAACGCCGCCCGCGCATCGGCAAAGGCCTGCCGGCCGGCATCCAGCGCCGCCGGCCCCTGCGCCGCGCCCCAGCCCAGCCGTTCCAGCAGCCCGTCGCTGATCTGCGCGGCAGCATTGTCCACTTCCCAGGCGACGGACTGCGCGCTCTCGGCATTCATCACCACCGGGTGTGCCTGCACCAGCGCGTTCACCGCAGCGGGCAGTTCCAGTGTCACCATCGTAGCACCGGCACGGCTGCAGGCCGCCGCCGCGCGCTCCAGCAGCGCCAGCGTATAGGGCGTCGCCTGGTCGCCGGTGGGGCCGAGGCAGACCCCCAGCCGCGGCGCCCTGCCCGGCTTCGCCTCCGGGTCGCCGTAGTCGCGCCCGGTGCAGCCGGCCATGAACAGCGCCGCATCGCCCACCGTCCGGGTGAGAACGCCGATGGTGTCCAGCGACTCGCTCATCACCTTCATGCCGCCGCGGGCCAGGGTGCCGAAGCTGGGCTTGAATCCGACCGCGCCGCAGTAGGCGGCCGGCCGCACGATGCTGCCCGCCGTCTGCGTGCCGAACCCCGCGTGGAAGAAGCCCGCCGCCACCCCGGCCGCCGAGCCCGAGGAGGAGCCGCCCGGCGTATGGGCGGGATTGGCCGGGTTCGCGGTCGGCCCCGGCTGGCGGGTGGCAAACTCGGTCGTCACCGTCTTGCCCACCACCAGCGCCCCCGCGCGGCGGGCCAAGGCCACGCAGGCGGCATCGCTGCGCGGCCGATGCCCGGCCCAGATCGGAGAGCCGTATTGTGCTGGAAGATCAGCGGTATCCAGCACGTCCTTCACGCCCAGGCCCAGCCCATGCAGTGGCCCCATCGGGCGCCCGGCGCGGGCGGCGGCATCGGCAGCGGCGGCGGCGCGGCGCAGGTTGGCGGGCTCCTGCCAGGCGAAGGCCCGCAGCGTCGGCTCCTGCGCGGCAATCCGCTCCAGCAGCGCCTCGGTCAGTTCGGTTGCGGTCAGGCTGCCCTCGCGCAGGCGGCGGGCGGCGGCGGTGGCAGGCAGCAGGGCAAGGTCGGTCATGCCGGCAGCATAACCTGCAAGCCGGCTATGGTGCCAAGGCCCGAGCATCGCCACATTGCACCGATGCCCTCCAACCCCATCCGCGTGGCCCGCGCACCCGATGGCGCGCTGACCTACGACCTCGCCCTGGCCCCGCCGCAGCTGCCGCCGGTCACCCCGCGCGCCCTGCTCGCCGCCTGGGACACTGCCCGGGATGCCATCCGTCAGGCCGAGCGCCGGCGCCACCAGGCGGTGATCGACCCGATCTGGCCCGACGCCAGCTTCTCGCGCTCGGGGCCGCCACGCATCCTGCAGTTCCAGCCCCCGTCGGCCGAGCCGACCAGGCTGGCCATCGCCGACCGCGACGCCGCCGCCTGGGCCGACGCCATCGACTCGGCGCATGGGTTGGACAGCCTGCAGGGCATGACGCTGTGCCTGCGGCTGCTGGCGCTGGTGGACGCGCTCTCCCGGCTGAAATGGCTGGCGCCGATGTTCAGTTTTTCCGGCGGTGGCATCCAGTTGCACCCCGCGCTGCTGGCCGCTGCCGCCACAATGTCGTTGGACGCGGCCGCCCGCTTCGATGAAGGTGGACTCAAGCGTATTTTATCGCGACCACTGCCTGCCACGCCGAACCAGTGCCTGCCCGAGGGACCGCCCACCGGGCTGCCTGGCGGCCGGCCCACAGCCTGACGAGAACACCATGTCCCGCCCGTCACCCCTTCCGTTCCGCCCGGCCTTCCGCCTGGTGCTGCTGGCCGGCCTCGCCCTGGCCGGCTGCGCCACGGAGCAGACCGCGTCGCTCGGCGCCCGCAACGGCGCCCTGCCGCCGCCGGGGGCGGGTGGGGAGCCGAGCCCGCAGGCTGTCGGCCGCCCCTATGTCGCCCCGCCCGCGGCCGAGCGCCGGCTGATCCCGGAAACCCCGCTCGGCGAGGGCCGGCTGCAGACGCCCGCCAGCCTGGCCGCCGCCTGCAACCAGCAGGCCGACCGGGTGCTGGTGCAGCGCGACCGCTCC
>CAIMOR010000427.1 GCA_903843125.1 uncultured Rhodospirillales bacterium
GCAGCGTGGCCGGCGCCAGCGCCGCCGTGCCGCAATGCCGGCAGCCCAGCCGCGCCACCGGCAGGCCCAGCGGCGCACCGTCGCTCAACATGCCGCGCCGCCCGGGCGCGCCCAGCGCCACCAGGCCGCGCGCCCCGCAGATGGTGCAGCGTTCAGCCACCCAGCACCGCCCGCGCGCCTTCCGGCCCGAGGTTCAACAGCGCATCCACCACCGAAACCGCGGGTTCGAACGCGCCCCAGAGCTGCGGGTATTCCGGCAGGCCGGCATAGTCCATCCAGGCCACGCCCATGTCGCGCGCGGCGAAGGCGCTCTCGTCCAGGTAGCTACGCGCCGAGGGGCCGGAGAGGTATTCGCTGGCCCCGGCCGCCGCCGCCAGCTCCACCAGCCGCGCGGTCGGGTCCAGCGCGTCCAGTCGTTCGCGCGGCAGCAGGTCCACGTCGCGCAGCAGCGGCGTGGTGATGCCCAGCAGCGCGCACAGCGCCACCGTCAGCCCCTGGTTCACCCGGCTCAGCAGCGGTTCGGCGCCGGCTGCGGCATAGGCCTCGCGCAGCGCCGGCAGCACCGTGGCGGCGTGCGGGGCGCGGCGGTAGTTGGCCTCGATGCTCTTCAGGTGCTGCGCCGCCCAGGCGGGCTCGGCCACCTCGATCGCGTCGATCGGCGCGGTGAAGTTGCCCTTCTGCCGCACCGGAATGCTCAGCCAGAGCGGCCCCTGCGGGGTCTTGATGCGGTTGCGGGTGCGCCAGTCGCGCCGGGTGAACTGCACGCTGTCGAGGAACACGAAGGCGTCGCATTGCGCCAGGATCGCGAAGCTGCCGCGCCAGGGGATATAGCTGGACTGGATGATCGCGACGCGCCGGGCCATGCCGCGCGCTACAAGTTGCGGCCGAAGAAGCGGCCGACCTCGGCCACCACCCGCGCCACTTCGGCGTCGGCCAGTTCCAGGTACATGGGCAGGCGCAGCAGCCGGCTGCTGATGCTGTCGGTCACCGCCATCGGCCCCGCCACGCGGCCGTACTTCACCCCGGCCGGCGCGGAATGCAGCGGCACGTAGTGGAACACCGCGTTGATCCGCTGCCCGTTCAGATGCCGGATCAGCGCGGCGCGGGTCGCCTCGTCCTCCAGCAGCAGCCAGAAGATGTGGCCGTTCGCCTCGGCCCCGGTGGCGGCGGGGATGCTGACATCCCCCGCCTCGGCCAGCGGCCGCAGGCCTTCGCGGTACAGGTCGTATAGCGCGCGGCGGCGGGCGCAGACCGCCTCGGCGTGCTCGAACTGCGCGTAGAGGAAGGCGCTGATGATTTCGCCCGGGCAGTAGGAGGAGCCGATGTCCTGCCAGGTGTACTTGTCCACCTGGCCGCGGAAGAAGCGGCTGCGGTCGGTGCCCTTCTCGCGGATCACCTCGGCACGGTCGGCGAAGCGCGGGTCGTTCACCAGCAGCGCGCCGCCTTCGCCCGAGATGATGTTCTTGGTCTCGTGGAAGCTGAGGCAGCCCAGCTGCCCGATGGTGCCGAGCGGCCGGCCCTTGTAGTGCGAGAGATGCGCCTGGGCGGCGTCCTCCACCACCAGCAGGCCGAGGCGTCCGGCCAGTTCCATGATGCTGTCCATCTCGCAGGCCAGGCCCGCGTAATGCACCGGCACCACCACGCGGGTGCGCTCGCCCACCGCCTGCTCGATCAGCGTCTCGTCGATGTTCAGCGTATCGGGGCGGATGTCCACGAATACCGGGGTGGCGCCGCGCAGCACGAAGGCGGTGGCGGTGGCCGAGAAGGTGAAGGAGGGCATCACCACCTCGTCGCCCGGCCCCACGCCGGTGAGGATGGCGGCCATCTCCAGGGCGGCGGTGCAGGAATGCGCCAGCAGCGCGCGGTGCGACGGCAGCGCCTGTTCCAGCCAGGCCTCGCAACGCTTCATGAACGGCCCGCCGCCGGCGATGGTGCCGTTGCGGATCGCCTCGGCGATGTATTCCAGTTCGCGGCCCACCACGGCCGGCTTGCCGAAGGGTATCGGGCCGGCGGTCGCGGCCTCCGCCCGGCTGGCCAAGTCCCTGTTGGCCACGTGCTGTTTGCTCCGGCTGGCGGGCTGGCGGAACGGGGGCCACCCCGCCCGGAGGCCCCTCTCCGGTCTCGGCCAAGGCGACAGGCAAGTCAAGCGGCGGCACTTTACGTGCGCGGCCGCCCTGGGCTAGCCAGACGCATGGACCAAAACGTCGCGGCGCTGATCGCCTCGCTCACCAGCCTGGGCGGCGAGACCGCCGCCGCCAGCCACGACCGCTTCTCGGCCGACCTGCGGGCGCTGCTGGCACTGCCGCCGCGCCGGGTGGATGACCGCGCCGGCTACCTGGCCGCGTTGCGGCACGGCTTCGCCTACTACTACTGGCGCTGGGACCCGCGGGGGGCGGCGCTGCACCAGCCGGTGCAGGAGGCGATTGGCCGCTGGGCGCCGCTGCTGCGCGACGATGCGCTGCTGGACCTGGTCTGCGAACTGACCGACTTCCACTACTTCCTGGCCTGGTGCTTCGACGGGTCCAGCATGGCGCAATGCGGCCGCGCGCTGCCGGCCATGCAGGCCGCCGCCGCCGGCTTTGCCC
>CAIMOR010000428.1 GCA_903843125.1 uncultured Rhodospirillales bacterium
CGGGCCTATGCCCTGCGCGCCGAGGCGCAGCGCGCGACCGACCCGGCCACGGCCATCGGCACGCTGCGCACGGCGCTGCAGATCGACCCGAGCAACCCCTGGATCCGGCTGGACCTGGCCCGGCTGCTGGCCCGCCAGGGCCGCACCGCCGAGGCGCAGCAGCTGGCCGAGGGCCCGGCCGCGGCCGGTGGCTCGCCGGAGACGCTGTACGCCGCCGCGCTGTTCGCCGACGAGGACAACCGCCCGGCCGATTCCGCGCGCTACATCAACGCCATTCCCGCCCGGCTGCGCACCGCGGACATGAACCGCCTGCTTGGCCGCACCCGCGTGGCCGAGGACGTGCAGCGCGCGATGTCGCTGTGGCGCAGCGGCCGCCGCGCCGAAGCCCGCGCGGCGCTGTTCGCCCTGGCGTCGCGCCCCGACCCCACCGGCAACTCCGGTGCGCTGGCGGTGCGGGCCTTCGGCACGCTGAACGACGCGGCCTCGGCCGCCGAGGCAGGGCGCAGCGCCATGGCCGCCAACCCCAACGCGCCCGGCGCCGCCCGGCTGGCGCTGGCCGGCGCGCTGCTCGGCGCCGGCGCCGACCAGGAAGCGACGGCGATGGCCCGCGCGCTGGAAGCCAGCCCGAACCTGACCGGCGAGGAACGCCGCCAGGCCGCGGCGCTGAACACCGGCGTGGCGATCCGGGTTTCCGACCGGCTGAACGAGCGCGGCAACCAGGCGGCGGCCTATGAGGCGCTGGCCCCGGCGCTGCAGCGGGACCCGTCCAACCCCGCCGCCAACCTGGCGCTGGCCCGCTTGTACCAGGGCGCCCAGCAGCCGCGCGAGGCGAGCCAGATCGCCGAAGCCGTGCTGGCGCGCGACCCGCGCAGCCTGGACGCCCGCTTCGCCGCGGTGGAGGCTGCCATCTCCGGCCGCGAGTTCGGCCGCGCCGAGGCGATGATGGTGGAAGCCCGCGCGCTGAACCCGAACGACCCGCGCGTGCCGCTGCTGGAGGCCCGGATCGCCCGCGCCAACGGCAATACCGGCCGGGCGTTGCGCGCGCTGGAAATGGCCGCGGAACAGCGCCGCGCCGAAGCCGCCGCCAGCACCGACCCGCTGATGCGCGGCGTCAATACCTCGATCGACACCTTCGACAACCCCTTCGCGCGGCTGTCCCGCGCCGGGGCCACGGGCGGGCCGGTGGCGCTGCCGAACGACCCGATCAGCAACGAGATCGCCCGCGAACTGGCCTCGGTGCGCGAGGAAACCGCGGCGCGGCTGCAGGGCGGCATGGGCTTCCGCTCCCGCTCGGGCAGCAACGGCTTCGACCGGCTGGAGGAATACTCCGCGCCGGTCAGCGCCTCGATCTCGCCGAACTTCCTCGGCGGCCGGCTGACCGCCAATGCCACGCCGGTCTCGATCAACAGCGGCCAGCTGGACAGCACCAGCGCCTCCACGCTGCGGACCTACGGCAGCAACGCGCTGGAACAGTCGCTGTACACCCAGCAGAACGGCCAGTCGCAGCAGGTCAGCCAGGCGCTGCGCGACCGCCTGGCACCGCGTGACACCAGCGTGGTCGGCTATGGCCTCGGGCTGGGCTACCAGCGCGGCGCCTTCACCTCCGACCTTGGCACCTCGCCGATCGGGTTCCGCCGGCAGAACGTGATCGGCGGCATCGAGATCGCGCCCGCCATCACCAATGCCCTGCGGCTGCGCCTCACGGGCGAGCAGCGGTCGGTGACCGACAGCGTGCTGTCCTGGTCCGGCGTGCGTGACCCACGCACCGGCACCACCTGGGGCGGCGTGACCCGCAGCGGCGGGCGGGCCCAACTGGAATACGTCTCCGGCCCGGTGGGCGTCTATTTCGGCGGCGGCTACTCGGTCATCAACGGCCGCAACGTGGCGCACAACGCCCGGGCGGAAGCCGGCGCCGGTACGCAGTACACCGTCTGGCGCCGGCCGGACGAGGAGTTGCTGATCGGCCTCGACCTTGTCTACTTCCACTACGACAAGAACGAGCGGCTGTTCACCTTCGGCAACGGCGGCTACTTCAGCCCGCAAAGCTACTTCGCCGCCAACGTGCCGGTCGACTGGCGCGCCCGCAGCGGCGACTGGGCCTATCACCTGGGCGGCACGGTGGGCTACCAGTCCTACCGGGAGAACGCCGCCAAGTACTTCCCGACCGACAGCGCCGCCCAGGCCCAGCTGGAGAGCTACCTCTCCGGCGACGCGACGGCGCGGTCGATCCAGCCGGCCCGGTCGGAAGCCGGAATTATCGGTGGTGTTCGTGGCGATATCGAGTATTCGCTGACACCTAATCTGCGCCTTGGCGCGTTGCTGCGCTACGACCGTACCGCGAACTGGAGCGAGGCCCGTGGCCTGATCTTCGCGCGCTACCGGTTGGACCGCTGAGGAGTGGCCGCTGCCATGACTGCCGCTGATCCCACGACCCTGTCCTACCTCGCCCGGCGCGGCGTTTCCGGCCAGTGGCGCACCTTCCTGCGTGCGTTGGTGGAAACGCTGGACAGCCACCTGGACGCTGCCTCCCGCGACAGCCTGCTACGGGCCGTCGGCGCCCGGATCGCCGCGCTGTCGCCGCTGCCGGGCTGTTCCAGCCTGGCGGAGCTGGAAGCCCGGATGAACGACGTGCTGGCCCAGATGGACTGGGGCTATGTCGAGATTTCGCTGGACCCGAACGACCGGGTGCTGATGGTGAGCCATGCGGCACCGCCGACCATCGCCACGGCGGCCGACCCCTCCGGCGGCTGGATCGCCGCGGTGGTGGAGGGGCTGCTGGGCGCCTGGATGGCGGCGCAGCCGGGCGCCGAGCCGAGCCTGAGCCCACGGCGGATTTCCTCCACCCCGGCGCTGATCACGCTGCGCTACGGCCGCGACTGAACCGGGCCAGCCAGGCCTGCGGACGCGAAAAAGGCCCTCCCCGCGGTAGCGGAGAGGGCCTTCTCAATTGCAGCCCGGATCAGACCGGGTCGCGGTCCCGCGTCGGCGTGGTGCCCATGGCGCGCCCGGCGGCGGTGCCCGGCGGGTTCGCCGGCGTGCCGTCGGACTGCCCGGGATAGGCGCCGCTGATGTTGGTGCCCAGGTTGCGGTCCACGGCGCGGGAGGCGGCGGTGCCGGGCGGGTTGCCCGGGGTGCCGTCCGGCTGGCCGGCGCCGGTCAGGCTGCCACCGGTCCAGGGGCCGGCCTTCTCATCATAGCTGTTCCAGCCGCTGTTGCGGTATTCGCTGCCGCGCTGGGTGGCGTCCACCGGGTTGTGGCGGGCCATGATGCCCTCGGCCTGGGCGACGCGGCTTTCCTCGGTGCGCAGCGTCACCAGGTTGCCGCCGCGGCGGACGCCCTCGGCGTAGACATGCGCGTGTTCCTCGGAAACGCCGGAGCCGACGAGGGAGCCGAGCAACCCGCCGCTGGCGGCACCGACGCCGGCACCGGCCAGCGTGGCGACCAGCCAGCCGGCCGCGACCACCGGGCCGATGCCCGGAATGGCCAAGGCGCCGAGCCCGGCGAGCAGGCCGGCGCCACCGCCGAGCACCGCACCCACGGTGGCGCCGGTGCCGGCGCCGGTGCCGGTCTCGTCGCCCGTGGTGGTGGTGCCGGTCGTGGTCCCGGTGGTGGTGCCGCGGTTGGCGATCAGGCTGATGTCGTCGCGCATGAAACCCGCGGCTTCAAGGTCGGCGACGACGGCGGCGGCGTCGTTATAGCTGTCGAACAGCCTGGCAATGGTACGTGTGGCCATGTCGATGGCTCCTGTACGGGGGGTGGGAGAGACCGCGCGCCGAGGCGATGCCCGGGCATTGGCCCGACGCGCGGCGACTGGCGTCAGTGGCCGGTGACGTTGCCCTGGTAGTCCAGCGAGACGTCGACCTGCTGGCCGGAATGCATGCCGCGACCGCGCCACACGCCCTGGTCGTCCTTGTGCAGGCCGGTCAGGTTGCTGAAGCCGGCGCCTTCCATGCGGCTGCGGGCCTGGCTCTCGGTGAAGCTATTGGCGCCGGGGACGGGGGCGCTGGCATTCTGCCGGCTGCTGTCGGTCTGCACCGCGGGGGTGGAGCCGTTGGCCCCGGTCGTGCTGTCCCGGTTCGCGCCGGGGGCGGCCACGCTCGGCGAGGTGGTCGAGGGCGTGGTCGTCGTGGTCTGGGCGAAGGCCGGCAGCATGGCGGCGGTGCCCAGCGCCAGGCCGAGCAGTATCCGTTTCATGACATGTTTCCCGTGTGCTTGGCGCCGGGCGCAGTGCCCGGCGCATGGCATAACAACGGGAAAACCGGCTGGATGGTTCCGTGCCGCCGCAATGGTGCGCCTGGCCGACGCTGCCGCCGGCGCGGCTCAGGCGGCGATGCGCGCCTGCTGCCGGGGCTGGGCCGGCTCCACCGCCACCTCCACGACGCCGACGACCTGGCCGAGATTGCCGGCCACCAGCGCCACCATCTCGGCGGGTGCGGCATGGAGCAGGACCTCGGCAAGCAGCATCTCGCCGTCGCGGCGGGCCAGCAGCGAATCCGGCGTCAGGTCGCGCTTGGCGAAGGGCTGCAGCAGCCGCGGCAGCAGGCCGGGCGAAGCCTCGGCCAGGATGCGGTAACGGACGTTCAGGGTGGTGGCAGGGGCGGGCATGGCAGGCTCCGGGGCGCGAGGGACGGTGCTTGGGAAGTCCCCGGCCGCGCGGCACAGGCCGCACGCAGGCGCGGCTCGGCTCAGGCGGCCGGGCCGGTAATTCGCGCGGTGCAGGTGGAGCGAAGCTGCATGGCCGGACCCTAGCGGTGGCACGGCCGCCCGGGCAATGCCTATTGCGCGGCCCAGACCACCGGCGGCAGGCGCAGCAGGGTGAAACCGGCGGCCGAGAGCGTGCCGCCGCGCAGTACCAGCGGCAGCTGCAGCCGGGGCGGGCCACCTTCGGCCGGTGGCCGCTGCAGCATCATGCCGACCGCCCGCAGGCCGCGGGCGTTGTTCGGTGCCAGCACGCCGGCGGCGGCCAGCGCGTCCAGCGCCTCGCCGAAGCCGGCCAGCGCCAGGGTCAGCCGCCCGGTGGGCTGCAGCGCGGGGTCCAGCGCCAGCTCACCCTGGGCGCCGGCCTGGACCGGGCCCCAGAGCAGGTCGAGCGCATGCAGCTCAAGCCGGCCGCCGCCGTCGCGCCATGCCGCGGCCTGGGGGGCCAGGCCATCCAGCGGTGGCGGCGGGCCGGGCAGGGCGGCCTGCACCACCAGGCGCTGCACCTCGGCGCCCAGCGCCAGCGCAGCCGGCGGCAGGCCGGGCAGCGCCAGGCCCTCCAGCGCCAGGTCGAAGGCGTTGCCCTCGGCCAGCACCAGCGCAGCCCGGCGCAGCTGCACCGGGCCGGCGCGCAGCTCGGCATGCAGCGCCTCGGCCTGCAGCCGCAGCGGCTGGCCGGCGGCCCCGAGCGGCACGCTGCCGGTGAGGCTGGCGGCACCGAATGGCAGGCTTTCGGCGCCGGCAAGCAGGGCCTGCTCGCCCTCGGCGGCCAGGGCAAGCTGCCGGGGCCAGGGCAGCGCCAGCCGCAGCGCCAGGCTTTCGCTGCGCCAGCCGATGCCGCCGGGTTCCACCACCCGCACGGCCGGCAGGGTCAGGCGCACCGCCCAGGGCCAGCCGTTGCGCTGCGCCGGGCCGTGCTCCACCTGCCAGCCCAGCGCCTGGCGGGAGGCGACCCAGCCGGCCAGCTCGCGTTCCATGCGCCCGGCCAGCCAGGCCCAGAGCAGGCCGTGCCCGAGCGCCAGCACCAGCAGCACGGCCAGGCCGGGCAGCAGCAGGCGGCGGGGCAGGAAGGCCGGCGCCATCAGCGGCATCGGGCCGGCTGGCGGGGACGATTCTGGCGTGGCGTGCAGGTTGCTGGGCATGTCGCCGCACGATATACGCCGCCGCCCGGTTCGGCGCGAGTTGCCACCGCCAAGGATCGAACCCGCCCACGATGACCGCCGCCAGCCCGCCGCTCAGCTCCGATGGCCAGCTCTACGTGTTCGGCTATGGGTCGTTGATCTGGCGCCCGGGCTTTGCGCATGACCAGGCGCATCCTGCCCTGCTGCGCGGCTTCCATCGACGGTTCTGCCTGTGGAGCCGGCTGTACCGCGGCACGCCGGAGGCGCCCGGCCTGGTGCTGGGGTTGGACCGTGGCGGCGCCTGCCGCGGCGTAGCGTTCCGGGTGCCGGCCGCCCAGGCCCGCGCGGTGCTGGCCTACCTGGAGGAACGCGAGAACCCCGCCGGCGAGACGGTCTATCACCGCCGGGTGCTGCCGGTGCGGCTGCTGGACAGCGGCCGATGCGTGACGGCGATAACCTATGTTGCCAACCGGGCGCATCAGGCCTATTGCCGCCCCCCCCGCCGAGGAGGCCGCCCGCGCGATTGCGCGGGGGGTCGGAACGACGGGGCCGAACCGGGACTACCTGCTGAATACCGTGGCCCATCTGAAGGCGTTGGGGGTCAAGGATTCCGCCCTGGACCGGATTGCGGCCCTGCTGCCTGAGGCCTCAACCGGCACGGTCGGCACTGCGTAGATGGTACGCCATCCACAACGGGCCTTGGCACATCGGATGGGATGTCGTAGCGGCCCGCGGGATCGGTTCCGGTTTCGTGACTATAAATGGATCAACTTCGAAAGAATTCGTTAAAATGCCGGGAATCAATGACTTGCGTTGATTGTATACGCACCCGAGGTTAAGAAGCACGACAGGAGAATGAATTTCCTGACAAGATTGCCGCCCCTCAAGGTGGGACGGAACCCCCTGCGCCCCGCGGGCGGCGAGCATCAAT
This sequence comes from uncultured Rhodospirillales bacterium, assembly GCA_903843125.1. Taxonomy (GTDB): domain Bacteria; phylum Pseudomonadota; class Alphaproteobacteria; order Acetobacterales; family Acetobacteraceae; genus CAIMOR01. The sequence goes on from CAIMOR010000428.1 coordinate 6,751, forward strand.
CCACCAACTTGTCCACAGGGTTGTTCACCCCGCTGAGCCGGTCGGTCGCCGCCTCGATCGCGGTCTCCAGCGCCGGCAGCAGGGCGTCCCGCGGCAGGCCGGGCGGCAGCGGCGGCAGCAGGGCCACGGTGATGACGCCGGGCGGCTTGCGGAAGCCGTGGCGGGGCCAGCACAGGCCGCTGTTCGTCGCCACCGGCACCACCGGCACCCGCATCACCGCCGCCAGGCCGATGACGCCGGGCTGGTAGGGCACCTTGCGGCCCGGCATCACCCGGGTGCCCTCGGGGAAGATCACCACCTGGCGGCCCTCGGCGGCGGCGGCCTTGGCCTCGGCCAGCATCTGCCGCATCGCCTTGCCGCCGGCCTGGCGGTCCACCGCGATCATCTTGGACTTGCGCGCCAGCACGCCCCACAGCGGCACCTTCAGCAACTCGCTCTTCAGCACGTAGCAGGCGTCTGGCAGCAGGTGCAGCCAGACCACCGTGTCGAACGCCGACTGGTGCTTGGCGGCGATCAGCGCGGCGCCCTGGGTGGGCAGGTATTCCCGCCCGGTGACCCGCAGCCGGATGTTGCAGCACAGCCGCAGCAGGCCGATCACCATGCCGGCATAGAGCCGCAGCATCGGCACCATGGCACTGCGCGGCAGCAGCAGCATGGGGCCGGTCAGCACCAGCATCATCGCCGTGGTCATCAGGAAGAAGCACAGGCTGAACAGGCAGGAGCGCAGCATCACCAGCATCGGGCGGTTCCAGGCGGCAGGATGGTCAGGGCAGGGTGGCCAAGGTGGCGGCGGTTAAGGTCGGGGCGGGCAAGGTTGGCGCGGACAGGGTGGGGCCGGGAAGGTCGGGGGCGACCAGCCGCGGCAGGCCGGTCCAGGCCAGCAGCAGCTTCAGGTATTCGCCGACCAGCAGCGACCAGGTGCGCAGCTCCCCCAGCGCGCCGGCCTGGCGCAGCCGCGGCGGCACCACGGGCCAGGCCAGCAGTTGCACGCCCGGCAGCGCCCGGCGCAGTTCCAGCATGGCGCGCGGCATGTGGTAGCCGGCGGTGACCACGCGGATGCTGCGCAGGCGGTAGGTCCGCGCCCATTCGGCCACCTCGGCGGCGTTGCCGCGGGTGCTGGTGGCGGCGCGGCCGAGTTCCACCCGCTGCGCCAGCGCGCCGAGCTCCCCGCCGGAGGCCAGGTCCTCCAGCATGGTGTCGCGGTGGACGCCGGAGATCAGCATCCAGCGGCCCAGCTCCTCGCGCAGCAGGCGCAGCCCGGTGGCCACGCGCTCGGCACCGCCGGTCAGCACCACGATGCCGTCGGTGCGTTGCTGCGGCTGTTCCGGGGCGGCGGCGGAAACCCGCAGGAAACCAACGAAGCCGAGGCCCAGCGCCAGCCCCAGCAGCACGCCCAGCAGCAGCAGGGACCGCAGCAGCCGCATCGCCGGCTCAGCCGCCGTGGCCCGGAGGCAGGGTGGGGGCGGTCACGGCAGGCGCTTCAGCCAGCCCCGCACGGTCACCTCCGCCGTGGTCCAGCCCAGCGCCGCCACCGCCACCGGCAGCGCCGCCAGCCAGGGCCAGGGCAGGGCGCGCCAGGGCAGCTCCGCCAGCCGCGTCACCGGCAGCCGGCCGAGCAGCGAACCGGCCAGCCCGCTGAACGCCAGCAGCGCCGGCAGCGCCAGCGCCAGCCCGGCCGCGCCACCCAGCGCGCAGAGCAGCGCGACCCGGCCGGCGAAGCGGTTGGCGATATCGCCATCCGTGGCGCCGAGGTCGTGCAGGATGGCGATGACGTCCTGCCGTGCCGCCAGCCCGGCGCGGATGCCCACCGTGGCCACCGCCACCGCCAGCAGCAGCACCAGCACCACCGCGGCCAGCGCGGTCTGCTCCACCCGCGTCGCCAGCGCCACCAGGCGGGCCACCCAGACGCCCTGGGTTTCCACCGTGGCGCCGGGCACCACGGACAGGATGCGCAGCGCCAACCCCTCCGGATTCTCCGGCAGCGGGTCGAAGCGGAGTTCCAGGATGGCCGGCAGCGGCAGGGCCGGAATCTCGCCGAGCCAGGGGCGCAGCAGCGCCGCCAGCCGGGCCTGGTCCATCGGGCGGGCGTCGACCAGGTCCGGCAGTTCGCGCAGGGCGGCCAGGGTGCGGGCAACGCGGGCCTGGTCCATGTCCGGCAGTTGCACGGTCACCGCCGCGGCGGCGCCCTGCTGCCAGCGCTGCGCCAGCGCTCGGGCGCCGAAGGCGCCACCCAGCGCGAGCGCCGCCAGCAGCGTCATCGCCAGCGCGACGGCCGGCAGCAGCAGGCCGGGCAGCGCCTGGCGCAGGCCCAGCGGGTCTCGGCCACGGCCGCGGCGCAGCACCGGGCGCCGATTGGCCCAGCGCGAGACGGTGAACTTCGGCGTGCCCGGCATGGCCCTAGCGCTCCAGCCGGCCATCGGCCAGGCGCAGCGCCGGGCCGGGATAGGCATTGACCAGGCTTTCGCTGTGCGTCGCCACCACGACCGTGGTGCCCATGCGGTGCATTTCCTGCAGCAGGGAGAGCACGCGGCGGGACTGCACCGCGTCCAGGTTGCCGGTGGGTTCATCCGCCAGCAGCAGGGCCGGGCGCATCACCACGGCGCGGGCGATGGCGATGCGCTGCTGTTCGCCGCCCGAGAGCTCCGGCGGCAGCGACTCGGCCTTGGGCTCCAGCCCGACCCAGCGCAGCATTTCCGTCACGTCCGCCCGCAGCGCCAGTTCCGCCCGGCCGGCGATGCGGAGCGGGAGGGCGATGTTGTCGAAGGCGGAGAGGTGCGGCAACAGGCGGAAGTCCTGGAACACCACGCCGATGCGGCGGCGCAGCGCCGGCAGCTCGCCGCGGCGGGCGCGGCTGGTGATGACGCCGAGCACCTCCATCTCGCCCCGGCTGGGGCGCTGGGCCAGCTGCATCAGCTTGAGCAGGGAGGACTTGCCGGCGCCCGATGGCCCGAGCAGCCAGTGGAAGCTGCCCGCCGGCAGTTCGAAGCTCAGGTCTGACAGCACGTCCTGCCCCATGCCCGGGTCCGAGGACCCGGCCGGGGGCGCATAGCGCAGGCCAACGGAGGTGAATCGCACCATCTTGCCGACATACAAGCCGCCAGCCCGCGGCGCCATGGGGGAATGGCGCCCGATCCGCCGGCATCCGTGAACGCTGGGTTGACGCCGACAAGGCCAAGCTTGCGGCCCGGCGGGAGCGTGCGCATCTTCGCCGCCCATGCGCGTCCTCTGCCCTGCCTGCGATGCCCAGTACGACGTTCCGGACCGCCTGATCGGCACCGGGCGGCGGCTGCGCTGTGCCCGTTGCGACCATGACTGGGCGGTGCGGCCGCCGCCGGCGGTGGTGCCCGAGGCGGTGCCGGCGGAGGCTCCCGCGGTGGCTCCGGCGCCGCTGGGCGTGGCGGCCGAGGCACGCCCGGCGCCGGCGCGACGGCCGAGCCGGGCCGCGGTGGGCGGACTGGGGCTGTGGCTGGCCTGGCTGGCCTCGGTGGGGGCGGTGCTGCTGGCGCTGGCCGGGCTGTGGCTGTTCCGCGCCGAGCTTTCCGGCGCCTGGCCGCCGATCCAGCGGTTGTACGGGTTGCTGGGCTGAACCCGGCTCAGAACCGCTTCAGCAGGCGGTCGATGTAGTTCAGCTCGTCCGCGGGGCGCTGCTTCTCGGCCTCGCGCCGGCGCAACTCCTCCTGGATGCGGCGGGTGCGGAGCAGCTCGGCCTCGTCCGGCACGCGGGTGTCGGCGCCGTTGTCGGCGGTGCCGTTGACGTCGCGGGTGCGGCGGCCGAGCGGGTCGCGGCCCTCGCCCTGCTGCTGGGCGCTGTCCAGCCCTTCGCCGCCGCCGGGCTGGTCGCCGGCCATGTCCTCGCCCTCGCCGTCTTCCTCGCCGGGCTGGCTCTGGCCGAACTGGCGCTGCATCTGCTGCGCCATCTGGCGGCCGCCTTCCTGCAGCGCCCGCAGCGCGCGCTGCTGCGAATCACGGGGGTCCTGGCCCTCGCCGAGCGCTTCCTGCGCCTCGCGCATCGCCTGGTCGGCGCGGCCGAGGGCTTCCGGCACCTGGCCGGTCAGGTCGCCGAATTGCTGCATCAGCTCACCCAGCGCCCGGCGCAGGGCGCGTTGGCGCCGGCCATCCTGGCCGCGGTCCTGTTGCGCCTGCCCTTGGGCCTGGGCGTCGGCGGGCGGCTCGGCGCCGGGGGCGGAGGGCGCCTCGGGCGGCCAGCGCAGGCCCTGCTGCTGGCGCTGGCGGTCGCGCTGCTGCCGGCGGCGCTGCTCGATGCGGGCGCGGTCCTCGCCCTCGGCGCGCTGGTGGCTGCGGTCCAGCATCTGCGATTCGCGCTGCACCATGTCCTGCACCACGCCCATCTGCTGCTGGCCGCGCTCGCGGCGCTGCTGGCGTTCGGCGTTCTGCTGGGGCTGGCGGCCTTCCTGCAGCGCCTTCAGCATCTCCTCCAGCTCGGCCAGCTCCTTCTTGGCGTCCTCGGTGCGGCCTTCGCGCGCGGCCCGTTCCATGCGCTGGGTGCGGCGGTCCACCTGGCGCTGGTCCATCAGGCGCTGCTGCGGGTCGTTCGGCAGCGCCTCGGCATTCTCGCGCTGCAGCCGTTCGGCCATGGCTTCCAGGTGCTGGCGGATCGCCTCGCGCAGTTCCTGGATGCGGCGTTGCATCTCCTCGCGCGCCTGGGCGTCCTGCGGGTTGCGCTCGGCCTCCGCGATCGCCTGGCGCAGGGCTTCCTGCGCCTGGGCCAGGTTGCGCTGGGTGCGGGCGTCGCGGCCTTCCTCCAGCGCCACGGCGGTGTCCCACAGCAGCGCCTGCACCTCCTCCACCGCGGCCGGGCGGCGGTCCATGCCCAGCCGGGCGCGGGCGCTGCGCAGCGCCAGGTAGGTGGTGGCGTCGTGCTCGAAGGCTTCCGGCGCGGCGGCGATGGCATCCAGCGCGGTACGGGCCGGGCGGCGGGCGGTGGGGTCCAGCGAGAGCGCCCGGCGGACGGCGATGATCAGCCTGGCGACGGGGTGGTTGAAGCTGCGCTCCGGCAGGGTCAGCTCGGCCGGGGCGGAGACGCCCTGCTGGCCGGCGCCGTCCTTGGCGACCAGTTGCAGCACCACCTCCAGCCCGGCCCAGGGATGCGCCGAAAGCTCCGGTTGCGCCGCGCCGCGGGCCTGCTTCGGCCGGCCCCCGGGCAGCGCCAGGTCCAGCGTCAGCGGCGGCGCGTCCGGCCGCGCCTTCAGCCGCAGCTCCACCTGGGCCGAGGCCAGGCCCCAGTCGTCCTGCGCCTGCCAGGGCAGTCGCAGGTTCAGCCCGCGCGGGCCGCGGCCGGGGGCTTCGGTGAACTCGGCGGTGGGGGGTGCGTCCGGCTGGGTGGTGATGGCCCAGCGCGCCAAGGGCTGGCCGTTGCGGCGCACCACCAGGGTGGTGTCGGCGTCCAGCGTCGCCTCGGCCGAGAAACTGCCGGCATCCAGGCGCTGGAACGGCGTGGCGGCCTCGCCCTGTAGCAGGTCCGGCACCGCGGCGCCGCCGCCGGACAGGGCCAGTTGCAGCTTGCTGCCGGCCGGCACCCGGGCGGCGCCGCCGGCGGGGTCGAGGAAGATCGGCGCCGCGCCGGTATAGGCGGGGGGCGTCACCCAGGCCTCGATCCGCAGCACCGGCGCCGGGGTGCCACCACCGAAGGCCGGCCATGCGGCGCGGCGCAGGCGCTGGCCGGCATCGCCGCCGGCGATGGTGGTGGCGGCGACCAGGCCCAGCACCAGCACGGCCCGCAACGCCCGCGGGTCCCGCGCCGGCAGGCCGGGCGAGGGCGGCGTGACCCGCAACCTGGCCAGCGCCGCGGCGGCCCGGCGCTGATGCACCTGCCACAGCGCCAGCGCCATCGGGTCGCTGCCGCTGGGCTGGTCGGCCAGGGCCTGCA
>CAIMOR010000429.1 GCA_903843125.1 uncultured Rhodospirillales bacterium
ATCGGCGACCTGCTGCAGCATCCGCGCCCCCGCGGCACCGCCGGCGCCGCGCAGCCGACGGTCCGCCACCAGCTTCATGCCGGCCAGCCCAACCCGCAGCAGCCGCATCAGCTCGACATGCTCGGCTTCCGCGGCGGCGGGGAAGCGCAGCGCCTGGGCCAGCATGTCGTGCAGCTGCGCCGCCACCTGGCCGAGCAACTCGTACCCCAGCGTGCCGGCCTGGCCCTTCAGGATGTGCAGGCGGCCATGCAGCTCGGCCAGCCGGGCGGGGAACTCGGCCGCGCTCGGCTGCGCCCCGCTGGCCAGCTCCAGCAGCGCGGCGACATCCGCGGGCAGCTTCTGTTCGTAGCTGGCGGTCAGCTGCTCCAGCAGGTTCTCCGGCACCCGCGGCGGCAGCCGGCCGAGCGTCGCCGCCACCTGCGCCACCACGTTCTGCGGCGAGACGGGCTTGACCAGCCAGCCCGCCACCTTCAGCCGCCGCGCCTCCCAGGCGTCGTCGGTGTCCTGGTTCGCGGTCAGCATCAGCACCGGCGTCTCGGCGCCCTGCGGCAGCTTGCGCAGCGCCCGCAGAAAGGTCATCCCATCCATCTGCGGCATCTGGCAGTCGCACAGGATCAGGTCCGGTGCATGCCAGCCGACCCACTTCAGCGCCTCGGCCCCGTTCGCGGTCTGCAGCACGTTGTCGCAGCCGGCGGCGCGGAACATGCTGCGCACCGCGGCCCGCATCGTCGGGTCGTCCTCCAGCATCAGCACGGTGGTGTCGGCCAGGCCGATGGCGGCGTCCGTAGTCATGGCGGTTCCTGGCAGGCTCGACCGGCTCGGGCCCTGCCGCAATTGGCCGAAACCTGGCTGAAAAACCAGTTAAGCCCGGTGACTCGGCCCGCCCGGCTTGCCCGTGCCACCTGCTTCGCGCGATAACCGCGCGAGGAATGGGGGCCCCAGCATGCGTTTGGCAGTCTTGAAGGAACGCCGCCCGGCCGAGACCCGCGTAGCGGCGACGCCGGAGACGGTGAAGAAGTTGATCGGCCTGGGGCTGACCGTGGCGGTGGAGACCGGCGCCGGGCTGACCGCCGGCATCCCGGACACCGCCTATGCCGAAGCCGGCGCCGAACTGGCCGCCGATGCCGCCACCGCGCTGGCCGGGGCCGGCATCGTCTTCAAGGTGCGCGCCCCGTTCGACGACGAGTTGGCGCTGATCCCGCGCGGCGCCCTGCTGGTCGGGCAGCTGAATGCGGATGCCGCGCTGGCCGGCGCCTTCGCCGCCGCCGGGGTTGATGCCTGCGCCATGGAGATGGCGCCGCGCATCACCCGCGCCCAGAGCATGGACATCCTGAGCAGCCAGGCCAACCTGGCCGGCTACCGCGCCGTCATCGAGGCCGCCGGCGCCTTCGACCGCGGCTTCCCGATGCTGATGACCGCGGCCGGCACCATTCCCGCCGCCAACGTCTTCGTCATGGGTGCCGGCGTGGCGGGTTTGCAGGCCATCGCCACCGCGCGGCGCCTGGGCGGCCGGGTTTCGGCCACGGATGTCAGGCCCGCGGCGAAGGAGGAGATCAAGTCGCTCGGCGCCACCTATGTGGGCTACGAGGACGAGGAAAGCCGCGCCGCGCAGACCTCCGGCGGCTACGCCAAGGCGATGAGTCCGGAGTTCCTGGCCAAGCAGGCCGAGGTTGTCGCCACCCACCTGGCCAAGCAGGACATCGTCATCTGCACCGCCCTGGTGCAGGGTCGCCGCGCGCCGATCCTGGTGAACGAGGCGATGGTCGCCAGCATGAAGCCCGGCAGCGTGATCGTGGACATCGCCAGCGATGCCGGCGGCAACTGCGCCGCCACCGTGCCGGGCCAGGCCATCACCACGGCCAACGGCGTGCAGGTGCTGGGCTGGAACAACTGGCCGGCCCGCATCAGCGGCGCCTCCTCGGCGCTGTTCGCCCGCAACCTGCTGACCTTCCTGACCACCTTTTGGGACAAGGAAGCCAAGCAGCCGAAGCTGCCGCCCGAGGATGACATCGTGAAGGGCGTCACGCTCACCCGCGGCGGCGCCGTGGTCCACGCCGCCTTCGCCACCGCCTGAGGGGGACGCCCGATGAACCAGAACGACCTCACCGCAAAGCTCCAGGCGCTGGTGGCACAGGCGCAGGACGCGCTGGCCAGCGTGCAGCCCCCACCCGGCGTGGAACAGGCGGCGACGCTGGTGGAACCCTTCATGTTCCTGCTGACCATCTTCCTGCTGGCCTGCTTCGTCGGCTACTACGTGGTCTGGAACGTCACCCCGGCGCTGCACTCGCCGTTGATGGGCGTCACCAACGCGATCTCCTCGGTCATCGTGGTCGGCGCCATCCTGGCGGTGGGCCTGGGCGACAGCGACCTGGCGAAAGGCTTCGGCCTGGCCGCCGCGGCGCTGGCCTCGGTCAACATCTTCGGCGGCTTCATCGTCACCCGACGAATGCTGGCGATGTTCCAAAGCAAGAAGAAGGGTTGAGCTGATGGGCGCGACCCTTTCGACGCTGGCCTACCTGGTTGCAGCGGTCCTGTTCATCCTGGCGCTGCGCGGCCTGTCCCACCCGGAGACCAGCAAGCGCGGCAACCAGTTCGGCATGATCGGCATGGCCATCGCCATCCTGGCCACGCTGGCCCGCCCGGGCATGAGCTATGACGGCATCGGCGAGATCCTGGTCGCCATCGCCATCGGTGGCTCGGTCGGCGCGCTGATCGCCAGCCGCATCCAGATGACGGCGCTGCCGCAGTTGGTCGCCGCCTTCCACAGCCTGGTCGGCATGGCCGCGGTCTGTGTCGCCGCCGCCGCCTTCTACGCGCCCGAGAGCTTCGGCATCGGCACGGCCGGGCATATCCACCAGGGCTCGCTGGTGGAGATGTCGCTCGGCCTGGCCATCGGCGCCGTCACCTTCTCCGGCTCGGTCATCGCCTTCGCCAAGCTGCAGGCGCTGATGTCCGGCGCGCCGATCACCTTCGCCGGCCAGCACAAGCTGAACGCGGCGCTGGGTATCCTGATGCTGCTGCTGGTCGCGGCCTTCGTCGTCACCGGGCTGGAGCCGCTGTTCTGGGCCATCGCCGTGCTGGCCTTCGCGCTCGGCTTCCTGCTGATCATCCCGATCGGCGGCGCCGACATGCCGGTCGTCGTCTCCATGCTGAACAGCTATTCCGGCTGGGCGGCGGCGGGCATCGGCTTCACGCTCGGCAACCTGCTGCTGATCATCACCGGCGCGCTGGTCGGCGCCTCCGGCGCCATCCTGTCCTACATCATGTGCAAGGGCATGAACCGCAGCATCATCAACGTGCTGCTGGGCGGCTTCGGTACCGCCGGCGGCGCGGTGGCGGTGGGTGGCCCGGCCGGGGACCGCGCCCCGGTGAAGGCCGGCAGCCCGGAGGACGCCGCCTACATCATGAAGAACGCGCAGAAGATCATCGTGGTGCCCGGCTACGGCATGGCGGTGGCGCAGGCGCAGCAGGTGCTGCGGGAGATGGGCGACCTCCTGAAGAAGGAAGGCGTCGAGGTCAGCTACGCCATCCACCCCGTCGCCGGCCGCATGCCTGGCCACATGAACGTGCTGCTGGCCGAGGCCAATGTGCCCTACGAGGACGTCAAGGAACTCGAGGAGATCAACCCCGAATTCGCCGAGGCCGACGTTGCCTTCGTCATCGGCGCCAATGACGTGACCAACCCGGCCGCCAAGACCGACAAGACCAGCGCGATCTACGGCATGCCGATATTGGACGTGGAGCGGGCGAAGACGGTGTTCTTCATCAAGCGCGGCATGGCCAGCGGCTATGCCGGCGTGGACAACGAACTGTTCTTCCGGCCGAACACGATGATGCTGTTCGGCGACGCGAAGAAGGTGACCCAGGAAATCGTGCAGGCGCTGCAGAAATAACAGCGCCTGCCACTGCCGGGCGGCGGCTCCGCCGCAGGGGCGCTGCAGAAATAGCAGCGCCTGCCACTGCCGGGCGGCGGCTCCGCCGCCGGGGCGCTGCAGAAATAGCAGCGCCTGCCACTGCCGGACGGCGGCTCCGCCGCCGGGGCGCTGCAGAAGCAGCAGCGCCTGCCACTGCCGGGTGGCGGCTTCGCCGCCGGGGCGCAGCAGATGCAGCAGCGCCTGCCCGGCCATTGCGCGCGGCGGCCTCGCCCTCCCGGCGAGGCCGTGCTCAGTTCCGTCGCCATCGCCCCAGCGCCCGCAACCCCCACCCGGCGCACAGCCCCCAGAACGCACCGCTGACGCCCAGCAGGCTCAGCCCGGCCGCGGTGACCAGGAAGCACACCACCGCCGGCTCCCGCTCCTCCGGCACCGCCAGCGCGGCCTGCAGCGCACCGCCGAAGGCCGGCAGCAGCGCCAGCCCGGCCACCGCCTGCACCAGCACCGGCGGCGCCACGCCCACCAGCGCCACCGCGCCGCCCGCCAGCAGCCCGAACACCACGTAGACGCAACCCGTCACCACCGCCGCCGGCCAGCGCCTGGCCGGGTCCGGATGAGCCTCGGGGCCGGCGCACAGTGCCGCGGTCAGCGCCGCCAGGTTCACCGCATGGCCGCCGAACGGCGCCGCCAGCAGGCTGAACAGCCCGGTCACGCTGAACAGCGGCCCCGCGGCCGGCCGGTAGCCATAGGCCGCCAGCACCGCCATGCCCGGGATGTTCTGCGCCGCCATCGTCACCAGGAACAGCGGCACGCCGATACCCAGCAGCGCCGCCGTGCCGAACGCCGGCACCACCAGCACCGGCGCGGGAAACAGCGCGGCGCCCAGCCCGGCTGGCATCGGCTGGGTTGCCAGCACCAGCACCACCGCCACCAGCACCGCCGCCGGCACCGCCAGCAGCCGCTTCCAACGCCCCACCACCACCCACACCCCGACCAGCAGCAACCCTTGCGCCGGCAACTCCGCCACCGCCCGCACCGGCGCCAGGCACAGCCCCAGCAGCACGCCGGCCAGCAGCGCGGAGGCAAGGGCAGGGGGGATGGCCGCCACCGCCCGCCCCAGCGGCCGCCACAAGCCCGCCAGCACCAGCAGCACGCCGCACAGCAGAAAGCCGCCCACCGCCTCGGCGAAGCCGCCCGCCGGCATGGCGGTGCTGGCCAGGAGCGCGCCGCCGGGCGTGGACCAGGCCACGCTGATCGGCAGCCGCCGCCACAGCGAAAGCACCACGCCGGCCAGCCCCATGGCGATGCTCACCGCCATCAGCCCGGAGGCCTGTTGCGCCGGGTTGGCGCCCATGGCGACGAAGCCCGCCAGCACCACGGTGAAGGAGGAGGCGAAGCCGACGAAGCCGGCCAGCAGCCCGGCAGCCACGGCCGGCAGGGAAAATGCGCGCATGCCCGGGTTGGACCATGCAGGGCGCGCCCCGGCAATCCGCGTTAACGCCGCGCTATCGCGGGCGGGACCATACCCGAGCACCCGGCTGCGGCCGGGGCTCTCTGAAGGATGACGAAGCCATGATGATCCGCCCCACTCTCGCCATGCTGCTGCTGGCTGGGCTGGCGTTCAGCCCCATGGCGCAGGCTGCGTGCACCGACCAGCAGGCCGAAGCCAAGATGACCGAACTCAGCAATGCGTTGGGGCCGCTGGCCATGCGCAACCCAACGGAAGCGCAGAAGATCACCGAGGAAATGATGACCGCCCTGGGTGCCCCGACCACCGACGCCACCTGCGCGCTGTACGACCGCCTGCTGCTCCGCGCCAAGCGCTGACCTCGCCAGGGCCGCCGCTCGATCTGCGGCGGCCCATTGCGCCTGCGGGCCAACCCGGCGCAGCCTTGCGCCATGACATCATCCACCACGGACCGCTTCTGGAACCGCCCGGCCGAGCAGTTGCTCGCGGAACTGGCCAGCTCTCCCGTCGGCCTGAGCGTCGACGCCGCCGCCGAGGCGCTGCGCCGGCACGGCCCCAACACGGTCGCCGATGCCCCGCGGCTGCACCTGCTGGCCAAGGTCGGCCGCCGCCTGATCGAGCCGCTGGTCGCCATCCTGCTGGTCGCCGCGGCCATCTCCGGCCTTACCGGCGACATCCCCGGCTTCATCATCGTCGTCACCGTGGTCATCGCCTCGGTGGCCATGGATGTGGTGCAGGAACAGCGCGCCGAACAGGCCGCGGCCCAACTGCGAGACAGCGTTGCGGTGCGCGCCACCGTGCTGCGCAACGGCATGCCGCTGTCCATCCCGGTGGAGGAGGTTGTCCCCGGCGACGTGGTGCAGCTGTCCGCCGGCAGCATGGTGCCGGCCGATGGCGTGGTGCTGGCCGCGCAGTCCGCCCAGGCCAATGAAGCCCTGCTGACCGGAGAGGCCTACCCCGCCGGCAAGCGCCCAGGCCCCACCACCGGCGCCACCCCCGCCGAGGCCAGCGGAGCCCTCTTCGCCGGCACCGCCTTGGTCAGCGGCACCGCCACCATGCTGGTGGTGGCCACCGGCCATGCCACCCGGCTTGGCGGCGTGGCTGCCGCGCTGGCGCTGCGCCGGCCGCCGACGGCGTTCGAGAAGGGGTTGCGCGGCCTCGGCCTGCTGATCCTTCGGCTCACCGTGTTCCTGGTGCTGTTCGTGCTGCTGGCGC
>CAIMOR010000430.1 GCA_903843125.1 uncultured Rhodospirillales bacterium
CGATTGGCCAGGTAGAAGCAGGTGGGCGTCTTGGAGGAGCGGGAGACGCCGACCAGGCAGACATCGGCCTGGGCGATGCCGGCGACGCCCTGGCCGTCGTCATGCGCCAGCACATAGTGCATGGCATCGATCCGGCGGAAATAGTCGGCGTCCATGACGTGCTGGGCCGCGCGCTTTTCCTTGGCGCGGGCGCCGAGCTGGCCCTGCAGCAGCTCCATCACCTGGTCCAGCACCGAGAGCGCGGGCACGCCGAGCCGGCCGCAATTTTCTTCGAGTGCATGGCGGAGGCTGCGGTCGACCAGGGTGAACAGGACGGGGCCGGGTTCGTGCTCCAGGCCTTCCAGCACGCGGTCGAGTTGCAGGCGGGAGCGGATCAGGCTCCAGCGGTGGTGCACCACATGGGTGCCCTCGAACCGTGCCAGGGTGGCGCGGGCGATGGAGTTCAACGTCTCCCCGGTGCTGTCGGAGACCAGGTGCAGGTTGATCTGGCGGCTGTTCATGCGGCACCCCCGACGGGAGAGGAAGAGGCTGTGGATTGCTGGGGAGCATGGGGAAAACTTCGGCGCGCCGCCAGCACCCCGGGGATCATGGGGGTGGCGGGTACTTTTCCGGCCGGGCGGTATGGATCACGGCGCCTCGCTCCGTGAGATGGGAACAACCCTGACGGGGCCGTGATTACAGGCGGTTGGCCGGCGAAGCTGATGTGGACAGGGGTGGGGGTGGATTGGCCGGCGATTGGGTCCCCGTTATCCACAGGCCCCTACTACAGCTACACCCTATCAGATTCTTTGTTTTCTTGTGAAAATAGGGCCATGGACGCTGTGACCTCGCCAAAACCCCTGCTGCGCGCCTTGGCTGGCGAAGCCGTCTGGCCGCCGCCGCTGTGGCTGATGCGCCAGGCCGGACGCTACCTGCCAGAGTACCGCGAGGTGCGCGCCCAGGCCGGCGACTTCATCAGCCTGTGCACCAACCCGGAACTGGCCGCCGAGGTGACGCTGCAGCCGATCCGCCGCTACGGCATGGATGCGGCGATCCTGTTCTCCGACATCCTGATGGTGCCCTGGGGGCTGGGGCAACCGCTGCGCTTCGCCCAGGGCGAAGGCCCGCTGCTGGAGCCGATCCGCGACCAGGCCGGGCTGGAGCGGCTGGACCAGGCCGGCATGGCGCAGCGGGTGGCGCCGATCATGGCCACCGTGAGCCTGGTGCGGGAGGCGCTGGACGACCATGCGCAGCGGGTGGCGCTGATCGGCTTTGCCGGCAGCCCCTTCACGGTGGCCTGCTACATGGTGGAGGGCCATGGCTCGAAGGATTTTTCCGTGACGCGCGGGTTGGCCTTCAGCGACCCGGCCTTCTTCGGCCGGCTGATCCGGATTCTGACCGAGGCGACGACGGAATACCTCTGCGCCCAGGTGGAGGCCGGGGCCGAGGTGCTGATGCTGTTCGACAGCTGGGCCGGCATGCTCTCCCCGGCGCAGTTCCGCCGCTGGGTGATCGAGCCGACGGCGATTCTGGTGCGGGCGATCCGCAAGCGCTACCCGGCGCTGCCGATCATCGGCTTCCCGCGCCTGGCCGGGGCGCTGCTGCCGGAATACGCCACGCGGACCGGCGTGAACTGCGTCGGCATGGACAGCAGCATGGACCCGCGCTGGGCCGCGGCCGCGGTGCCCGCCAGCGTGGCGGTGCAGGGCAACCTGGACCCGCTGGCGCTGGTGGCCGGTGGTGCCGCGATGGAAGCCGAGGCGCGGGCGATCCTGGCGGCGCTGCGGGGGCGGCCGGCGATCTTCAACCTGGGGCATGGGATTGTGCCGCAGACTTCGCCGGAGAATGTCGGGGCGTTGGTGCGGTTGGTGCGTGGGGGGTGAGGCGTTGTAGTCCAGGGGCATAGCCCCTGGACATCCATGCGTCGCTTCCCCTTCAGGGGAAACTAACCCAAATGTACGCCTTAACTAATGGACAGTATTGCATAAGTAGCTTTAAACCCTCGAATATTGTGATAACCCATATTAAAGAGATAAAGTTACCGATAGCGTAAGAGTAAAACCGAGTAATGGACCTGGCTCGATCAGCTTCAACGCCACGATCGGGGATAGTAATCCATGCTGTAAATGCCTTAAATATGAGGATAGACCCTATAACCGATTGGATGCCAATAACTAGAAAATATAAATATAGCATCGATTCAAATATACCTATGCTTGCTCCAATACCACGTTTGCCATACAAATCTTCTAACTCTTCCTTGAATGCTTTTTCTACTTCGTCGTGGATAGATCCAGCGCCTTCAGACTTTCGCTCATTCGCCATACGTCGAGCTAATACCAACTCCCACAGCGGGTGACTCACGCGGGGGATTCCCCGACGCGGCGTTGATGTGATTCAAGCTGGTGATCCCTGGAGGCTCACCATGGCCCGCGCCATCGCTCTACGTTCGGACTTCAGCGCCGC
>CAIMOR010000431.1 GCA_903843125.1 uncultured Rhodospirillales bacterium
CGGCGATGCAGTGCACGCCGTCGGCCGCGCCGCACCACAGGTTGCCGTCCTCGTCGCAGCAGAAGCCGTCGGCGTTGCCGGCTTCGAACACCCTCAGCACGCGAGGGTTGCGCAGTTCGGCGCCGTTGGCGGCTAGCTCGTAGGCGCGGATATGCGGCCGCGGCTCGCCGGCGGGGGCACCGGTCTCGGCAATGTACAGCGTGGCTTCGTCCGGCGAGAAGCCCACACCGTTTGGTTGCTGGAAATCGCCGGCGACCACGCTGAGCGCACCGGAACGTGGCTCCAGCCGATAGACGTTGCAGGGCAGCTCCTGCGCTGCCCGCTCCCCCTGGTAGTCGCCGGTGATGCCGTAGGTCGGGTCGCTGAACCAGATGCTGCCGTCCGACTTCACCGTCACGTCGTTGGGCGAGTTCAGGCGCTTGCCCTCGAAGCTGTCGGCCAGCGTCGTAACCTGGCCATCATGTTCCGTGCGCAGCAGGGCGCGCTTGCCGTGCGAGCAGGTGATCAGGCGGCCTTCGCGGTCCCGCGCATGGCCATTGGCGAAGTGCGAGGGCTGCTGCAGCACGGAGACGCCGCCGCTCTCGCTCCAGCGCAGCACCCGGTTGCCGGGCACGTCGCTGAACACCAGCAGGTCCAGGTCGCCGAACCACACCGGACCCTCGGTCCAGCGGAAGCCCTCCGCCAGCCGTTCCAGCGTCGCGTTGCCCATGACGTAGCGGGCGAAGCGCGGGTCGAGGGTTTCGTAGGCGTCCATCGCATGGCCTCCGCGGTTACCTGAAGTGGCAGGGCGAGCCGAGCACCGGCGGCGCGTGCGACTGCACCACCATCAGCACCGCAGGTGCATCGCCGACCGTGCCGGAAAGGTGGCCCTTGCGCCCGGCGGCGTTGGCGCGCGTGCCCTGGTCCTCGCCGAAGGAGATCTCGCCCGGGCCCATCTCCACGCGCTGGCCGTCCATGGTCTCGACGAACCAGCGGCCGGACAGCGGGATGATCCATTGCGGCTTCGGGTTCTCATGCCAGTCGCCGACCCAGCCCGGCGGCTGAACCGTCACCAGCACCGTCGCCTCCCCGATCAGCAGAGGGTCCTGCCACTGTGGCGCGGCCGGCGGGCTGATGCTCTTCGAGACGAAGTGGTCGAGCACGCAGCGGGTCTGCCGGCTGATGCCGTCCTGGTCGGTCCAGACATGCCAGTAGCTGAGCTTCGGGCCTGGGGTAGAAGACGGCATCATGGCCTCCTGCGGCTGGGTTACGGGGCGCTGGCTGCGTAGGGATGGGACGAGGCGAAGGGGTGCGCCAGCACCGCCAGCGGGTCTGCCAGCGTGCCGGCGAACATCACCAGCAGCAGCCCGCCGACGAGCCCGAAATTCTTGACGAACTGCCAGAAGTGCTCGCGCGCCTGGCTGTCGGCGCGCGGCGACCAGAAATCAGGGAACGCCCAGAACGGGTGGTACAGCACCGCGGTCACGACGCAGAAGCCGGCCAGCACGAAGGCGGCCAGGCGGTCGAACAGCCCGCTCACGATGAACACGGGGGTGACCGCCTCGATGATGATCGCGAGCACCACCAACGCGGGGGCGTCGGGCAGTACGCTGGAACTCGCCTGCTTCAACGCGTTGCGCCACCAGATGATCTTCTCCAGCGCGCTGAACGGGAACATCAGCACCAGGCAGACGCGGGTCAGCAGCACTGTGGCGACACCAAGCGACATTCCCGCCCCGCATGTGGTTCAGCAGTGGCAACGTATCCCGGTGATCAGCGTTCCAGCGGCACCGTGGGCCCGACCAGGCGAGCGCGCGGAGGCTGCCCCGCCGCTCGGCCGATGGAGAGCACCATGGCTTGCGACTATGATGTCATCATCGTCGGCTCCGGCGCTGGCGGCGGCACCATGGCGCTGCGTCTGGCCGCCACCGGCAAACGCATCCTGCTGCTGGAGCGCGGCGACTACATCAAGCGCGAGCGCGACAACTGGGACCCCGGCGCCGTGTTCGTGCATGGCAAGTACCAGGCGACCGAAACCTGGTACAGGCATGACGGCAGCGCCTTCCATCCCGGGCTGCACTACGTCGTCGGCGGCAACACCAAGGTGTATGGCGGCGCGCTGTTCCGCCTGCGGGAGCGGGATTTCGGCGAAGTGGTGCATGAGGACGGCGTCTCGCCGGCCTGGCCGCTCGGCTACGCTGATTTCGAGCCGTACTACACCGAAGCCGAGGCGCTGTTCCACGTGCACGGCCTGCGCGGCGCCGACCCCACCGAGCCGCCCGCGAGCGGCCCCTACCCCTACCCACCGGTGCGGCACGAGCCGCGCATCCAGGCGCTGTGCGACAAGCTGGAGCGGGCCGGGCACCACCCGTTTCCGCAGCCGCTTGCCATCCTGCTCGACGAGGTGGAAGGCCGCGTGGCGCCGCATAGCGCCTGCATCCGCTGCGACGCCTTCGACGGCTTCCCCTGCCTGACCAACGGCAAGGCGGACGCGCAGATCATCTGCGTCGACCCTGCCCTGGCCCACCGAAACGTCACGCTGGTGACGCGGGCCTATGTCGAGCGGCTGGAGACGGATGCGACGGGGCGTTCCGTGACCGCGGTGCACGTGGTGCGCGACGGGGTGCCGGAACGCTACCGCGGCGACCTCGTGGTGGTCGCGGCCGGCGCGCTCTCCTCCGCGCTGCTGATGTTCCGCTCGGCCAGCGACGCGCATCCCGAGGGGCTGGCCAACAGCTCCGGCCAGGTCGGCCGCAACTACATGCGGCACAACAACTCGGCCCTGCTGGCGGTCTCCCGCGTGCCGAACGACACCGTGTTCCAGAAGACGATGGCGCTGAACGATTTCTACTTCGGCGCCGACGACTATGAATATCCGCTGGGCTGCATCCAACTGCTGGGCAAGTCGCATGGCGAACAGGTACGGGCCGAGGCCCTGCCGCAGTTGCTTTCCTGGCTGCCGGAGATGCCGTTCGAGGCGCTGGCGCGGCATTCGATCGATTTCTGGCTGATGACCGAGGATCTGCCGCGGCCGGAGAACCGCATCAGGCTGGAGCGTGACGGGCGCGTAATGCTGGATACCAGGCCGACCGGGGATAACGCGCATCGGCGGCTGCGCGCCAGGCTGGAGGGCATGCTGGCCTCGCTCGACGCCCATCCGCATCTGTTCGAGCGGTCGCTCTACCTCGGCAAGGACATCCCCATCGGCGGCACGGCGCACCAGGCCGGCACGCTGAGGTTCGGGGCGGACCCGGCAAGTTCCGTCCTGGACCTGAACTGCAGGGCGCACGACGTGGACAACCTGTACGTCGTCGATGCCGGGTTTTTTCCGTCCATCGGGGCGGTCAATCCGACCCTGACCATCATCGCCAACGCGCTGCGCGTGGCTGATCATATCAAGCGACGGCTCGGTTGAAATGGCGCCGGCGACGGCCGCCGCCGGTGATGGCGCCGGCACTGGCTGCTCGGTCCGCGCCGCCGCAGTTGGTCTCGAAGGCGCCGCGGCTGCGAGCCCAGGCTGACGGCCGCAGGCTACGCCCATGGCATGTTTGGCCGCCTGACCGCCGTCGCCGAGAGATTGCCGCTATCCTCAGGGGGTGGCGGGCACCTGTGCTTGAAACGCCCACGCTCCACCCCCGCCAGCTTGCGGGAGGAGTAGCATTGCTCACCCTATGCCCTACCCACGGGAAATCGGGTTGCCGGCGCTGAAGGGCGGTGGATGGCAACAGGCTAAGACGCCCAGCACAATCAGGGTCGGTTGGCTTGCGAGGTTCAGCGAGGGGAACTGGCGAAGGAAGTGCACCTAGATTCGAACCGTCCCTAGGCTGGAGCCTTGGAGAACGGCGCCACCCCAGGGGGCGCGCCAGCGTTTCCGTTGAACTCCGCCCGCATTTCCGGATATGTTTCCGGAAATAAGTTGGAAGCACTCCATGCCTTCGAAGTCCACACCCAAGCCGCCCTCCGCCGTGGCTGCGCATCGGCGCCGCCTGCGCAGCCGGGGCCTGCAGCGCATCGAGGTGCAGGTACGCGGTGAGGATGCGCCTCTCGTCCGGGCTGTGGCAGCGGCGCTTGCCGACCCTGATCAGGCTGGCGAGGCGCGCGCCCTGCTCCGCCGTCGCTTTGAGCCGGAGCGGACGCGCAGCCTGAAGGACCTGCTGGCCGCGGCGCCGCTGGACGACATCGATCTCACCCGATCCCGCGATACCGGACGTCCGATCGACCTATGACCTGGCTCGTCGACACCAACGTCATCTCTGAGATCCGGAAGGGGCCGCGATGCCATCCGAGCGTCGCCGTCTGGTGGGCAGCGGTTGAGGATCGCGACCTGGTCCTTAGCGCGTTGACGCTCGGCGAGATCCGAAAGGGAATCGAGAGCCTCCGCCCTCGTGATCCGGTGAAGGCGGGAGCGCTGGAGCGCTGGCTTCGGGAAGTATGCGACGTCTTTGGCGCTCGCGTCATCGGCGTGGATCCAGCGGTGGCCGACGCATGGGGGCGAATGTCGACATCACGGCCCGTCCCGGTCATTGATTGGCTGCTCGCCGCGACAGCGCAGGTTCACGATCTCGTTCTCGTCACGCGCAACACGGCCGATGTCATTGGACTCGGAGTGCGGACGTTGAACCCGTTCGAAGCGGCGCAGGCGTAGCGGCGGCCATCGCCACGGCGATCGGC
>CAIMOR010000432.1 GCA_903843125.1 uncultured Rhodospirillales bacterium
ACCCTGGCGACCCTGCTGGGCGGCCTGGTTGGCTGGGTGCTGGCCCGGCAGGGCGCGTTCCGTGGCCGCGCGCTGTTCGGCGCCCTGGCCGGTGCGCCACTGGTGCTGCCGGAGGTGGTGACCGGCCTCTCCCTGCTGCTGGCTTTCGTCGGGCTGCAAAGCCTGGTGGGCTGGCCCGCCGAGCGCGGTGCTACCATTGTGCTGCTGGCCCATGCCACGCTGGGCGCCGCCTACGCCGCCGTGGTGGTGCAGTCTCGCCTGGCGCAGCTGGATCGTGGGCTGGAGGAAGCCGCCGCCGACCTAGGCGCCACCCCGGCAGACGTATTCCGCACCATCACCCTGCCACTGATCGCTCCGGCGCTGGCGGCAGCCTGGCTGCTGGCCTTCACCCTTTCCCTGGACGACGTGGTGGTGGCCAGCTTCGTCTCGGGCCCGGCCGGCACCACCTTGCCGATGCTGCTGTTCTCCCGCCTGCACCTGGGCCTGACCCCCGAGGTCAACGCCCTGGGTGCCGCGATACTGGCCCTGGCCGGGCTGGCGCTGGGCCTGGCGGGGGCCATGCTGCACCGTTCTGCCGGGCAAGCGGGCAAAGCGGGTTGAAACCGGGGGGTGCGGAAGCTAGGGTCCGCCCCCTTCGCAAGATTGCAGGCCCGCCATGAAGCTCACCGCCGACCGCCTCGACCGCATTTCGCCCTCGCTGACCATCGCGATGACGACCAAGGCGCGGGCGCTGAAAGCCGCGGGCAAGGACGTGGTGGGCCTCTCCTCCGGCGAGCCGGACTTCGACACCCCCCGCAACGTCAAGGACGCCGCCATCGCCGCCATCGAGCGTGGCGAGACCAAGTACACCGACGTCTCCGGTACCCCGGCGCTGCGCCAGGCGGTGTGCTACCGCTTCAAGGAAGACCACGGCCTGGACTACAAGCCGGAGGAGATCATCGTCGCCACCGGCGGCAAGCAGGTGATCTTCGACGCGCTGCTGGCCACCATCAACCCGGGCGATGAAGCCATCATCCCGGCGCCGTGCTGGGTCAGCTACCCGGATATCGTCGAGCTGGCCGAGGGCAAGCCCGTCATCGTCGGCTGCGACGAGAACAACGGCTTCAAGCTGCGCCCGGAACAGCTGGAAGCGGCGATCACGCCGAAGACCAAGTGGTTCCTGCTGAACAACCCCTGCAACCCGACCGGCGCCGCCTACAACGCGGAAGAGCTGAAGGCGCTGACCGACGTGCTGATGCGGCACCCGGACGTGTGGGTGTTCACCGACGACATCTACGAGAAGCTGGCCTATGACGGCTTCCGCCCGGCGACGATCCTGGAGGTGGAACCCCGCCTGCGCGACCGCACCGTGACGATGAACGGCTGCTCCAAGGCCTATGCGATGACCGGCTGGCGCATCGGCTATGCCGGCGCGCCGGTCGGCCTGATCAAGCAGATGGACAAGCTGCAGAGCCAGTCCACCAGCAACACCAGCAGCATCAGCCAAGCTGCGGCGGTGGAGGCCCTGACCGGCCCGCAGGACAACATCGACATGATGCGCGCCGCCTACAAGCGCCGCCGCGACATGATGGTGGAGGAGCTGAACAAGGCACCCGGCCTGCGCTGCCATAAGCCGGAGGGCGCCTTCTACGTGTTCCCCTCCATGCAGGGCTGCATCGGCAAGACCACCGCCGGCGGCGCGAAGATCGGCAACGACGAGGATTTCTGCATCGCGCTGCTGGAGGAAGAAGGCGTGGCCTGCGTCCACGGCGGCGCCTTCATGTACCCCGGCTATTTCCGCATCAGCTACGCCACCAGCGAAGCGGCGCTGAAGGAAGCCTGCGTGCGCATCCAGCGCTTCTGCGCCGGCCTGAAGTAGCATGCCGGAACTCGCCCAGCGCCTTGCACAGGTAAAGGTCTCCGCCAGTGCCGCGATGACGGCGCGGGCGCGGGACTTGCGGGCGCAGGGCATCCAGGTCCTCAGCCTGGCCTCGGGCGAGCCGGATTTCGCCACGCCGCCGCACGCCATCGAGGCAGCCTATGCGGCGGCGAACAAGGGCGACACCAAGTACCCGCCGCAGGGCGGCACGGTGGCGCTGAAGCAGGCGATCCAGCGCAAGTTCAAGCGCGACAACCACCTGGACTACAGCCTGGACGAGATCATCGTCGGCAATGGCGGCAAGCAGATCATCTTCAACGCCCTGATGGCCACGCTGGACCCGGGCGACGAGGTGGTGATCCCGGCGCCGCACTGGATCAGCTACGCCGACATGGCCAAGGTGGCCGGCGGCGTGCCGGTGCAGTTCACCTGCCCGCAGAATAACGGCTTCCGGCTGCGGCCGGAGGACCTGGAAGCCGCCATCACGCCGCGCACCAAGTGGGTGATGCTGAACTTCCCGTCCAACCCCACCGGTGCCGCCTGCACGCGGGACCAGATGCGCGCGATTGCCGACGTGCTGATGCGCCACCCGCAGGTGTGGATCATGTCCGACGACATGTACGAGCACATGATCTACGACGGCTTCGACTTTTGCACGATCGCGGAAGTGGAACCCGGCTTGAAGGACCGCACGCTGACGGTCAACGGCGTCTCCAAGACCTATGCCATGACCGGCTGGCGCCTCGGCTTCGCCGGCGGGCCTGAGAAGCTGATCAAGGGCATGTTCAACATGCAGGGCCAGGCCACGGCCGGCGTCTCCACCATCAGCCAGGCCGCCGCGACGGCCGCGCTGGATGGCCCGCAGGAACTGATCAAGGACCGCCAGGCGGTCTACAAGCAGCGGCGCGACATGGTGGTGGAGATGCTGAACGCCGCCCCCGGCATCAGCTGCCACAAGCCGGAAGGCGCCTTCTACGTCTTCCCGAACCTGGCGGGCTGCCTCGGCAAGACCAGCAAGGGCGGCCGCCGGATCGAGACCGACAGCGACTTCGTCGAGGCCCTGCTGGAGGAGAAGCGCGTGGCCGCGGTGCCCGGCGCCGCCTATGGCATGAGCCCCTACATGCGCATCAGCTACGCCACCTCCACCGAGACGCTGGTGGAAGCCTGCACCCGCATCCAGGACTTCTGCCGCGAGCTGGGCTGACTACTCCAGCGTGATGTGGGCGGCGCGGATCGTCTCGCCCAGTTCCTTCACCTCGCGCCGCGCCAATGCGTCCATCTCCGCCGCCGTCAACGGCTGCAATAGCACGCCACCCTGCTCGGCCCGGCGCCGGACATCCGGGTCGCGCGTCGCCTCGCGCATCGCCGCGTTCAGCCGCTCCACCACCGGCGCCGGCGTGCCGGCGGGGGCGAAGAAGGCGAACCAGGCATCCACGGTGAAGCCGGGCATGCCGGCTTCCGCCGTGGTCGGCACGTTGGGCAGTGCGCTGATGCGGTTCTGGCTGGCGATGGCCAGCGCCTTCAGCTTGCCGCCCTGCACCAGCGAGATGGCCGAGGATGGGGTGGTGACGAACAACTGCACCCGCCCGGCCACCACGTCCTGCATCGCCGGCCCGGCGCCCCGATAGGGCACGTGGACCATTTGGGCGCCGATCGCCTGGGCGAAGCGCGCGGCGCCGATGTGCTGGATGCTGCCATTGCCGGACGACGCGTAGTTCACCTGGCCCGGCCGCGCGCGGGCGTAGGCGATGAACTCCGCCAGCGTTGTCACCGGCAGCTCCGGCGCTACGAAGATGCCGTGCGGCGCGCTGTCGCCCATGCCCACCGCCACGAGGTCGCGCAACGGGTCCCAGCCGATATCGTGCATCAGCGCGGGGTTGCCGCCATGGTAGCCGCTGTACTGCATCAGCAGCGTATGGCCATCCGGCGCCGCGCGCACCGCGGCCAGTATGGCGATGTTGCCGTTGCCGCCGGGGCGGTTGTCCACCACCACCTGCTGGCCCAGCAGGCGAGACAGCGTGTCCTGGAACAGCCGCGCGGCGAAGTCGGTGCCGCCGCCCGGCGGGTTCGGCACCAGCACGGTGATGGGCCGGCTGGGCTGCCAGCCCTGCGCCAGGGCCGGGGTAGCCGCGAGCGAGGCCAGCAGCGCGCGCCGCTTCACAGGAAGCCCTCCAACGCGGCCAGCACCTCTTCAGGTGCTTCCTCCGCCAAGTAATGCCCACTGTTCACCGCGCCGCCGCTCAGTGGTCCGGCGGCGTAGTCGCGCCATACCGCCAGCGCGTCGTACCATTTGGGAATACTGCCCTTGGCGCCCCACAGCGCCAGCATCGGGCACTGCACCTTCACCCCGGCGGCGCGGCTCTCGCGGTCGTGCTCCAGGTCTATGCCGGTGGCCGCGCGGTAGTCCTCGCAGATCGAGTTGACCGTGCCGGGCAGCCGCAGCGCCGCCAGGTAGTCGGCCCGCGCCTCCGGGTGGAAGAACCCCTTGTCCTTCGGCTCGCGCGCGGTGTGCAGGTCGAACCAGTCCTCCACGTCGCGCAGGATCATGCGCTCCGGCCGGTCATGTGGCTGGGCCAACCAGAACCAGTGATAGTAGCCCATGCCGAACGCCATGTCGGCTCGCTCGAAATGTTCAAGCGTCGGGATGATGTCCATGGTGCAGAGCTTCTCGACCGCGGCCGGGAAATCCAGCGCCAGCCGATGCGCCACGCGGGCGCCGCGGTCGTGGCTCACCACGCGGAAGCGCTCATGCCCATGCTGGTGCATCAGCGCCACCAGGTCGGCGGCGTATTCGCGCTTGGCATGCGGCGCGCTGCCCCGCTGCACCGGTGGCTTTGACGTAAAGCCGTAGCCGCGGATATCCGGCAGGTAGCAGGTGAAGCGCTGCGCCAGCGTTGGAGCTACCTTGTGCCACATGGCGTGGGTCTGCGGGTTGCCGTGCAGCAGCAGCAGGGGCGGTCCCTCGCCACCGCGGCGCAGGCGGATGCGCTGGCCGCGGACCTCCACCGTTTCCAGGCTGAAGCCTTCGAAGAACATCGCCGCGCGCCTCCCGTTTCCCGGCCATTTTGCGCGCCCCACCCGGTTGACCGCAAGCCGCCACGGCGCCAGCCTGCGCCACCCACCGAAACACCCGGGAGAAGACCGATGTCCGAAGATAGTGCCCTGTTCGACAAGGGCATGCCGATCCGCCGTGAAGTGCTGGGCGCCGAGTACGTGGATGCCAGCATGGCCAAGGCCGACGAGTTCATGATGAGCTTCCAGCGCGCCACCACCAGCTGGGCCTGGGGCTGGGCCTGGGGCGACCCGACGCTGGACCGCAAGACGCGCAGCCTGATCAACCTGGCCATGCTGACCGCGCTGAACCGCTCCCCCGAGATCAAGCTGCACGTGCTGGGCGCGCTGAACAACGGCTGCACGGTGGAGGAGATCAAGGCCGCGCTGCTGCACGCCACCGCCTATTGCGGCATTCCCGCGGGGCTCGACGCCTTCAAGGCGGCCCATGAGGTGCTGGTGAAGCAAGGCGCCATCAAGTGAGCAGCGCCATCCGCAAGGTCGGCTTCATCGGCATCGGCAACATGGGCTGGCCCATGGCGGCCAACCTGGTGAAGGCCGGCTTCGACGTCACCGTCTGCGACGCCCGCCCCGGCCACGCCACCAAGTTCGCGGCCGAGGTCGGCGGCAAGGCCGCGGCCTCCACGGTGGAAGCCGCCACCGGCATGGACGCCGTCATCACCATCGTGCCCACATCGAAGCAGGTCGCTGAGGTCGCGGCACAGATCGTGCCCGTGCTGGCCAAGGGTGCCATGGTCATCGACATGACCAGCGGCCAGCCCGGCAAGACGCGCGAGATCGCGGCCGAACTCGCCGAGCGTGGCGTGGCGATGATCGACGCGCCGGTTTCCGGCGGCGTGCCGCGCGCGAAGACCGGCGAACTGGCCATCATGGTCGGCGGCGCGGATGCGGACCTTGACCGCGCCGATGCCGTGTTGAAGGCCATGGGCACCAGCATCCACCGCTGCGGTGGCATCGGCGCCGGGCAGGCGATGAAGGCGCTGAACAACCTGGTCAGCGCCGGCGGCTTCCTGATGGGGATCGAGGCGCTGCTGATCGGCCAGCGCTTCGGGCTCGACACCGTCAAGATGGTGGACGTGCTGAACGCCTCCTCCGGCATGACCAACTCCAGCCAGAAGAAGTTCAAGCAATACGTCCTGAACCGCAGCTTCGAGGACGGCTTCGGCCTGGAGCTGATGGTCAAGGACCTTGGCATTGCGCTGGAGGTCGGTCGCGACACCAGCACGCCGACGCCGTTCAGCGCGCTCTGCCGGGAGATGTGGGCTTCGGCGCTCAACGCGCTGGGCCCCGGGCACAATCACACCGCCGTGACGCTGCTCTCCGAGAAGCTGGCGGGGGATGTCCTGGGCGGCAACAAGTGAGCGCGCATTGGGAAGCCTTCGCGATCCGCTACGGCCACCACGACCGGCCGAAGCAGGCGAGTTACCTCATGCCGGTCGAGGACCCGCATGAGGCCAACCCGCTCGACTACTTCGTCTGGCTGCTGCGCGGCCCGGGTGGTCGGCAAATCCTGGTGGATTGCGGCTTCGACGAGGCGACGGCGGCGAAGCGCGAGCGCAAGCTGCACCGCACGGTGATGCAGGCGCTGATCGACTTCGGCACCCAGCCGGAGCAGATCAGCGACGTCATCATCACCCACCTGCACTACGACCACGCCGGCAACCTCGATGCCTTCCCGAACGCCACCTTCCACCTGCAGGAGCGGGAAATGGCCTTCGCCACGGGGCGGCATATGTGCCAGCACTGCATCCGCCATCCGTTCGAGGTGGAGGACGTGGTGAAGATGGTGCGCCACCTCTACAACGACCGCCTGACCTTCCATTCAGGCGAAGGCGAGGTGGCGCCTGGCGTGACCGTCCACGGCGTTGGCGGCCATTCGGATGGCTTGCAGATGGTCCGGGTGCAGACCGCGCGTGGCCCGCTGGTGGTGGCGTCGGACGCCATGCATTTCTACGGCAATGTGGAGCGCAACAACCCCTTCCCGATCATCTTCGACCTGGGCGCCATGACCCAGGGCTGGAAGACCGCGAAGAAGCTGGCCGGCGGCGACGAGACGCTGGTGGTGCCGGGCCACGACCCCATCGTGCGGCAGCGCTACCCCGCCATGCCCGGCACGGATGGCGAGGTGGTGGCGCTTCACCTCGCGCCCAAGGCCTAGCTGAGCAGGACAACACTCGCCATCGCCGCCCCGGCGATGGCGAGCGCCTCCGACAGGGCCGGCCAGCTGCGCATGACCCCGGCGCGCAGCACCAGCGCATTGAGCGCGAGCGAGCCGATCACCCCGGCCAGCGGCCCCCACCAGTTCAGCTGCCAAAACCCCCATCCCAGCAGTGCCAGCCAAAGCCCGAAGGCGCCGCGGCCCAACACCATGAACAGCCGGTCGCCGAAGCGGGATGCGGGGCGCAACCCAGGGTCGGTGCTGCGCGCCTCGATCATCGCGGCAACGGCAAGGGCCAGCAGGGCAGGGAAATAGAAACGCATGGGCTGTTCCGGCCTGTTGGTTGGGTGGCCGGGTTCGCCCCGGCCCTCGCGGGCAGGTCGGTGGGTCCCCGGCGACCTGTTCGCCTCAACTCTGCCGTGCGCGCCCCGCTGTCAACGGCCGGTAGTGGGGTCGCGCAAGGCGCCAAGCTGGCTTATCGTGCACTGCAGCAACCGAGGGACGCGGCCCATGCCCGACACCAATCAGACCTTCGACCCCACCAAGCTGAAGTTCGGCGTCGGCCAGCCGGTGCCCCGGCAGGAAGACCCCATCCTGCTGCAGGGCCGCGGCCGCTACACGGACGATATCGCGCTGGAAGGCCAGGCCTGGTGCGTCATGGTGCGCAGCCCCTATGCCCATGGCGTCATCAAGCGCATCGACAACTCGGCGGCGAAGGCGATGCCCGGGGTGCTCGGCGTGTTCACCGGCGCCGACCTGGCCGAATATGGCCCGATGAAGTGCGTCCTGCCGCTGAAGGGCAAGGACGGCTCGCCGTTGCTGAACATCCTGCGACCCTCGCTGGCCATGGACAAGGTGCGCTTCGTCGGCGACCCCGTCGCCTGCGTCGTCGCCGAGACCAAGCTGCAGGCCCGCGACGCCGCCGAGGCGGTGGAACTGGATATCGACAGCCTGGACGCGGTCACGGAAGCTTCGGCCGCCGCCGCCCCGGGCGCGCCGCAACTGTACGACCACATCCCCGGCAACGTCGTGCTGGACTTCCAGTATGGCGACGCCGCCAAGGTCGCCGCGGCCTTCGCCAACGCCGCGCACGTGACGCGACTGGCAATCCGTAACAATCGCGTGGTGGTCTGCGCGATGGAACCACGCAGCGCCATCGGCGAATACGATGCGACCGAGGGCCGCTACACCCTGCATGTCGGCTGCCAGGGCGTGTTCGGCCTGCGCGGGCAGATGGCGGGCGACCTGCTGAAGGTGCCGGCCGAGAAGGTCCGCATCCTCACCGGCAATGTCGGCGGCAGCTTCGGCATGAAGGCCAGCGCCTATCCGGAATACGTCCCCGTGCTGCACGCCGCCAAGCTGCTGGGGCGCCCCGTGAAGTGGACCGACGACCGCAGCGGCAGCTTCGTCAGCGACCAGCATGGCCGCGACCACGAGGTGGATGCCGAACTGGCCTTCGACGGTGCCGGGAAGGTGCTGGCGGTGCGCGTCACCGCCTTCGCCAACATGGGCGCCTACCTGGCTACCGTGGCGCCGCTGATGGGCACGGGCAACTTCGTCAAGAACATCCAGTCGAACTACCAGACGCCGCTGATCGAGGTTAATACCAAGTGCGTGGTCACCAATACCACGCCGGTTTCCGCCTATCGTGGCGCCGGGCGGCCAGAGGGCAACTACTTCATGGAGCGCCTGTTCGAGCAGGCGGCCCGGGAGATGGGCCGCAGCGCGATCGAGCTGCGCCGGCTGAACCACATCCACGAAGACCAGTTCCCCTACAGCACCGCCAGCGGCACCGTCTATGACACCGGCGAGTTCAGCGCCATCATGGACCAGGCGCTGGCCTCGGCCGACTACGCCGGCTTCCCCGCGCGCCGTGCGGCGGCGAAAGCGCAGGGCAAGCTGCGCGGCATCGGTATCGGCAACTTCCTGGAATGCACCGCCCCGCCGCAGAAGGAACAGGGTGAGCTGCGCTTCGAGGCCGATGGCAGCGTCACCATCGTCACCGGTACGCTGGACTACGGCCAGGGGCATTGGTCGGCCTTCGCCCAGTTGCTGCACACCAGGCTGGGCGTGCCGTTCGAGGCGGTGCGCCTGCTGCAGGGAGACAGCGACCAGCTGATCGCCGGCGGCGGCACGGGTGGTTCCAAGTCCATGATGGCGTCGGGTGCCGCCATCATCCAGGCTTCGGCCGAGGTGGTGGAGAAGGGCAGGGCGGCGGCGGCCTTCATGCTGGAAGCCGCGGTCGGCGACATCGAGTTCACCCAAGGCCCGGACGGCCTCGGCCGCTTCACCATCGCCGGCACCGACCGTTCGATCGGCATCATTGAACTGGCCGAGAAGCTGCGCGGCGCGCAGGGGCTGCCGGATGATGTGCCGCACAGCCTGAACACGCGGACCGTGTTCCAGGACGCGCCGATGGCCTACCCCAACGGCTGCCATGTCGCCGAGGTCGAGATCGACCCCGAAACCGGCCATACCGAGGTCGTGAAGTACACCACGGTCAATGATTTCGGCGTCATCGTGAATCCGCTTCTGGTGCAGGGCCAGGCGCATGGCGGCATTGTGCAGGGCATCGGCCAGGCGTTGATGGAGCAGGTGGCCTATTCCGAGGAAGGCCAGATCCTGACCGCCAGCTACCAGGACTACGCGCTGCCGCGCGCCGGCGACCTGCCGAACTTCGGTTTCGAGGCGCATGCCGTTCCCTGCAAGACCAATCCGGTCGGCGCCAAGGGCTGCGGCGAGGCTGGCTGCGCCGGCAGCCTGCCCGCGGTGATGAATGCCGTTGTGGATGCGCTGTCCGACTACGGGATCCAGCACATCGATATGCCGGCAACGCCGGAACGGGTCTGGCAGGCCATCAACGCCGCGAAAGGGTGACCGGTCGGCTCAATGGGCCGCAAACGCGGCAGTTCGCGCCACCAGCGCGGCGCCGTCACGATCACGAATAGGCGATCATGGCGCAGCTTCGCGGCGCCAAACCAATGTAGGACCTGTATCCGCCGTCGCTGACCTATGCGGGGGAATATATATACCCTCATCGGCTCTGGACCCTCCCCGCTGCGGCAGTCACTGTCCATTCGGGGTGGTTTCGTAGCCACCGATTGGTTTGGCGCAGGGGCTGGGTGATCGTGTTTCGGCCCGGCGGCCCTGTTGTGGAGGAGTTTCGGCATGACCAGGCTTTCCGGGCGTCGCGTCCTGGTTGTTGAGGACGAGGCTTTGGTGGCGATGCTGGTGGAAGACGCCTTGCTGGACGCGGGTGCGGAGGTCGTCGGCCCCGTGGCCACGGTGGCCGAGGCGCTGCAGTTGCTGAAGGGCCGCCTGCCCGAGGCTGCGGTACTTGATCTCAACCTGGCAGGGGAAACCTCCACGCCGGTCGCGGATGAACTGGCACGCCGCGGGGTGCCCTTCGTTGTGGCCACCGGGTACGGCGCCGATGGCCTGCCGCCCGGCCATGCCAACGTGCCGGTGCTGGCCAAGCCCTATGACCCGGCCGACCTGACCGCCGCGTTGGCCCGGTTGTGGAACTGAGCAGGCCGACATGCGCCCGGTCGGGCGCATGTCATGCGGTGTGATTTGGTAACTCCGTAGCTAGTCATCCGTTCTGACGTCCATCACGACGGAAACTGCGCCTCGTCCCACTTCCGTTCGGTGGCGCCAAGCTAGGCGCCGGCCCGGCCCAGGATTAGGCTGGCCTCATCAAATCGGAGGAACGACGGATGTCGGCAGCCCTGAAGGCGGAACAACCCGCCCTTGCCTTACGTATCACCGCGCTGCACCCGGTCTTCGCCGCCCGATGCGAAGGCCTCGATCTGCGCCGGCCGCTCACGCCCGCACAGGCCACCGCGGTGGAAGCCGCGATGGACCGCTACGCCGTGATGGTCTTCCCCAACCAGCCGATCGACGACGACCTGCAACTCGCCTTTGGCCGCAACTTCGGCGAGGTCGAGGCGGAGCCGTCGCTGGTGGACAAGGCGCGCCGCCGCCTGCCGGACAACCAGGTCAACGACATCTCCAACCTGGGCGCCGATGGTCAGCTGCTGGCCGCCGATGACCGCCGCCGCATGTACAACCTGGGCAATGCGCTGTGGCACAGCGACAGCAGCTTCAAGCCCACGCCGGCCAAGTACTCCATGCTGCATGCCCGCGTCATTCCACCGAGCGGCGGGGAGACCGAGTTCGCCGACATGCGCGCCGCCTGGGATTCGCTGGACGAGGAGCGCCAGGCCGAGTTGCTGCCGCTGGTCGCCGACCATTCCCTGATGTTCTCCCGCGCGCAGCTTGGCTTCGACGACTTCACGCCCGAAGAGCAGGCCAAGTGCGTGCCGGTGCCGCAGCGCCTGGTGCGCCGGCACATGGGCAGCGGCCGGCGCTCGCTCTACCTCTCCGCCCATATCGGCGGCATCCACGGCATGCCCAGGCCGGAAGCGCTGATGCTGATCCGTGAGTTGACCGAGCAGGCGACCAAGCCGCAATTCGTCTACAGCCACACGTGGTCCGTGGGCGACCTCGTGGTGTGGGACAACCGTTGCACCATGCATCGCGGCCGGCCGTATGCCGACAAGCGCTACCCGCGGGACATGCGGCGGGTAACGCTGGCGGACGTGGCGCCGACGCTGGAGCAGCCGCAGTGAAGCGCTGGCTGGCGGCGCTGCTGCTGCTGGGCGGCACCGCCCACGCGCAGGACTACCCGGACCACCCGATCCGCCTGATCGTCGCCACCGCCGCCGGCGGCGCCAGCGACATCCTGGCCCGCCAGGTGGGCGAGAAGCTGGGCGAGCAATTCCGCCAGCCGGTGGTGGTGGACCCGCGCCCCGGCGCCAACGGCAATGTCGCGGCGCTGGCCGCCGCCCGCAGCGCGCCGGACGGCTTTACGCTGATGATGGGCACCATCGGCGTCCTGGCGGTGAACCCGGCGATCTACCGCGACCCGGGCTACGACCCCGCCCGGGACTTCGACCCCGTCGCGCGGCTGGTCAGCTTCTCCAACATCCTGGTGGTCAACCCTGGCCTGCCGGTGACGACGCAGCCGCAGTTCATCGACTACGTCCGCGCGCATCCCGGCCTCGGCTATGGCTCGCCGGGCAATGGCGGCTCGCCGCATCTGGGCATGCTGGTCTTCGCCCGCATGGCCGGCATCCAGATGGAGCACATTCCCTATCGCGGCGCGGCGCCGGCGCTGAACGACCTGATCGCCGGCAACCTGGCCAGCGCCTTCTCGGACCCGCTGGCGACGCTGCCGCAGATCCGCGCCGGCCTGGTGCGTCCGCTCTCGGTCAGCGGCACCCGCCGCCTGGCCGCGCTGCCCGATGTGCCCACCGTGGCCGAGGCCGGCATTCCCGGCTACGAGGTGGTCGGGTGGCTCGGCATCGTCGCCCCGCACGGCACGCCGCAGCCCATCGTGGCTCGGCTGAACACGGCGCTGAACAGCATCATGCACCAGCCGGACATGGTCCAGCGTCTGACCGCGCAGGGCGCGGAGATCGTCACCGGCACGCCCGGCGAGTTCGGCGACTACATCCATGGCGAGATCGCGCGCTGGGCGCAGGTCACCCGCGAAGCAGGAATACGCGCAGAATGAGCAATGTCGCCGATGCCATCGTCAAGCGGCTGGCTCAGCATGGCGTCAAGCGCATCTGGGGGGTGCCCGGCGGCGATTGCAGCCTGGATATCCTGGACGCCGCCGCGCGCCACGGCATCCACTACGTGTTGACCCGCACCGAAAGCGGCGCCGCGATGATGGCGATGGCCGATGCACAGGTCACCGGCGCGCCCGGCGTGCTGCTGACCACGCGCGGTCCCGGCCTGACCAACGGCACCAACGGCATCGCCTGCGCCAGCCTGGACCGGGTGCCGCTGCTGGTGCTGGCCGATGGGCACGAGACCGACATGGGCCATGTCTCCCATCAGCGCTACGACCAGATGGCGCTGATGGCACCGCTGGTGAAGGCCAGCAGCGTGCTGGAGAGCGGTGACCCAGTGGCCGAGTTGGATCGGCTGATGGCCTCCGCCATGGCTGGACCCGCCGGCCCGGTCTATCTGGAAATGGTCGGCCAGCGGCTGCGCGCTCCTTTCACGGCCGTTGACCGCCCGCTGCCCGCGCCGCCGCGTCCGCCCGCGCCGGAGGAAGCTGCCTTGGCCGCCGCCCGCGCCGTGCTCGGCAAGGCGCGCCGCCCGATCATCATCGCCGGCCTGCAGGCCCGCGACGAGGCCGCCGCCGCCGGATTGCGCTGGCTGGCCAGCCAGTGGGAGGCGCCGGTGCTGGCCACCTGCATGGGCAAGGGCGCGCTGAGCGACACGCATGAATGGGCGCTCGGCCCCTTCATCAGCGGCGCCGCCGAGGACCCGATGCTGCGCCAGGCCGATTGCATCCTGCTCTACGGCGCCGACCCCATAGAGTTCATGCCCAAACCTTGGGCCTATGCCAGCACGCCGGTGGTGGAACTGACCGCCCACACCCATGCCCGGCCCTACCTGACGCCACAGGCGCAGGTGGTGGGCGATCTTTCCGAAGCTGCGATGGCGTTGGAGGATGCGGTGGCCCCCGGCCACTGGGCGCCGGAACAGGTTGCCGATGCGCGCGAGACCATGCGCGCCCTGGCTCGGACCACCAGCAGCGGCATCGCACCGCACCAGGTGGTGGAAGCCGCCATGCAGGCGGCGCCGGACGGCACCCGCGTGACGGTCGACGCCGGCGCCCACATCCTGCCGGCGGTGGCGCTGTGGCCGGCGCGCCAGGCGCTGGACTTCTTCATCACCCGGGGGCTGGCCACCATGGCCTATGCGCTGCCCAACGCCATCGGTGCCGCGCTGGCCGACCCATCCAAGCCCGTGCTGGCCTTCACTGGTGATGGCGGGCTCATGATGGGCGCCGGCGAACTCGGCACCGCCGTGCAGGAAGGCGCCAACGTGAAGGTGGTGGTCTTCAACGACGCCTCGATCGCGCTGATCGAAGTGAAGCAGCGCCGCCGGCAATTCCCGCTGCATGGCATGCGCTACCCGGCCACCGACTTCGCCGCCGTGGCGCGCGGCTTCGGCTGCGCGGCGCTGCGGGTGGAAAGCCTGGACCAACTGGTGCCGGCGTTGCGCGAGGCCTTCGCCACGCCAGGCCCGGTGCTGCTGGACGTGGCGGTGGACGGCCAAGCCTACCACAGCCTGGTACCGGCGTTGCGAGGCTAGCTCAGGCGCAACGCCCGCGGCCCCGAACGCCCGCGCCGCTACACGGCGGCGCTATGCCGCCCGCTGCCGGTGCCGAGATAGGCATCGAAGGCGGCGGCCACATGCCGGACATGGCGCCGGCCATCCGGCAGCACACGCAGGTAGTCGCGGTCGAGCGCGATGATGCCATCCGCATCCAGCTGCGCCAGCAGCGGCATCGCCTCGTCCAGTACCACGGGTGGCAGCGCGCCGAGGTCCAGCGCGAAGTCACACATCACCCGTTCGATCACGCCCCGCCGCAGCCGGTCGTCCGCGTTCAAGGCGCGGCCGCGCTTCACCGGCAGGGCGCCAGCTTGAACGGCAGCAACATATTTCCGCTCGTCCGGCTCGTTCTGCGCATAGCCCGCCGGCAGGCTGCCGATGGCGGAGGCCCCCAACCCCAACAGCGTCGGCGCGTCGTCGGTTGTGTAGCCTTGGAAGTTGCGGCGCAGCCGGCCCGCGCGCAGCGCCACCGCCATGCCGTCCTCCGGCCTGGCGAAATGGTCCAGGCCTATCGACACATAGCCGGCGCCGACCAGTACCGCTTCGGCGGCGTCGGCCTGCAGCATGCGCTCCAGCGCCCCGGGCAGGCTGGCGCTGTCGATGGCGTTCTGATGTGGCTTCATCCAGGGCACGTGGGCGTAGCCGAATACCGCGACCCGGTCGGCGCCCAACTGCGCCGCAAAGCGCGTGGTGGCCTGCACCTCGGCCACGCCCTGGCCGGGTAGGCCATACATCACGTCCACATTGATGCTGCCGATACCGTGGGCGCGCAATCGCGCAACCGCGTCGGCGACGCAATCCTGCGTCTGCACCCGGCCGATGCGGTGCTGCACCGCCGGCGAAATGTCCTGCACCCCCAGCGAGGCCCGGGTCAGCCCGGCTTCCGCCAGGGCGGCCACGGTGGCTTCGTCCAGGCTGCGCGGGTCCAGTTCCGCGGCCAATTCGGCACCGGGACGCAAGCCGAAGGCCAGCCGAACCACATGCAGTACCCGCGCCAGCGCCGCAGCACCCAGCGCGGTCGGCGTGCCGCCACCCAGGTGCAGGTGCGCGATGCCGCCATGACGCGGCAATGCCGCCGCGACAAGGTGCGCTTCGGCTTCCAGCGCCGCGGCATAGTGCTCGATGCGCGCGGCGCTGCGCGTTACCGCCGTATGGCAGCCGCAGTACCAGCACAGCGACTTGCAGAATGGGACGTGCAGATAGAGCGACAGCGGCGCGCCCTCGGGCACCTGCGCCAGCCAGTCGGCATACTCGGCCGGCCCGAGCGCCCCGAAATGCGGCGCGGTGGGGTAGCTGGTGTAGCGCGGGATATTGGCCAGGGCGTAGCTGATCGGCGGGGTCATGCGCCATGGTTAGCGCGTCGCCCGGCTCCGCCGCCTTGCGCGACATCAATCCGGCGGCAGGTGCACCGCCAGCCACAACGTCTCGCAGCCTGGGTCGGTCCAGACAACCCGGTGCCGGCACCCGGCCGGCAGCACCACCCAGTCGCCGGCTGCCAGCGCCCGCTCCGTGCCATCGGTGAAGCCCAGCCGGGCCGCGCCCGCCACCAGCAGCACGAACTCGGCATGCGGCTGATCGTACCAACAGCCGTTGGCCATGGCGCGCGAAGCGATCCGCTCCACCCGTGCCCCGCCCGCGGCCGCGAGTTCGTCGAGGCTCTCGCCTCCGGCCGGCGCGGCCTCACCCTCGCCGATCCGTCCGAAGCGTGGGACCGTCAAACCGCGCCCGCGGCGAAGGCTGCCGGCACCGGGGCGGTGCAGACACCGGCGGCTTCCAAGGCGGCGGCGGCCCGGAACAGCAGCGCCTCGGTCCATGGCTTGCCGATCAACTGCACGCCGATCGGCAGCACGCCGTCGGCCCGCTGCACCGGCACCGTCACCACCGGCAGGCCGATGCCGCTGATCGGCTGGGTGAACAGGCCCATCGAGGCCCGCAGCGGCAGCGTCTCGCCATCCAACTCCAGCGTCTCCTGGCCGATGGGTGTTGCCGGCACCGGGGTGGCTGGCGCGATCAGCACGTCCCAGTCCGCCATCATGTCGCGCATCTGAGCCGCGGCCATGGCGCGCACCCGCTGGGCGTGGTTGACCCAGGCGGCAGGGAGCAAGGCGCCGGCCAGCAGCCGGTCGACGATCAGCGGCTCGTAATCCTCCAGCCGCGTGCGCAGCGTTGGCAGGTGCAGCGTGGCGCCCTCGCTGCTGGTGATGGTGAAGGCGGCGGCGCGGCAGGCCTCGGCCATCGCCCAGTGCACCTCTCCGGTGCAACCGAGCGCCGCGGCAACGGCCGCCACGGCGTTGCGCGCGGCGGCGGATTGGCGCTTGCCGAACCAGCCACCCAGTCGGCCTATCCGCAGCCCGGCCAGGCCGGTGCCCAGCCCGGGCGTCACGAACTCCGGTGCGCGCGGCGACTGATGGCCGTCCTCGGCGTCCAGCCCCTGCAAGGCGTCGTAGCAGGCGGCCAGGTCGGCCACGCTGCGGGCGAACGGCCCGACATGGTCCAGCGAATACACGAATGGAAAGCTGCCGTGACGCGACAGCCGCGAATAGGTCGGCTTCACCCCGAACAGGCCGTTGAGCGATGACGGCACGCGAATGCTGCCATTGGTGTCCGTGCCCAGGCTGAGCGGTACCAGCCCGGCCGCGACAGCCGCGCCCGAGCCCCCCGAGGAGCCACCGGCGATGCGCGACAGGTCGTGCGGGTTGCGTGCGGCGCCGTAGTGGCTGTTCTCGGTGGTGAAACCGTAGGCGAACTCATCCATGTTCAGCGCGCCAAGGCACACGGCCCCGGCCGCTGCCAGCTGCCGCACCAGGAAGCAGTCGCGTGCCGCCGGCGGATTGCCGCGCAGCACCTTGCTGCCGGCGAGCGTGGTCACGCCCTGCAGGTCGAACAGGTTCTTTACCGCATAGGGCACGCCGGCCAGCGGACCGGGGTCCTCTCCCCGGGCGATGCGTGCATCCACGGCAGCGGCCTCCGCCATTGCCCGTTCCGGCAGCAGGGCGGTAAAGGCGTTGACCTTGGGATTCAGGGCCTCCGCCCGCGCCAATGCGGCGCGCGTCGCCTCCACGGCGGTAGTCTCCCCGGCGCGGATGCGGGCGGCAACTGCCAACGCTGGGTTCATGGCCGAAACACCGGGGCGGGTTCGTCGCCGGGCGCCAGCGTCACCACCAGCGCCGGGGCTGCCGTATGCACCACCAGGGCGAGCGCTGCGGCCACCCGACCCTGGCGTGCGGCATCCAGGTGCAGCCCCACCATCGGCGCTGCGGCAGCGACATGCGCGGCGGGGTCGAACTCGGGGTCAAGCATCGGCAAGGCTCCTGTCTCCAGCCCAGGCTGCCATGCTGGAACCGTGCCGCCCAGGCCCGCTTCCCGCCGCCGGCTCGCGCAGCGGTGAACCTTGGCCCGATGCAGCCCAGGCGCCGCCGCCCGCGTTGGCCCCGCACGGCGATAGCGGGGGCAGGTTTGGATGGCAGGTAAGGGCGGCGCTGGCCCCAGGAGCAGGCGCGCTGCTGCGCGTCCGGTTGCAGACAACGTGCAGCCCGCACCGTCCGGGTCACAGGCTCGCCTGCCCGCCGCGGAGCCGCCGGCTGCTGCCAATGCAAATGTGCCAACCACGCCCAGCTTTCGCATGTACCTGGTCAGCCCGCTGCTGGTCGGTCCGCTGTCGGCCTGGGAAGCGCTGTTCGCCCATGCTGCCGGGCTCGGCTGCAATGTCGTGTTGGTGGCACCCCCGGGCCAACCAGGCCCGACCGGGAACCTCTACCACCTTGGCGACCCCGACCTGCCGCACCCCTGTCTGGCCACGTCGGGCAGTATGCCGCAGGCCTTGGCGCAGCTTGCGGACTCTGCCCGGGTCCATGGCCTGGCCCTGTACTTGGACCTGGTACTGGACCGCGTGGCCAGCGGCGGCAGCCTCGCTGCCCGACACCCAGACTGGTTTGCCCTCGCCGCGGCCGAAGGGCCACCCGACCCGCGCCAGCCGCCAACGGAGGTTGGAACCGCTGCGGCCCGATGGGAGGTTCCCGGGTTGGCCATGGAGTGGCGTCAGCGCATTGGCGCCTGGGTTGCGGCGGGCGTGGCCGGCTTCCGCTGCCTGCACCCAGATGCTGTTCCCGCCGCTTTTTGGCGCAGCCTGACGGCTGAGTTGCCGGAGACGCGCTTTGTCGCCTGGACTCCCGGCCTTGCCGCGGAAGCGCAACTCGGACTGGCCGGTCTGGGCTTCGCTGCCTGTTGCAACAGCTTGGCCTGGTGGGACCTGCGTGGCGAGTGGCTGGCCGAGGAATCGCGCCGGCTGAGGGGCGTGGCCCCGGCCCTGGCCACGGTGGAGCCGCCCTTCGGGCCGCGCCTGGCCGCGGCGGAGCCGGATGCCCGCCTCGTCGAGCACCATGTCCGCCGCCAGTTGTCGGTTGCGGCCGGGCTGGGTGCGGGGATGGTGCTGCCGATGGGCTGCGAGTACGGCGCGCTGCGCCCGCTCGATGCCACGCGCGACCGCCCCGGGGATTGGGCCTGGCTGCAGGCCAATCCCCCACACGATTTGCGCGATGCCGTCCGCGCCGCCAATGCCCGGCTGGCGCGGCAAGGGCTTGAACCGGTGGAATTGCACCCGCTCGCCGGTCCAGGCGGCCGGGCGGCGGCGCTGTTGTGCGAGCAGCCCGCCGGCGCCCGTGTAGTGGTCGCCAACACGTCGCTGCGGCAGGAAGCGAGGCTGCCGGTGGCAGCGCTGCTGGCCCTGGCCGCGCAGCCGGTCGGGCGCCTGCTGCCGCCGGAAGGTCAGCCGCTAGGGCCCGGCGAGACGCTGCGCGTGGCGGCGGGCGAGGTGGTTGTGCTGGCCGCCGAAGCGGCCCGCCCTGTGCTGGCGCCCGCCCGGCCGGAACCCGGCAAGCGGCACACCACCGCTGGCGAAACCGCCATTGCCGCAGCCTGCGCTCCGCGCATCGGCATCGAGACCGTGACCCCCGCTGTTGATGCGGGACGCTTCGCCGCCAAGCACGTGTTGGGTGAAAGCGTCACCGTCAGCTGCGACCTGGTCTGCGACGGTCACGACAAGCTCGCGTCCATGCTGCGTTGGCGCCCTGCCGATGAGGTGGACTGGACCGAGGTGCCGATGCGCCCGCTGGGCAACGACCGCTGGAGCGCCGCCTTCCCGCTGCAGCGCCTGGGGCGCCACGTGTTCTGCGTGGAAGCCTGGCGCGACGCCTTTGCTACCTACCGCGACGAGCTGGACAAGAAGCACGCCGCCGGCCTCGACCTGACCCTGGAACTGGAGGAAGGCCGCTTGCTGCTGGCGCGCGCGGCCTGCCGTGCCGGGGGCGCGCTGGCCGAGTTGGCGCAGAACCTGGCCGAGGCGGGTATGGCGGAGCGCCTGCATTGCCTGCTGGCCCCGGACACGGCTCGCCTGATGGCCGCCGCCGACGACCGCCCGTTCCGCACCAGCAGCGTCGAGCTACCGGTGGAAGCCGAGCGCCGCGCCGCCGCCTTCGCCGCCTGGTATGAACTGTTCCCGCGTAACTACGGTGGCCTGCGTGGGGTTATCGAACACCTGCCGCATATCCGCGCCATGGGGTTCGACGTGCTGTACTTCCCGCCGATCCATCCGATCGGCCGGACCAACCGCAAGGGTCGCAACAACAGCCTGGAACCGGCAGCCGACGACCCCGGCAGCCCCTACGCCATCGGCAGCGAAGCCGGCGGCCACGATGCATTGGACCCCGGCCTCGGCACGCTGGAAGACTTGGCCGCCCTGCGCGACGCCGCAGCGCGGCATGGGCTGGAGCTGGCCTTGGACTTCGCCATCCAGTGCAGTCCGGACCACCCCTGGCTGAAGCAGCACCCCGAGTGGTTCGACTGGCGACCGGATGGCTCGCTGCGCTATGCCGAGAACCCGCCGAAGAAATACCAGGACATCGTCAACGTCGACTTCTACGGCGAAGGCGCGGTGCCATCGCTGTGGCTGGCACTGCGCGATGTCGTGCGGTTCTGGTGCGACCAGGGCGTGCGGATCTTCCGCGTCGACAATCCGCACACCAAGCCGCTGCCGTTCTGGGAATGGCTGATCGGCGAAATCCGTGCACACCACCCGGATGCCATCTTCCTGGCCGAAGCGTTCACCCGGCCGAAGGTGATGTACCGTCTCGGCAAGCTCGGCTTCACGCAAAGCTACAGCTACTTCACCTGGCGCAACACGAAGGCCGAGATCACCGAATACCTGACCGAGCTGGCGACGCCTGAGATCGCCGCGATCTATCGGGCGAACTT
Organism: uncultured Rhodospirillales bacterium; assembly: GCA_903843125.1. Lineage (GTDB taxonomy): Bacteria > Pseudomonadota > Alphaproteobacteria > Acetobacterales > Acetobacteraceae > CAIMOR01. Next base: position 20,535 of record CAIMOR010000432.1, read on the forward strand.
CTTCGTCAACACGCCCGACATCAACCCGCCCTTCCTCCAGGAAGGAGGCCGTGCCGCGCATCTGATCCGCGCCGCGCTGGCCGCGACCACCGGTGCGGTATGGGGCGTGTTCCAGGGCTTCGAGCTGTGCGACGCCACGCCGCTGCCCGGGCGCGAGGAATACCTCGACAGCGACAAGTACGAGGTTCGCCAGCGGCCGCAGCGAGCCGCCGGCGATATCGTCGAAGAAATCACCCGGCTCAACGCGATCCGCCGGGCCAATCCGGCGTTGCACCGACAGACAGGGATCGCCTTCCACAATGCTTACAACGACCAGGTGTTGTGGTTCCGTCGCGCGGACCCGACCCGCGACAACGTTCTGCTCATCGGCCTCAGCCTGGACCCCTACCAACCGCAGCAGGCCACGGTGGAACTGCCACTGTGGGAATGGGGCCTGCCGGACGGCGCCAGCCTGGAGGCCGAAGAACTGATGCACGGCCACCGCTTCACCTGGCAAGGCAAGCAGCAGCAATTGCGCTTCGATCCGGCCATGCCCTTCGCCATCTGGCGCGTACGCCCGGGAGGCGAGGCATGAGCCCACCCCGCGACCCGCACTGGTATCGTGACGCTGTCATCTACCAGTTGCACATCAAGAGCTTCTTCGACGCCAACAATGATGGTGTGGGCGATTTCACCGGGCTGCTCGAAAAGCTGGACTATATCGCCGAACTCGGCGTTGACACGCTGTGGCTGCTGCCTTTCTACCCCAGCCCGCGGCGGGACGACGGCTACGACATCGCCGACTATCGTGGCGTCCACCCCGATTACGGCAACCTGCACGACGCCCGTCGCTTCATCCGCGAAGCGCATGCGCGCGGCCTGAAGGTCATCACCGAACTCGTCGTCAACCACACCAGCGATCAGCACCCGTGGTTCCAGCGCGCCCGCACCGCGCGGCGCGGCAGCAGCCACCGCGACTACTATGTCTGGTCGGACAGCGACCAGAAATATCCGGAAACCCGCATCATCTTCCTCGACACCGAAAAGTCCAATTGGACCTGGGACCCCGTGGCAGGTGCCTATTTCTGGCACCGATTCTACAGCCACCAGCCCGACCTGAACTTCGACAACCCGCGGGTGCTGAGCGAAGTGCTGAATGCCATGCGCTACTGGCTGGACCTGGGCGTGGACGGGTTGCGGCTTGACGCCGTGCCCTACCTGGTGGAGCGCGAGGGCACCAACAACGAGAACCTGCCCGAGACGCACGAGGTGCTGCGCCTGCTGCGCGCCAAGCTGGATGCCAACTACCAGGGCCGCATGCTGCTGGCCGAAGCCAACCAATGGCCTGAGGACACCCAGCAATATTTCGGCAACGGCGACGAATGCCAGATGGCGTTCCACTTCCCGCTGATGCCGCGGATGTACATGAGCATCGCGCAGGAAGACCGCTTCCCCATCACCGACATCCTGCGCCAGACGCCGGACATTCCCGAAGGCTGCCAGTGGGCGATCTTCCTGCGGAATCACGACGAGCTCACGCTCGAAATGGTCACCGACCGCGAGCGTGACTACCTGTGGAGCACCTACGCCGCCGACAAGCGCGCCCGTATCAACCTGGGCATCCGACGCCGCTTGGCGCCGCTGCTGGAACGCGACCGCCGGCGGATCGAGCTGATGAACGGCTTGCTGCTGAGCATGCCCGGCACGCCCGTCATCTATTACGGCGACGAGATCGGCATGGGCGACAACATCTTCCTGGGCGACCGCGACGGCGTGCGTACACCCATGCAGTGGAGCCCCGACCGCAATGGCGGCTTCAGCAAGGCCGACCCGGCGCAGTTGGTGCTGCCCTCGATCCAGGACGCGCTCTACGGTTTCCAGGCGGTGAATGTCGAAGCCCAGGCGCGCGACCCGCACAGCCTGCTGAACTGGATGCGCCGCATGTTGGCGGTGCGCCGGCGCAGCCGCGCCTTCGGCCGCGGTGCGATGCGTCTGCTCTACCCCGGCAACCGCAAGGTACTGGCCTATCTGCGCGAGCATGAGGAGGACACCATCCTCTGCGTGTTCAACCTCAGCCGCAGCGCGCAGGCGGTGGAACTGGACCTCTCCGCGCTGGCTGGTCGCGTGCCGGTGGAGATGCTCGGCGGCACCGCCTTCCCGCCCATCGGCCAACTGCCCTACCTGCTGACGCTGCCGCCCTACGGCTTCTACTGGTTCGTGCTGGCGGCCGAGAAGGCGCTGCCACCCTGGCACGTGCCCAGCCCGGAGGCGCTGCCGGACCTGCGCACGTTGGTGTTGCGCGCTGGCGTGAAGGACTTCCTGGACGACGCCGTCCGACGCGAGTTGGAACGCGAGGTGCTGCCTGCCTGGCTGCCGAAGCGGCGGTGGTTCGCCGCCAAGGACGCCCGACTGCGCAAGGTAACGCTGCAATCCATTGCGACGCTGCCGGAATCGCAGGGTTCGGTCGTCATGGCCGAGGTTTGCGTGCAGCTTGAAGACCGCACCGAACACTACGCGCTGCCCCTCGCGGGCGTCGAGGATCTGGAGGGCGTGCCGCCGCTGGCGTCGCAGCTCGCGCTGTCGCGGTTGCGGCAGGGCCGTCGCGTTGGGTTCCTGACCGACGCCTTCGCCGCAGACCGGATGCCGCCGGCGGTGATTGCGGCGCTGCAGGCGCGCCTGGTGCTGGCGACGGTCGATGGCGACATCTGCTTCCGCCCGACCGCGCGGCTGGCGGAAACGGCGTTGCCGGAATCACCAGCGGTGCGTCGGCTTTCCGCGGAGCAGTCGAACTCCTCGCTCATCTTCGGCGAGGCTGTCGTCATCAAGATCATTCGCCGCCTGAACCCGGGTATCCATCCGGAAGCGGAAGTGACGCGCTACCTCACCGATGCAGGCTTCGCCAACATCGCGCCGTTGTTGGGCGAGGTGGTGCGCGTGCCGTCCGACGGCGAACCCTGCACCTTGATGCTGGTGCAGGGCTTCGTGCGCAACCAGGGCGACGGCTGGCAATGGACGTTGGATTGGCTGCATCGCGCGGTTGACGAAGCTGCATTGACGGACGAGTCCGAGGCCGACGTCTTCGCGGGCTATGTCGCGTTTGCCTCGGCTCTGGGCCAGCGACTTGCAGAGCTGCACGTGGCACTTGCGGCGCCGACGGAGGACGCAGCCTTCAGTCCCGAAGTTGCGACCGAGGCCGACCGCACCGCCTGGGCCGACGGCGTCCTGTCGCAGCTCGACCCCGCATTGGATCAGGTGGAAGGCCGCGCGGATGCGGCGGCGCTGCTGGCAAAGGCTCCGGCGTTGCGTGCCGCAGTGCAGCGGCTGGCGCACGCGGCCGAAGGCGCGCTCAAGACGCGCGTGCATGGGGATTTCCATCTTGGCCAGGTGTTGGTGGCGCAGGGCGACGCCGTGATCGTCGATTTCGAAGGGGAGCCAGCGCGGCCGTTGGCGGAGCGGCGCGCCAAGGCAAGCCCGATGCGCGATGTCGCGGGCCTGCTGCGCAGCTTCGACTATGCCGCGGCGGTGGCCATCACCAACAAGGCTTCGGCGACCGCGACCGCGGCGCCGACCGAACGTCGCACCGCGCTGCTGGAACGCTGGCAGCGTGAGGCCGCGGCTGCCTTTCTCGACGCCTATGCGGCCGTCTCGCCGATCGGCGCGCAGGCACTGCTGGACTTGTTCCTCATCGAGAAGGCGGCCTACGAAATTCGCTACGAGGCCGCCAATCGGCCGGGCTGGGTCGGTGTGCCCCTGCGCGGGCTGACGGCGCTTGCCGAGCGACTGACCGCATGACGCCGGACGCGATAGAGGCCCTGGTGCAGGGCCGCCACGGCGATCCGTTCGCGGTGCTCGGGCGTCATGGCGATGAGCTCCGCAGCTTCCAGCCCGGGGCGCAATCAGTGCAGGTGCTGGCACGGGACAGCGGTGAGGTAATGGCGACGCTGCCACGCCTCCACCCTGCCGGCCTGTTTGCAGGCCCGGTGCCGCCGGGCGCCTACCGGCTGCGGGTCGAATGGCCTGCGCTGCCGGAGGAGACCGAGGACCCCTACAGCTTCGGCCTGCTGCTTGGTCAGCTGGACCTGCATCTCTTCGCCGAGGGCCGGCACTTCGAGCTGGGACGTGTGCTCGGCGCGCAGGCGATGCAGGTTGATGGCATCCTTGGCGTGCGGTTTGCCGTCTGGGCACCGAATGCGGGCCGCGTCTCCGTGGTCGGCACCTTCAACGGCTGGGATGGCCGCCGGCACCCAATGCGGCGGCGCGCCGAGGCCGGCGTGTGGGAGTTGTTCATCCCCCGCCTGCTGCCGGGCACCCTGTACAAATACGAAATCCTGGGCCGCGACGGTCAGGTGCTGCCGTTGAAGGCCGACCCGCTGGCACTGGCGACGGAAGCCCCGCCGGAGACGGCATCGCGCGTCGCCAACCCGCAGCCGCATCGCTGGCTGGATGAGCGCTGGATGCGCGAGCGGGCGCAGCGCCAAGCGCCGGACGCGCCGATCTCGATCTACGAGGTTCACGCGGCTTCCTGGTGGCGCGATCCCGCAGGCGAATCGCCTGGCTGGGAAGGCCTGGCCGACCGGTTGATCCCCTACGCACAGGGCATGGGCTTCACGCACCTGGAGCTGCTGCCGATCATGGAACATCCGTTCGGTGGCTCCTGGGGCTACCAGCCGCTTGCCATGTTCGCGCCCAGTGCGCGGTTCGGCGCGCCGGAGGGCTTTTCCACTTTCGTCGACCGTGCCCATGCGGCCGGGCTCGGCATCATTCTCGACTGGGTGCCCGCGCATTTCCCCACCGACGCGCACGGCCTGTATCGCTTCGACGGCACCGCCCTCTATGAGCACGCCGACCCGCGCGAGGGATTCCACCGCGACTGGAACACCGCGATCTACAATTTCGGGCGCAACGAGGTCCGCGGCTTCCTGCTGGCCTCCGCGTTGCATTGGCTCGAGCACCACCATGTCGATGGACTTCGCGTCGATGCCGTCGCCAGCATGCTGTATCGTGACTATTCCCGGCCGGCGGGCGAGTGGCTGCCAAACCGCCATGGTGGCCGCGAGAACGAGGAAGCCGTGCGCTTCCTGCAGGAACTCAACGCCGTCGTTGCCGAGCGCTGTGAAGGCGCCGTCGTCATCGCCGAGGAAAGCACCGCTTGGCCAGGCGTCACCAAGCCGACGCAGGAAGGCGGCCTTGGCTTTGCCTACAAGTGGAACATGGGGTGGATGCACGACACGCTCCACTTCATGGAGCAGGACCCGATCAATCGGCGCTGGCACCACGACAGCATGACCTTCGGTCTGGTCTATGCGTGGACCGAACGCTTCGTGCTGCCGCTCAGCCACGACGAGGTGGTTTACGGCAAGGGTTCGCTGCTGACCAAGATGCCCGGCGACGAATGGCAGCGCTTCGCCAACCTGCGCGCCTATCTGGGCTTCATGTGGACCCAGCCCGGTCGCAAGCTCATCTTCATGGGTGGCGAGTTCGCGCAGCCGACCGAATGGAACCACGACATCCAACTGAACTGGCCGCTGTTGGATGACCCGCGGCATCGCGGCATGCAGCGCCTGGTGCATGACCTGAACGCCGCCTATCGCACCTATCCTGCGCTCCACCGGCAGGACGCCACGCCGGATGGCTTCCAGTGGGTGGTCGCAGACGACCGCGCGAACAGCGTGTTCGCCTGGCTGCGGCTCGGCAGCTTCGAGGATCCGCCCGCGTTGGTCATCGCCAACTTCACCCCGGTGCCGCGCCATGGCTATCGCGTGGGCGTGCCGCGCGGTGGCAGTTGGGACGAGGTGGTGAACTCCGATGGCGCTGCCTACGGCGGCACGAACTGCGGCAACGGCGGCGCAGTCACTGCCTTGGCGACACCGAGCCACGGCTTCGATTACGCCCTGGAGTTGTTCCTGCCACCGCTCGCCACCATCATCCTGCTGCACCGGGGTTGATGTGAGGCGCTTGCCACAACCCAGCTCCGCCCGACCGCGCAGCACCAGCAAGCAGGCGCACAGGTCATGAGCGGTTACGCGCAGCCCACCACCTGGGGCGCAACGTTGTTGGCACCAGACCGCACGCGGTTCCGTCTATGGGCGCCGGACGCCGTGGCACCGCAGCTTGAGATTGAAGGCTTGCCACCGCAGCCGATGCAAGCCGGGTCGGACGGCTGGTACGCGCTGGAAGCGGCGGTTGGCGCCGGTTCGCTCTACCGCTTCCGCGTCAGCCCAGACCTTGCAGTACCCGACCCGGCCGCGCGCCTGCAGGCCGGCGGGGTCCACGACGCCTCCATCGTCGTCGACCCCGGCGCCTATGCCTGGCAGAACCCGGATTGGCAGGGCCGGCCCTGGCACGAGGTGGTGCTGTACGAGGTGCATGTCGGCGCACTCGGCGGTTTCGCCGGGGTACAGGCCCAGCTGCCGCGCCTGCGCGACCTCGGGGTAACCGCCGTTGAACTGATGCCCGTGGGCGCCTTTCCAGGCCGGCGCGGCTGGGGCTACGACGGCGTACTGCCCTACGCACCGCACGCGCCCTACGGCACGCCGGATGAACTGAAGGCCTTGGTCGACGCCGCCCACGGCCTGGGTCTGATGATCTTTCTCGACGTGGTCTACAACCACTTCGGACCCGACGGTGCCTATCTGCACGCCTTCGCCAAGGGCTTCTTCAACGAAGGCATCCACACGCCCTGGGGCGCCGCCATCGATTTCCGCCAACCGGCGGTACGCGCCTACTTCGAAGACAACGCGCTGCTCTGGCTCAACGAATACCGCTTCGACGGCCTGCGCTTCGATGCCGTCCATGCCATCGCCGAAGCCGAATGGCTGGATGTGCTGGCGGCCCGGTTGCGCCACGAGACCGCTGGGCGCCACGTTCACCTGGTGCTGGAGAACGAACGGAACGCCGCCCGGCACCTGCAGCCGAACGGCGGCTTCGATGCCCAGTGGAACGACGACGGCCACAACATCCTGCACCCGCTGCTGACCGGTGAGCGCGAGGGCTACTACGAGGACTTCTGTGACGCCGGTGCCGAGAAGCTGGCGACCGTATTGGCCGAGGGCTTCCTGTTCCAGGGCCAGTTCTCGCCCCACCTCGGTGCCCCGCGTGGCGAGCCGAGCGCACAGTTGCCGCCGACCGCCTTTGTCCTGTTCCTGCAGAATCACGACCAGGTCGGAAACCGTGCCTTCGGAGAGCGATTGGCGGCGTTGGCTTATCCTCAGACGCTGCAGGCCGCGGCGGCGCTCCTGCTGCTCGCGCCGCAGATCCCGCTGCTGTTCATGGGAGAGGAATGGGCGGCCTCTGCGCCCTTCCTGTTCTTTACCGACCACAATGCGGAGCTTGCGCCGTTGGTGACGCAGGGGCGGCGCAAGGAGTTCGCCAAGTTCGCCGCCTTCCAGGACCCGGCCAGGCGCGAGACCATCCCCGACCCGAACGACGCAGCGACGTTCCAGGCCTCGATCCCCAACCTGGCCGAGGCTGCGACCCCGCACCATGCCGCAATGCTGGCGCTGCACCGGCACCTGTTGGCGCTGCGGCATCGGCACATCGTTCCCCGCCTGCCGGGCGCCCGGGCCGTTGGCGCGCATGCCGTCGGTGACCGTGCGGTATTGGCGCGATGGCGGCTGGGCGACGGCGCCATACTGACCATTGCCTGCAACCTCGGTGAGCGACCCGCCGCCTGCGCCGCCAGCGGCCAACCGATCTTCGAATCGATAGCCGGTGCCGCCGGCACCCTGGGCACCGGAAGCCTGCTGCCGCGTTGCTGCATCGTTCTGCTCGACCGCCCTGACCAAACCGGTCTGGCCGACGGGCCGATGATGAAGGGGCCGGGATGACTGAAAGCCAACTGCAGGCGCTGGCGGCAGCGGCGGGGGTGCAGCGCCGGTGGGAAGACGTGCATGGCCAGGCGCACGACGTGGGCGACCTGACGCTCCGCGCCATTGTGGCTGCGCTCGGCCTGCCGGTGGATAGCGATAGTGCCATGCGGGACGCCCAGGCGTTGCTGGCGGCGGCACAGCAGCGGCTGCCGCCGATGCTCACGATGACCTGCGGTCCCGATGGCCTTGCGGTGCCCGGCAGCGAAGCTGGCGATCGTTATCGGTTGGAACTGGAGAGCGGTGAACTGCGCGAGGGCCGGCTGGAGCAGGGTTGGGCCGGCGAGGCGCGGCTGCCCGCGCTGAACGAGCCAGGGTATCACCGGCTGGAATCGGGCGGCGCGCATTGCCGGGTGGCTGCGGCGCCGTCGCGCTGCTTCAGCTTGCTGGAAGCGGGCGCCGTCCGGCACGACGCCGCGGCGCCCTGGGCGCTGGCGGCGCAACTCTACGGACTGCGCCGTGCTGGCGATCTCGGCATCGGTGATTTCGGCGGCGTGGCACAGTTGGCGCGCAGCGCGGGGCGTCTGGGTGCCGCCGGCTTGGCCCTAAGTCCGATGCACGCGCTGTTCAGCGCCGACCCGACCAGGTACGGCCCCTATGCGCCGTCGACGCGCCTGCTGCTGAACGTGCTGCACGCCGATCCCGCCGCCGCTCTCGGTCCGCAGGCGGTGCCAGCGAATGACGACGCGACGTTCATCGACTGGCCCGCTGCGGCCCGCCGCAAGCTGGCGCGGCTGCAGGCGCTGTTTGATCGGACGCAGGACCACCCTGGCTTCGTCGCCTTCCGCAACCAGGCCGGCCCGGCGTTGGAGGAGCATGCGCGCTTCGAGGCACTGCACGCCCATCTCTACGGCAGCGACCCCGCGCTGTGGCATTGGCGCTACTGGCCGGCGGAATACCGCACGCCGCATTCGGCAGGCGTGCAGCGCTTCGTCCAGCACCACGCCGGCGATGTCGCCTTCCACGCCTTCTGCCAATGGCTCGCCGACGCCTCGCTCGCGGCAGCGCAGCGCGCCGCACGTCAGGCAGGGATGTCGATCGGGCTGATCGCCGACCTGGCCGTCGGCACCGATGGCGGCGGCAGCCATGCCTGGTCCCGCCAGGACGAGGTGGTCAGCGGCTTCAGTGTCGGCGCCCCGCCGGATGTCTTCTCGCCACTCGGCCAGGACTGGGGGCTCACGGCCTTCTCGCCGCTGCAGATGCGCGCTGGTGGCTTCAGTGCCTTCCTGGAATTGCTGCGTGCGGCCATGCGCCATGCCGGCGGCATTCGGCTGGACCATGCGATGGGGCTGCAGCGGCTCTGGGTGGTTCCGTCCGGCATGGGGCCGGCCGAGGGCGCTTACCTGAGCTATCCCGTGCAGGATCTGCTGCGGCTGCTCGCGCTGGAATCGCATCGCCACCGCTGCATCGTCATCGGCGAGGATCTTGGCACTTTGCCGGAGGGCTTCAACCAGCGCATGGCGCAGACCGGCATCCTTGGCATGCGCGTACTGTGGTTCGAGCAGGAAGAGGATGGCCGCTTCCGTGCGCCGCAGCAGTGGCCACAGGACGCCGCCGCCATGACCACGACGCACGACCTGCCGACCGTCGCCGGTTGGTGGCGTGGTCGCGATATCGAATGGCGGGAGAAGCTCAATCGCTTCCCGTCGCGTGAGGCGGCGCAGCAGGAACATGCCCAGCGGCGGCAGGACCGCGTCGCGTTGTGGGATGCCATGCGCGAAAGCCGCGCCGCCGAGGGCGAGCCGCCGAACGACCCGCAGCAAGTGGTCGATGCCGCCTTGGTCCACGTCGCCAGCGCCCGATGCTCGCTTGCCATCCTGCCGCTGGAGGATGCCTTGGGCCTGGAAGAGCAACCCAACATGCCCGGCACGGTAGCCGGCCATCCGAACTGGCAACGGCGCCTGCCCGGCGAGGCCGCCGACCTGCTGCACGACCCCGTCGTCGCGCGCCGCCTCGGCAGTTTCGCCCGCGCCCGGCCGAGACGCGCCTCGTGACCTTGCCCACCGCGACCTGCCGCCTGCAGTTCCACGCCGGCTTCACCCTCGATGACGCCGCTGCCGTGGTGCCCTACCTGAAGCGCCTCGGCATCAGCCACCTGTATGCCTCGCCAGTGTTGAAGGCGCGGCCGGGCTCGACGCATGGCTATGACATCGTCGACCACAACCAGATCAACCCCGAGCTGGGCGGCATGCCCGCGCTGCTTCGCCTCAGCACCGCGCTGAAGGCCGCCGGCCTAGGCCTGATCCTCGACATCGTGCCGAACCACATGGGCGTCGGCGGCTCCGACAATGCCTGGTGGCTCGACGTGCTGGAGTGGGGGCGGCAGTCGCGCTACGCCGCCTTCTTCGATATCGACTGGGAGCCGCCGGATCGCAGCTTGCATAACCGGCTGCTCGCGCCGTTCCTCGGCGCGCCCTATGGCGAGGCATTGGCCAGCGGCGACCTCACGCTGCAGTTCGAGGCCGCGACCGGCAAGCTCTTTGCGCAGTATTTCGAGCATCGCTTCCCCATCGCGCCGCAGCACTACGGCCAGGTGCTGCGCGCTGCGGGTTCGCCGTTGTTGGAGCCGCTGGTCACCAGCTTCGGCCAGGTCACGCTGGTGCAGCGAGACCGCGTCGCCGGGCGCCTCGCCGCCGAGGATGCGTGCCGCGCCTTGGCCGCTTTCGCCGAGCAGCCGGAGGGGTTGGAGGCCATCAACGCCGCGCTGGCTGCCTTCGGGCCCGGGATGCCGGAGGGCCGCGAGCGGCTGCATCGGCTGCTGGAACGGCAGAACTACAAGCTGGTCTGGTGGCGCGCCGCGGCCGACGAGATCAACTGGCGCCGCTTCTTCGACATCACCTCGCTCGCCGGGCTACGGGTGGAGGAAGCCGAAGTGTTCGACGCCACCCATGCGCTGGTGGAACAGCTCTACGCCGATGGCGTCATCGATGGCGTTCGCGTCGACCATGTCGACGGCCTCGCCGACCCGAGGGCCTATTGCCGGAAGCTGCGCCGCCGGCTGGAAGCGGCCCGCCCGGGTAGCGATCCCCTGGTCTGGATCGAAAAGATCCTGGCGCCATTCGAGCCGCTGCGGACCGATTGGCTGGTCGATGGTTCGACCGGCTACGACTTCATGGACGAGGTCGCCGGCGTGCTGCACGACCCCGCCGGCGAGGCGCCGCTGACCGATATCTGGGTCGAGGCCACCGGCCGCGCCGCCCGCTTCGAGGACGAAGCCCGCGAGGCCCGTCGCCAGATTCTGCGCGACAACCTGGCGAGCGAGCTCAACGCCACCGCCGCGGCGCTGAAGCGCGTGGCGAACCGCGACCTGGTGACGCGCGACTTTACCTTGACCGCGCTGCGCCGCGCCCTGGCCGAAGTGCTCGCGCACTTTCCGGTCTACCGGCTCTATGTCGGCCCCGGCGGCCGCAACGCCGAGGACAAGCGCCTGCTGGACTGGGCCCTGGCCGGCGCGCGCCGCACCGTGCGCGCCACCGAGCGCCCGCTGCTTGACCTGCTGGATGGCTGGCTGGGCGGCGACCCGCCGCGCAGCCTGGCGCTGGTGCTGCGCCGCGAGCGGCTGGCCGCCGCGGTCCGCTTTCAGCAACTCTCGGCCCCGGTGGCGGCCAAGAGCGTCGAGGACACCGCCTTCTATCGCTATGGCCGCCTGCTCAGCCGCAACGAGGTCGGCAGCGACCCCGGGCATTTCTGCCTCTCGCCGGCCGGCTTCCACGCCGCCGCCCGCGCCCGCGGCCGCGACTTCCCCGGTGCCCTGCTGGCAACGGCGACGCACGACCACAAGCGCGGCGAGGATGCCCGCGCCCGCCTCGCGGTGCTGTCGGAGGTGCCAGCCGAATGGGGCGCCGCGCTGTCCCGCTGGATCAGGCTGAACGCCAGCCTGAAGAAGGAAGTCGACGGCACGCCGGCACCTGACGCCGCCGACGAGGTGATGCTGTACCAGACGCTGCTCGGCGCCTGGCCGCTCGGCGAAGATATCGCCGACTTGGAGGCGCGCGTCGCCGCCTGGCAGGAAAAGGCGGTGCGCGAAGCCAAGCGACGCAGCGAGTGGGCGGTGCCGAACCAGCCCTATGAACAGGCCTGCCGCGACTTTCTGGCGGCAATGCTGGCGCCCGACCGTGCCAGCCGGCTGAGCGACGAACTGGCCGCCTTCGCGCATCGCCTCGCCCCGGCCGGCGCCGTGAACAGCTTGGCGCAACTGCTGCTGCGGTGCACTGCACCGGGCGTACCAGACCTGTACCAGGGCACCGAGTTCTGGGACTTCTCGCTGGTGGATCCGGATAATCGCCGCCCGGTGGACTGGACCGGACGCGCCGCGGCCCTCGATGGCAGCGACCCGGCATCGCTGCTGCCGCACTGGCGCGACGGCCGGGTCAAGCAGGCGCTGCTGGCCCGGTTGCTGGCCCTGCGCGCCGCCCAGCCTGCCCTGTTCGCGGCCGGCGACTACCTGCCGCTAGCGGCCGAAGGACCGGCCGCGGCGCATGTGCTGGCCTTCGCCCGCCGCCATCGCGGTGCCGTGGTCGTCAGTGTCGTCACCCGGCTTTCCGCGGCGCTGCTCGGCGAATCGCAACTGCCCCATGTTCCGGTGGCGGCATGGTCGGGAACTACGCTCGCGCTGCCGCGTGTTGGCAAGGCACGCGGTTGGCGGGACGCACTGACGGGCCATGCCCTGGACGCCGGGGGTGACCAGGTCCCGCTCGGCGACATCCTCTCCCGCCTGCCGGTGGCGTTGCTGGAGGTGGTATGAGTCGCATCGTGGTCGTCTCCAACCGGGTGCCCTTGCCGGCCGGCAATGCTGGCCAGGCCGGCGGCTTGGCGGTGGCGCTGCTTGGGCTGATGCGACGGCGCGGTGGCCTTTGGTTCGGCTGGTCGGGGGCCGTCAGCGACGTGACCGAGCCCAGCTTCACCAGGCGCGGCGCGGTCGGCTACGCCACGCTCGACCTGACGGAGGCAGAGCATCGCGGCTTCTACACGGGCTACGCGAACGGCGTGCTGTGGCCGATGCTGCATGGGTTGTCCCATCTGATGCAGTTCCGCCGGCAGGACCTGGAGAGCTACCGCGAGGTCAACCAGCGCTTTGCCGACCGTCTGGTGCCGCTGCTGAAGCGCGAGGACCTGATCTGGGTGCATGACTATCACCTGTTGCCGCTGCCGGGTGCGCTGCGCGGACGGGGGGTGGGGCTGCCGACCGGCTTCTTCCTGCACGTTCCCTTTCCGGCACCGGAGGCGGTTGCGGTTGCGCCGGGCATCCGCGGGCTGCTGAAGGATGTGCTGGCAGCCGACCTGCTGGGCTTCCAGACCGAGGCGGATCGAGAGAATTTCGCCGCAGCCGCCATCACCTTCACCCCGGCGCAGCGCTTCGACCAGCATCACCTGCAGTTCGGTGGCCGTCAGGTGCGGCTCGGTGTCTTCGCGGCCGAGATCAGCGCGCGGGACTTCGCGGCCACCGCTGCCGTGCAGTGCCATGCGGAGCCCGCGCGACTACTGGCGCGCAGCCTGTCCGGCCAAGCCCTGCTACTCGGCGTCGATCGGCTGGACCCGACCAAGGGCCTGCCCGAGCGCCTGGAGGCCTTTGGCCGGGTGCTGGCCCGGCGCCCCGGTCGCGACGTGACCTTCCTGCAGATCGCCGCGCCCTCGCGGGAGGAGGTCGCCGCCTACCGCGACCTCAGGCAGGACCTGGATTCAGCCGGTGGCGCCCTGAACAGCGACCACGGCGAACCGGACTGGACCCCGCTGCGCCTGATTGCCCGACCGCAGGCGCGTGACACGGTCGCGGGCTTCATGCGGCTGGCGCGTGTCGGCCTGGTGACGCCATTGCGCGACGGCATGAACCTGGTAGCCAAGGAGTATATCGCGGCACAGGACCCCGCCGACCCCGGCGTACTGGTACTGTCCCGCTTCGCCGGCGCCGCAGCGCAGTTGCAGGACGCGCTGCTGGTCAACCCGCACGACGTGGAAGCCATGGCCGAAGCCGTGTTGCAGGCGCTGGACATGCCGCTGGGCGAACGCCAGGCACGCTGGCGCGCCTGTTGGGCCGCCATCGCCGGCGCCTCGCCGGAAGGCTGGGGCGAAGCCTTTCTGCGCGCGCTGTCGCCGGAAGCCCTGGCCGCGCTGCCGGTCGCCGGCCGGGCGTGACCACCGGGGCGTAGTCTGGCACCTTCCGCCTTGTTCTGACGGGAGACGGGCGATGGCCGAATACGATGTGGCGGTACGCGGCGGTACGGTTGTGGGCGCCTTCGGCACCACGCGCTGCGACGTTGGCGTCAAGGATGGCCGCATCGTCGCCCTGGCCGAACGCATCACGGACGCCACCACCACGTTGGATGCTGGCGGCTTGCTGGTACTGCCCGGCGGCGTGGACAGCCATTGCCACCTGGAAGAACAGATGCCCGATGGCACCGTCATCGAGGAGAGCTTCATCTCCGGGTCGGCGGCCTGCTTCGCCGGCGGCACCACTTCCGTGGTGTGCTTCGTGCAGCAATGGAAGGGCCACGGCATCGCCGAGCGCTACTGGGAACACAAGCGCCGCGGCGCCACTGGCATGGTGGACCACGCCTTCCACCAGATCATCACCGATGCCTCCGACCTGGCGCTGGAGGAAGAACTGCCTGCGCTGGTGGCCGATGGCCTGCGCAGCCTGAAGGTCTTCCTGACCTACGACCCGCTGCACCTGGACGACGCGCAGTATATCCGCGTGCTCGCCGCCGCCCGCCGCCACCGCATGCTGGTGACGGTGCATTGCGAGAACTACCACGCCATCAACTGGCGCACGGAAGCCCTGCTGAAGGCCGGGCTGACCGCGCCGAAGTACCACAGCTGGTCGCGCCCGCCGGTGGTGGAGCGCGAGGCCACCCACCGCGCCATCGCGCTGGCCGAGCTGGTGGACCAGCCGATCCAGGTCTTCCACGTCTCCTGCGAGGAAGCCGCCGAGGAGATCGCCCGCGCCCAGGCCCGTGGCCTGAAGGTGTGGGGCGAGACCTGCCCGCAATACCTGACCCTGACCGCCGCCCATATGGACCGCAGCAACCCCGAGGACGGCGCCTTCGAGGGCGCCAAGTTCATGTGCAGCCCCAGCCCGCGCGATGCTGCGGAGCAGACCAAGGTGTGGGGCATGCTGCGGCGCGGCGTGCTGGACGTGGTTTCCTCCGACCATTCCGGCGCCAGTTTCCACAACGCGGTCGGCAAGGCGGTCCATGGCCGCGACGCCCCTTTCAGCCAGATCCCCAACGGCATCCCCGGCCTGGCCGCCCGCCTGCCGATCCTGTTCAGCGAAGGCGTGGTCAAGGGCCGCATCAGCCTGGAGCAATTCGTCGCGCTGACCGCCACCAACCCGGCCCGCCTGATGGGCCTGGCGCCGCGCAAGGGCAGCATCAACGTCGGCGCCGATGCCGACCTGGTGCTGTGGGACCCGGCGAAGCAGGTAACGCTGACCAACGGCCTGATGCAGCACGCCATAGACTACACCCCCTACGAGGGCATGCAGGTTACCGGCTGGCCGGTAGCCACGCTGCGCCGGGGCGATGTCGTGATGCGGGACGGCCGGGTGCAGGCCCAGCCTGGCACGGCGCATTATCTGCCCCGTAACCCTTATGACTTTATTGCAGCCCGTGGTATACTTTCAAACGGATTTGACGCTGCCCCACCAGCCTAGCCACAATTCGGCCGCCGCCGGGGCCCAGGAAGAAAACATGGAACCGAACGAGCCGGCCTTCACCGCCTACGACGCTGACGACGAACCCTGGCGTATCGCCCGCCTGATCCGCACCGACGGCCGGGTGCGCGAATTGCTGCGGGTTGCCACGCCGGAAGCCGAGGACTCGGTCAGCAGCGTGGGCGAGCGTGTCTGGATCGCGCATGTCAGCCGTCTGCACGACGAGCGCGGCACGCTGCAGGCCTATGTCTCGGCAACCCTGGGCGGCTCCGCCTGGCTGGCGGTCATTGCCTTGGTGTTGTCCCGCGCCTGGAATGGCGAGGACGAGGCCGAGGTGGACTTCCTGGTTGAGGGCGAGCCCTTGCCCTGGCCGCTGGCCGCGGTGCTGCCAAAGCTGTAGCCGGAACAAAACCCGGGCCGCCGCCGTTCTGCCATGGCGCGTCGGCGCCGGCTTTGGCAGAGTGGAACAATTGGAAGGACCCACGGCCCTGCGGCAACGCAGCCGACGCGGCCGGGACCTGGAGCAGGTGGCATGGAACCGGTTGAACCCAAGCTTTCCGCGCATAACGCGGATGAGGAGCCCTGGCGGCTGCGGCGGCTTATCCGCACCGATGGCCGGGCGCGCGAGTTGCTGCGGATGGTCACGCTTCCGGCTGCCGATTCGGAAAGCTCGGTCGGAGAGCTGGTCTGGGCGCATAACGTGAACCGGCTGCATGACGAGCGCGGCACGCTGCAGCTGCACGTTTCGCCGGAACTGCCTGCCAGCCCCTGGCTGGGGCTGATCGCCATGGTCGCGCTGCGCGCCTGGGATAGCGAGGACGAGACGGCCATCGCCTTCTTCGTCGATGGCGAGGAGATCGAGTGGCCGTCCGAGATACTGCAGAGCCCACCGGGCTGAGCCCCGGAGCCGGCGGCCAGCCCCCCACGGCCCGGCGCGGCGCAAACCGGGTATGCTCAGCGGCCGCCCGCCCGAGGCGTATCGCCCGTCCGCTTCAAACTAACCTTGAAGCCTCATGTCAGTCCGGCTCGCCCTGGATCGGCGCGTGGCCCATTCCGGCAATGAAGGCGGTGATCGCTTCACCGGCCGCCACCACCTCGGCTTCTTCGGTGCCCTTGGCCACCAGCGCCACGCCGTTGCCGGTGCTGCGGTAGAACGGATAGCTGCCGATATCCAACTGCGGGAAGCGCTGCTGGATCGCTTCCAACCCCGCGGCGATAGCGCCCTCCTGCAGCCCGGCGGCCCAGACCGTGCGCGATTTGACCGGCACGCCGCCCTGCAACGTCGGCGCCAGTATCTCGAACATCGCCTGCATGATCCGCGGCACCCCGGCCATGACATGGACATTCTCCATGCTGAAGCCCGGCGCGATGGAGATGCCGTTGTCGATCAGCACGCAACCGCGCGGCATTGTCGCCATGCGCTGCCGCGCCGCGTTGAAATCACCTGGCGGGGTCTGCCGGGCATAGTGGCTGGCCAGGCGTTCCCAGGCCACCGGCTGCGGCTCCCATGGCACGCCGAATGCCTTGGCGATGCATTCGCTGGTGATGTCGTCATGCGTCGGCCCGATGCCGCCGGTGGTGAAAACGTGGTCGAACTTTGCCCGCACCTCGTTCACCGTCTCGACGATGGTCCGTTCCACATCCGGGATCACGCGGACCTCCCGCAGCGGAATACCCATCTCGCCCAGGCGCTGCGCCAGGAACTGCAGGTTGGCGTCGCGCGTGCGGCCGGAAAGCACCTCGTTGCCGATGATCAGCAGGCATGCGGTGGGGTTGGTCGTCATGGCAGTCAGGTCCTTCCGGAGGCCCTATTTCACAGGAAATCCCGCAGCATGGCCACCAGCGGAATATCCGCCGGCGGTACCTCGTAGTCGCCCAGCCGCGCCGGCTTCACCCAGGCCAGACCCTGGCCTTCCACGGCCGTCACCTGGCCGCGCCAGCGCCGGCACAGGAACAGCGGCATCAGCAGGTGAAACTTCTCATAGCTGTGGCTGGCGAAGGTAAACGGGCCCAGGCAGGCGGCGGTCACGTCGATGGCCAGCTCCTCCTTCAACTCGCGGATCAACGCGGCCTCCGGCGTCTCGCCCGGGTTGACCTTGCCGCCAGGGAACTCCCACAGCCCGGCCAGCGGCTTGCCCTCCGGCCGGCGCGCCAGCAGCACACGGTTCTCCGGGTCCACCAGGGCGCAGGCGGCCACCAGCAGTACCGGCTTGCCGCCGCCCGCGGCCCCCACGGCCTCGGCCGGGGCCGCGGTCAGGGTCAGTTGCTCCCGGTTGCCGGAAAACAGCCGTACCGGCATCGGGCCGCCACGGCACAGGAACTCCCGCGTGCCCTTGCCGGTGGCGCGAAATCCCAGCCGTTCCAGCACCTTGCCCGAGCGCTCGTTTTCCTCCAGCGCACTGGCGACCACGCTGTCCAGCGGCAGGTTGGCGAACGCCCAGTTCAGCAGGCGCGCGGCCGCTTCCGGCGCCACGCCATGGCCCCAGTATTTGCGGCCGACCCAGTAACCCAGCTCCGCCTGGCGGGTGCCGCGCTGCATGGTCAGCGCGATGCACCCCACCAGCACGTCCTTGCCGGCTTCCTCTCCGATGATCGCCAGGTCCCAGGCGTCGCCGGCCTCAATCCGTGGCCAGGTGCTGGCGATCCACTCGTCGGCCAGGTCGCGCGGGTAGGGGAAGGGCACGCGGGCCAGGTACTTCGCGACCTCCCAGTCGTTCACCAGCCGATGCATCGCCGGCGCGTCCGCCGCCTTAAAGGGGCGGATGGTCAGGCGCTCGGTGCGCAGCGGGGCGAAGCTGGGTGCGGACAAAGGCGGGCCTTGCGGTCGGGCGGGCGTTGCGGTGGCGGCCGGCCATGGATGGCCAGCCGATGCCCGCTGTCAACCTTGCTGCCCCAACATGGCGGCGCAAGGCCGCGGGACCATGCTGCGGCGGCCGCTCCTCCGCCTATTGGCCCCGCCTGCGCCAAACAGGCGCTAGCTGCGATACGAACCGTTGATGTCGATGTAGCCATGCGTCAGGTCGCAGGTCCACGCGGTGGCCTTGCCGCGACCAAGGCCGATATCCACGGTGATCTCCACCTCGCGGCCCTTCATGTGGGCGACAACGGGGGTCTCGTCGTAGCCTGGCACCACGCCGCCGTCGCGCGCCATCCAGACCCCGCCGACGGCGATGCCGAGCTTGTCGCGGTCTGCCGGTTCGCCGGCCTTGCCCACGGCCATGACGATGCGGCCCCAGTTGGCGTCCTCGCCGGCGATGGCGGTCTTCACCAGCGGGCTGTTGGCGATGGCCATGGCGATGCGGTGCGCCGACTTGCCCGAAACCGCGCCGGTCACGTTGATGGTGACCAGCTTCTGTGCGCCTTCGCCATCGCGCGCCACCTGCAGCGCCAGATCGTGCAGCACCTCGTGCAGCGCGCGGGCGAAGTCCTTCAGGATGGCGCCGCCCTCTGCCGGCACGCGCGGATGCTTCACCTGGCCGGTGGCGAAGACCAGCACGCTGTCGCTGGTGCTGGTATCGCTGTCCACGGTCACGCAGTTGAACGATTTGTCGCAGCCCTTGGCCAGCAGGGTTTGCAGCGCGGCGGCCGGCAGCTTCGCGTCGGTGGCGATGAAGCTGAGCATCGTCGCCATGTCGGGTGCGATCATGCCGCTGCCCTTGGCGATGCCGACGATGGTCACGGTGGCCTCGCCGATTCGGGCGGTGCGCACGGCGCCCTTGGGGAAGGTATCCGTGGTCATGATGCCGCGCGCCGCCTCGGCCCAGCGATCCGGCGTCAGCGCCGCGAACAGCGCCGGCAGGGCCGCCGTCAGGCGATCATGCGGCATGGTTTCGCCGATGACGCCGGTGGAGGCGAGGAAGACCTCGCTCGGCTTGCAGCCCACCAGCTTCGCCGCGGCCTCCGCGGTGGCCTTGGTCGCCTCCCGCCCGGCCTTGCCGGTGAAGACGTTGGCGTTGCCGGCATTGACCACCAGCGCCCGTGCCTTGCCCGATTTCATGGCCGCCCGGCACCAGTCCACCGGTGCGCCGGGGCATTTGTTGCGGGTGAACACGCCGGCCACCGTGGTGCCGGCCGGAAATTCGAACATCGTCAGGTCGGCCCGGCCCTTGTATCGGATGCCGGCCTCGATGACGCCGAGGCGCACGCCGGCGATCGCCGGCATCTCGGGCAGCGGGACGGCAAGCGGGGACACGGGCAGGGCCATCTTGATGGTCTTTCTGTTCTTGGTTCGGGGTGTGGCGGGGGTTTACCGGCGCCGCGGCTGGGTCGGCGTCGGTTGCGCCGGCGGCGGCGGGGCGGCTTGGTTCAGCAGCGAGTTGGCCGGCGGCGCCGGCGGCTGGTCCAGCCGCTCCACCCGGGCGGCGCCGCGGATGCGCTGGACCGTTGCGGTCACCTCCTCCTGCAGCAGGTGCTCGCGGATTTCCTGCTTCACGTCATCGAACGGGCGGGCGGTCGCCCGGCGGCGCTCCTCCACCTTGATGATGTGCCAGCCGAACGGGGTGTGCACCGGCGCGGGAGAGACCTGGCCGGGCTGCAGCGCGAAGGCGGCATTGGCGAATTCCGGCACCATGTCGCCCTTTTTGAAGAAGCCGAGGTCGCCGCCGTCGCGCGCGCCGGGGTCCTGGCTCTTGCTGCGGGCCAGGGCGGCGAAGTCACCCCCGTGCTGCAGTTCGGCCAGGATCTGGCGTGCCTCGGTTTCGGTCGGCACCAGGATATGCCGGGCGTGGACCTCCTCCTCGCCTTGCTGGCCGGCATTGTCGCGGTCATAGCGGGCGCGGACGGCGGCATCGGTGATCCGGCCCTCCACCTCCCGGCGCAGCAGGGCCTGCTGCAACTCCTGCTCCTCGGCCCGGCGGATGCGGCTGGCGATATCAGGGTCCTTGTCCAGCCCGAGCGCGCGGGCGGCATTGACCAGGGCCCGTTCGGTGATGGCACGCTCGACCAACTGGCGCTTCACCTCGGGCGGCAGCATCTGCAGCAGGGTGGCGCCGGGCATGGCGCGAAGCTCCGGCGGCAGCACCCCCTCGGCCGTGGCCAGCACGTCCGAAAGCCGCAGCGGCTGGCCATCGACCCGCGCCATGACCGGGTCTTCCTCGGTGGCCGGGTTCGCCGCGGGCGGCGCCGGGGTGGCCGCGGGTGGGGCAGCGGGCGCTGGCGCCGCGGGGCGGGGGGCCTGGGCCAGGGCAACCCCCATTGGGGCAAGCGTCAGGGCAGCCAGGACAGCAAGGCGGCAGCGCATTCGATAGCTCCGGGAAACGGGCCCGGACAATGGCCGAACCGCCACCGGCCGGCAAGGCGGCGGCAGGTGACAGCGTGGCCGCCCCCTGTCATGCCGCGCTACGTTGACCTGGGGCCGGCCCCCCCCTATCTCTCGCCGCGCCAGGGTCCGCCAGTTGTCCGCCAGTTGGATGCCCGATGGGGGCTGCCGGCAGCGGCCAGTTCCCGGACCCGCCCCGGAGTCTCAAGCCCCGCATGTTCGCCCGCCTCGCCCGCACCTTTTTCGGTACCTCCAACGACCGGGCGCTGAAGCGCTTTTCGGCTCGCGTGCCGCAGATCAATGCGCTGGAGCCGGCCGTCGCCGCGCTGTCGGACGACGCCCTGCAGGGCCGCACTGCGGAGTTGCGCGCGCGCCTGGCCGCCGGTGCGACACTCGACGACATCCTGCCGGACGCCTTCGCCACGGTGCGGGAAGCGGCGAAGCGCGTCCTCGGCCTGCGTCATTTCGACGTGCAGATGATCGGCGGCATGGTGCTGAACGCCGGCATGATCGCCGAGATGAAGACCGGCGAGGGCAAGACCCTGGTGGCGACGCTGCCGGTGTACCTGAACGCGCTGGAAGGCAAGGGCGTCCACGTCGTCACCGTCAACGACTACCTGGCCAAGCGCGACAGCGAGTGGATGGGCAAGCTGTACCGATTCCTCGGCCTGACCACCGGCGTGATCGTGCATGGCATGACCGACCAGGAGCGCCACGACGCCTACGCCGCCGACGTTACCTACGGCACCAACAACGAATTCGGCTTCGACTACCTGCGCGACAACATGAAGTACCGGCTGGAGGAGATGGTCCAGCGCGACTTCAACTACGCCATCGTCGACGAGGTCGACAGCATCCTGGTGGATGAGGCGCGCACGCCGTTGATCATCAGTGGCCCCAGCGAGGACAGCTCGGACCTGTATCGTGCGGTCAACGAGGTGATGAAGGAGCTGGTCAAGGACCCCACCAGCTTCGACAAGGACGAGAAGCAGCGCAGCGCCAACCTGACCGAGGAAGGCAACGGCATGGTGGAGCAGCTGCTTCGCGACGCTGGCCTGCTGGTGGAAGGCACCCTGTACGACTTCCACAACGTGACGCTGGTGCACCACGTGAACCAGAGCCTGCGCGCGCATGTGCTGTTCACCAAGGACGTCGACTACATCACCCGCGACGACAAGGTGGTGATCATCGACGAGTTCACCGGCCGCATGATGGAAGGCCGGCGTTACTCGGATGGGCTGCACCAGGCGCTGGAAGCCAAGGAATACGTGACCGTCCAGCCCGAGAACCAGACGCTGGCCAGCATCACCTTCCAGAACTACTTCCGCCTGTACCCCAAGCTGTCCGGCATGACCGGCACCGCGGCCACGGAAGCCGACGAGTTCGCTGAGATCTACAAGCTGGAAGTGGTGGAGATCCCGACCAACGTCCCGGTCTCGCGCCTCGACAGCGACGACGAGGTCTATCGCTCGGCCGGCGAGAAATACGCCGCCGTGGTCAAGCTGATCGGCGAGGCGCGCGACCGCGGCCAGCCCTGCCTGGTCGGCACCACCAGCATCGAGAAGAGCGAGTTGCTGGCCAGCCTGATGAAGGCGGCGAAGATTCCCCACAACGTGCTGAACGCCCGCTACCACGAGCAGGAAGCCAGCATCATCAGCCAGGCCGGCCGGCCCGGCGCGGTGACCATCGCCACGAACATGGCCGGCCGCGGCACCGATATCCAGCTGGGCGGCAATGCCGAGATGCTGGCGCGCCAGGAAGCCGGCAGCGGCGAGGGCGAAGCCTTCGAGGCTGCGCTGGCCCGCCACAAGGCCGAGATCGTGACGCTGCGCGAGACGGTGAAGGCGGCCGGCGGCCTGTTCGTCATCGGCACCGAACGGCATGAGAGCCGGCGCATCGACAACCAGCTGCGCGGCCGCTCCGGCCGGCAGGGCGACCCTGGGGCCTCGCGCTTCTTCCTGTCGCTGGAAGATGACCTGATGCGCATCTTCGGCAGCGACCGCATGGGCGGGATGCTGCAGCGCCTGGGGCTGAAGGAAGGCGAGGCGATCGTCCACCCCTGGATCAACAAGGCGCTGGAGAAGGCGCAGAAAAAGGTCGAGGCGCGCAACTTCGACACCCGCAAGAACCTGCTGCGCTACGACGACGTGATGAACGACCAGCGCAAGGAGGTCTACGCCCAGCGCCGCGCCTTCATGCAGTCGAACGACGTCTCGGAGAGCATCGCCGAGATGCGCGCCGAGAGCATCGGCGACATGGTGGCGACCGCGATTCCCGAGAACGCCTATCCCGAGCAATGGGACCTGGTGGGCCTGGAGGAAAAGGTCCGCGAAGGCCTTGGGCTGGAACTGCCGATCATCGCCTGGGGCAAGGAAGAGGGCATCGACGAGACCCAGGTCCGCGAGCGCATCGAGCAGGCCGCCGACCAGTTCTTCGCCTCCAAGGCGGCGAACATTGGTCCGGACTTCATGCGCATGGTCGAGAAGTCCCTGCTGCTGCAGGTGTTCGACCAGGTGTGGAAGGAACACCTGCTGCAGCTGGACCACCTGCGCCAGGGCATCGGCCTGCGGGCCTATGGCCAGCGTGACCCGCTGAACGAGTACAAGTCCGAAGCCTTCCTGCTGTTCAACCAGATGCTGGGCGACCTGCGCGAGCGGGTGACCAGCCTGCTGATGCGGATAGAGTTGACGCCGAACACACCGCCGCCCAGCCCGGAGCCGGTGCGCGTGCTGGACATGCGCCATCCCGACCCGGCCCAGGCCCAGCTGGAAATGGCCGGCGAGGCGTTCGAGCCGGTGCCGATGGGCACGGCCTCGGCGAGCCGGACGCCGGTGCCGGGCGTGGACCCGAACGACCCCTCCACTTGGTACCGCACGCCGCGCAATGCCGCCTGCCCCTGCGGTTCCGGCAAGAAGTACAAGCACTGCCACGGCAAGGCCTGAAGCGTCACCTCCGCCGGGCGGCGGAGCGCCTATCCAGCGCGCCGCTGGTCTTCGCTTTCCAGCAGCAACGCTTCCGTCAGCTCCTGCCGCGCCAGCAGGTTGTCGGTGGCCACATGCGCCAGCCGCTGCAGGTAAAACCGTGCCGACAACCTGGCCTTGCGGGCGCCGGGGGCGGTCAGCACCTCCAGCGACAGCTCCACCACCCCGGCGGAGTCGGCCGCGGCCGTCACGCGCAGGTCCAGGCTGCGGCTCGGGCCGGCCAGCCCGGGCCGTGGTCTGGCCGGTTCCACTTGGCAGGCGGCGCCCAGCGTCGGCACCACGCGCAGCACCACCCCGGGGGCCGCGTCCCGCACCATCAAGCGCAGGAACACCAGCAGCGGCGCGCCCGGAGCGGCATTGGTGCCGAAGCGCAGGACCGCGGCACCGGCTGCTGAATCGCTGCCGGCACCGGCAATGTCCGGCGCCGACCAGCCGCTGGCCAGCACCAGGCGGAGCGGCTGGTTGGCGTCCCCCGGCGCCACGTCGCGCGCCACCAACGTGGCCGGCCGGAACACGGCGCCCTGCGGCAGCAACGGCACCGGCACCGGGCGTGGCGTCGTGGGCTGCAGCCGCCGCGCCGCGGCGAAGAACGCCTCGCCCACCTCGGCCCAGCCGCGTGGCTGGAAGTGGGTGCGGATCTCCGCCTCCCGCTCCGCCAGCGCCGCCGGGTCCTCCAGATAGCGCCGGACGGCCGCCAGGCCGGTGTGCAGGTTCAGCGGGTCGATGTAGTCGACCAGGTCGCCGCCCACTTCCGGCAGGCTGCTGGTGTTGCTGGCGATGCAGGCTTTCCCATGGGTCAGGCTTTCGCCCACCGGCAGGCCCCAGCCCTCGACGAAGCTGGGGAAGATGGTGAAGCGGCAGTGCCGGTACAGCGTCGCCAACTCGGCATCGGCCAGGTCGTGCAGCACGCGGATGCGGCCACCGAGGAAGCCGGTGGCCTTGAGCTGTGCATACAGGTCGGCGACGCGCCAGCCGAAGCGCCCAACCAGCACCAGCTCGGGCGGCTCGATGCCTTGCTGCATCAACTGGCGCCAGAGCTGGAACAGGTAGGCGTGGTTCTTGCGCGCCTCGATCGTGCAGACGCACAGCACGTAGTCCCGCCCCTGCAGCGCGGCGATGGCGCTGGGCCAGCGCGCCGGCGCGGGCGCCACCACCTGGCCAGGCAGGCGGAAGTCATGCGCCAGCGGTACCGCTTCCACTGGGATGGGCGGCAGCCCCTGGGCTGCCAGCCAACGCCGCATCTCGGCCGCGGTGTATTCGGAGATTGCCAGCAGGAAGTCGAAGAAGGCCAGGCCCTCGGCCAGCGCGCGGGTGAAGTCCACCACCAGCCCGGCGTCGCAGAACTCCGGATGGGTGGCCGGGATCAGGTCGTAGATGTAGCAGCCGATGCTGGCGCCCGCCGCCTTGGCCGCGGCATAGGCCGGCGCCACGCTGCCGCCAACCCAGAAGGCACCCAGCACCAGCAGGCACTGCCCGGCCCGAAGTTGGGCCGTGGTGGCGCCGCGCTTGGCCGCCTCCAGCAGGCGGTCCAGCGTGGCGCGCTCCACCTCGGCGCCGGAGGCATGCTGCACCAGCGCGGCAACGCGTGCCTCCTCCAGCAGCAGCAACTCCGGTCGTTCGCCCTGGCGGATGATGAAGGCCGTGCGCTCCCGCGCGGCGACCGGCAGCGCCAGCACATGCGCGACCAGGCCGAGCTGCACCCGCTGGATGCCGGATACGGTGCGGTGGTCGTGCAGGTAGACGAACAGGTCGGTGATCTCGAGGTAGCTGCAATCCGCGGGCTTCCGGGCGCTCCAGGCCTGCAGCAGCAGCGCCGCCATCGCGGCATCGTCCAGCGCCACCATTTCGTCGTGGGCGGCGCGCAATGGCGCCAGGCGCAGCGCCTCGGCATAGGCGGCCAGCGCCTGAGGCCGGCGCCCGGCCAGCTTGTGCAGGTGGCCCAGCTGCAACTGCGTGTCGGCTTCGCCGGGGGCCAGCCGCGCGGCCTGACTATAGGCTGCCTCGGCCTCGGCCAGCTTGCCCTGCTCCTTCAGCGCATGGCCCAGTTGGACCCACAGCGCGGCATCGCCGGCTTCGATGTTCAGATAGGCGCGATAGGCCTCTTCGGCGGCGCCCCAGTCGCGACGGTCGCGCGCTGCGTCGCCGGTGTCGCGCAGGGCGCCTGGGTCGCCGGCCTCGGCCAGGACCGGCTCCGCGGGGGTGGGCAGATCCTGTCGCGCGGCGGCGTCGTCGGGCATGGTCGGGCGGCTGTCCTGGTCTGGTGGCGCCAGCATACCGGGGCCACCGCCGGCTGTCTGCCGGCACGCGGAACGGGCGGCCCAGCCGGTGGCAAAGATTGCCGCAACCGCGCAGCGGCGGGTGGCTTCCCGAAACCCGGCCCAGCGCCGGCGGTCGCCTCAGGCTACCGCGTGCCGACCCATCTCCAGGAACTTCTCCCGCCGGCGGTTGCGCAGCGTCGCGGGGTCCAACGGCAGCAGCGGTTCCAGGCAATCGGCAATCTGCCTGGCCACGGCGGCCAGCATCGCCTCGGGGTCGCGGTGGGCGCCGCCCATGGGCTCCGGGATCACCGCATCGATCAGTGCCAGGCGCTTGAGGTCCTCCGCCGTCAGCTTCAGCGCCTCGGCGGCGGTGCTGGCCATGGCGGCGTCGCGCCACAGGATGCTGGCGCAGCCTTCCGGGCTGATCACCGAATAGACCGCGTGTTCCAGCATCAGCACCCGGTCGGCCGAGGCCAGCGCGATGGCGCCACCGGAGCCGCCCTCGCCAATGATGGTGGCGATGAAGGGCACCGGGGCCTCCAGGCCGGCCTCGATGCTGCGCGCAATCGCCTCGGCCT
The DNA here is from genome assembly GCA_903843125.1 of uncultured Rhodospirillales bacterium. Classification (GTDB taxonomy): domain Bacteria; phylum Pseudomonadota; class Alphaproteobacteria; order Acetobacterales; family Acetobacteraceae; genus CAIMOR01. The sequence continues at coordinate 47,101 of CAIMOR010000432.1, forward strand.
GGCCTCGGGCCTCGGCATCGATGCCCGGGAAGGCGCCGGCGGTGTCGACGAAGCTCAGGATCGGCAGGCCGAAGCGGCCCGCCAGTTCCATGATCCGCCGCGCCTTGCGGTAGCCCTCCGGCCGGGCCATGCCGAAATTGTGCTGCACCCGGCTTTCGGTGTCGTTGCCCTTCTCGGTGCCCAGCACGGCCACGCTGCGGCCGCGGAAGCGGCCCAGGCCGCCGACGATGGCTGCGTCGTCGGCGAAGGCGCGGTCACCGGCCAACGGGGTCCATTCGCTGATCAGGCCGCGGATGTAGTCCAGGCACTTCGGCCGGTCCGGGTGGCGGGCCACCAGGGTCTTCTGCCAGGGCGTCAGCTTGCCGTAGGTGGTCCGCAGCAGTGACTGGGCCTTGTCGCGGAGCTTGCCGACTTCCTCGGCAACGTCGATGCCGCCGGCGTCGGTGGTCCGCCGCAGCTCCTCGATCTTGCCTTCGAGCTCGGCGATGGGTTTTTCGAATTCGAGGAAATGGCGCATCGTCGGCTCGGGTTAGCGGAAAAGCCGGCCGGGCGGAAGCACTCAGGCGGCAGCGGTCAGCCCTGGGCCGGGCCGGCGGCTTCACCCGGCGGCGCCGGCGCCGGCACCGGCTCGGCCATCAGCACGCGCTCCAGCTCGCGCATCCGGGCCTGCAGCGCGCGCAGTTCCAGGATGGCGTGGATGCGGAACTGGCCTTCCTGGGTGTGCTCGGCCGCGTTGCCAAGCTCGCCGGGCTGTTCCAGCAGCCGGTAGTTGGTGATGCCGGCGATCCGGTGGGCCAGGCGCTCGGCCCGCGGCGCCGGTTCGCCCTTCGCAAAGACCATCACGCAGTCGTTGAACCAGGCGTCCTGCTGCGGCGCGATGAAGCTCTCCACCAGGGTCACGGCCTGGCCCATCAGCCGGCCCCAGTCCTGCAGCGCCAAGCCGGCATCGGGGTAGAAGCGCCAGTTGTCGCGCGGGTAGGCGTGGTAGCCGCCGTTCGACGGGGCATTGATGTACATGTGCCCGCCCGGCCGCAGCACCCGGTTCATTTCCAGGAAGCTGACCCAGAACATCGGATCGTGCTCGAAGCAGCTGGTCGAGACCACCAGGTCGAAGCTGTCGTTGGGGAAGGGATAACGGCGGGCATCCTCCAGCACCAGGTCGACCCCCGGGCCGGCGCTCAGGTCGATGCCCGTATAGGGCGCGCCGGCCGGCGCCACCGGGCGTAGCGTGCCGTTCACGTCGTAGGAGCCGACATCCAGGATACGGCTTTCCGGCTGGGCATAGACCTCGAAGAAGGCCCGCCCGATGTTGAGCGCCGACAGGTGCATGCGGCTACGCTCCGGCCTGGGGGCTGGCAGCTTGCGCCAGCGGATGATGCGCCTCAACCAGCGCGCGCAGCCGCTCCTCCAGCACCTTGGTGTAGATCTGCGTGGTGGCGATATCGGCGTGGCCCAGCAGCAGCTGCAGGCTGCGCAGGTCGGCGCCGCGGCCCAGCAGATGGCTGGCGAAGCTGTGCCGCAGCACGTGCGGGCTGACCCGCTCCGGGTCCAGCCCGGCCGCCAGCGCGGCATCCTTCAGCAAAAGTCCAAGGCCCTGGCGCGTCATGTGGCCAGAGGCCGCCCGGCCCGGGAACAGCCAGCGCGGCGGTACCGGCTTGGCCCGCGGCTTGGCCGCCAGCGCGGCACGCGCCGCCAGGGCGGCATCCCGGGCCCGCCGGCTGACCGGCACCAGCCGCTCCTTCGAGCCCTTGCCGCGGACCGCGACCAGCTGCTCGTCCGCCCGCAGCGCCGCCAAGGGCAGGGCGACCAGCTCGCTGGCCCGCAGGCCACTGCAGTACAGCAGCTCCAGCGCCGCCACAGCCTGCTGGCCGCGCAGGCCGGGCAGGGTGGCGGCCCCGTCGATCAGCTGGATCACCTCCGATTCGGCCAGCGCCTTCGGCAGGCTCGCGGTCGGGCGCGGGCCGGCGAGCAACTCGGTCGGGTCATCCGGGCGAACGCCCTCCCGCGCCAGGAAGCGGAAGTATTGCCGCAGCGCCGAGAGCCGCCGGGCAGCAGTGCGCGCGGCCAGCCCCAGGTCGCTCAACCGCTGCAGGTAGCGGCCGACCAGCGCGCCGTCGGCGGCCTCGGGCGCCACCCCTTGGGCGCGGCTGAAAGCGGCGAAATCGCTGAGGTCGGCCTGGTAGGCGGCCAGCGTGTTGCGGGCGGCGCCGCGTTCCGCCACCAGCATTTCCAGGAAGGCTTCCAGGTGGCGGTTCAACGCCGGGCCGCCGCTACCGCGTCTGGAAGCGGTCGTTGGGCAGCACGCGCTCCACCGTGGTGGGCGTGGCGGCAGGCGGGAAGGCCCCCACCGCCAGCAGGCCGGCGCCGGCCACGACGATCAGGAACAGCACCAGCAACAGGACCGGCCGGCGAAACATGACAGCGAGCGCTCCCTCGCGCCTGGGTGGGGGGCTGTGCTACCCGTCAAGGTCGTGTCACGCAACAGCGCCATCGAGGTTCCGGCCGACGCCCCGCCCCACGCCACGTGGACCGAGGCGGCCGACCCCATCCCCCACACCGTGCCCGGCCCCAGCGCCGAGCCGCGGCGGGCCGGCCATGCCGGGCGCTCCATCGTGCTGGTCGGCATGCCGGGGGCCGGCAAGTCCTCCATCGGCCGGCGCCTGGCGGCCCGGTTCGGGCTGCCCTTCCTGGATGCCGACACCGAGATCGAGGCCGCCGCCGGACTGCCGATCACGGAAATCTTTGCCCGGTACGGAGAGGCCCACTTCCGCGATGGCGAGCGGCGGGTCATTTCCCGCCTGATCTCCGGCCCGCCCGTGGTGCTGGCCACCGGCGGCGGCGCCTATGCCGATGCCCGCACCCGTGCGGCGATTCGCGGCGCCGGCGCCATTGCCGTTTGGTTGCACTGCCGCATGCCCACCCTGTTGCGCCGCGTATCCGGGCGGGAGCATCGGCCGATGTTCCTGAACGCCGACCCCGTTGATGTCCTGCAGCGGCTGATGACCGCACGCCACCCCCTTTATGCCGAGGCCGACATGGTCATTGCCTGCACCGACGAGCCGCCCGAACTCACCACCCGCCGCGTGGCCGAGGCATTGGAGCATTGGCAGCCACCGCTGCGCCTGCCGGTGACGCTGGGGGAGCGCAGCTACGACATCCTGATCGGCGCCGGGCTGCTGGCGCGTGCCGGGGCGCTGATGGCGCCGGTGCTGCCCGGTCGCCGCGTGGTGGTGGTGACCGACGAGAACGTGGCCCCGGTCCATCTGCCGACGCTGCGCGCGGGGCTGGAAGCCGCGGCCTTCGAGGTGCTGGCCGAGATCACCGTGGCGCCGGGCGAGGCCAGCAAGGATTTTTCCGTGCTGCAGCGCGTGCTGGAACAGCTGCTGGCGGCCGGCGCTGATCGCCGCACCACGGTGGTGGCGCTGGGCGGCGGCGTGGTCGGCGACCTTGCGGGCTTCGCCGCCGCGGTGGCGCTGCGTGGCCTGCCCTTCGTGCAGGTGCCGACAACCCTGCTGGCCCAGGTGGACAGCAGCGTCGGCGGCAAGACCGGCGTGAACCTGGCACTCGGCAAGAACCTGGTCGGCGCCTTCCATCAGCCACGCCTGGTGCTGGCCGATACCGACACGCTGCAGACCCTGCCGCCGCGCGAACTGCGGGCCGGCTACGCCGAGGTGGCCAAGCACGGCCTGCTCTCGGGCGAGGAGTTCTGGCAGTGGTGCGAGGCGAATGGCGAGCGCCTGGTGGGCGGCGACGGCACCGCGCTGGCCCATGCCGTGCTGGAAAGCTGCCGGCTGAAGAGCGAGGTCGTCGCCGGCGATGAGCGCGAGGAAAGCGCCGAGGGCGGCCGGGCGCTGCTGAACCTGGGCCATACCTTCGGCCACGCCTTCGAGGCCGAGAGCGGCTATGGCGGCCAGCTGCTGCATGGCGAGGCAGTGGCTGTCGGCCTTGGCCTGGCCGCCGCCATCTCGGCGCGGCTCGGCCATTGCAGCCAGGAATTGCCGGGGCGCGTCATCGGCCATCTGCAGGCCTGCGGCATGCCCGCCCGGGTGCGCGACCTGCCGCGCAGCTACGCGGTGGAAGCACTGCTCGGGCGCATGCGCAAGGACAAGAAGGTACGCGACGGCGCGCTGCGCTTCGTGCTGCTGCGGCAGCCGGGTGACGCCTTCACCAGTGCCGAGGTGCCGGTGGATGCCGTGGCGCAACTGCTGCGCGACGAGGGCTGCACCAGCTAACCCTTCACGGAGTTGTCACGGCGCTCCCGGCGACCGGGGCACCGCTGCTCGCGTTTCTGCGCATAGGTGGTGTGGCCGTGCCCGCCGCCTTCGCATGAAAGGACGGGCATGGCCGGGACAGTTTTGGTGGTGGGTGCCGGCTTCGCCGGTGCCGTCTATGCACGCATGCTGGCAGAGCATGGCTATGCGGTGACGCTGGTGGATCAGCGACCGCATATCGGCGGCAACGCCTACGACGAACGCGACGCCAATGGCATCCGCGTGCATCGCTATGGCCCGCACCTGTTCCACACCAACAACGCCGCCGTGGTGGAGTGGCTGCGCCGCTTCGGTGCCTGGGTGCCCTATGAGCACCGGGTGCGAGCCTTGCTGCCGACAGGCCAACGCGTACCGTTGCCGGTCAATCGGGCAACGTTGGAGGCCGTCTTCGGTGAGAGCCTGCCGGACGCCGCCGCGGCGCAGGCGCTGCTGCAGCGCGTGGCGGAGCCGGTCGCCAGGCCGCGCAACGCCGCCGAACATCTGCACGCCAGCATCGGGCGCCAACTGACCGACCTGTTCTTCCGCCCCTATACGAAAAAGATGTGGGCGCTGGACCTTGAGGAGTTGGACGCCAGCGTGGTGCAGCGCATTCCGCTGCGTTTCGACGACGAGGACCGCTACTTCCCGAACGACAAGTTCCAGCTGCTGCCGGAGCAGGGCTACACGGCGATCTTTGCCAATATCCTGGACCACAAGCTGATCCGGCTGCACACGGCGACCACGTTCCACCCCAGCATGCTGCGCGGCCATGCCGCCGCCTTCCTCAGCGTGCCGATCGACGAGTATTTTGACAGTCGCTTCGGTGAACTGCCGTACCGCTCCATCCGCTTCGGTCACCGCAGCGTGGCGCGCAACCCCGAGATCACCTGGGGCGTCACCAACTTCACCGATGCCGGGCCTGTGACCCGCGAAACCCATTGGCACGTGTTGCCGCGCCACGGCAATGCGGAGGGGCTGGTAACGGCAACGCGTGAGACGCCCTGTGACTACAAGGAAAACGGCTATGAACGTTACTATCCGGTTAAGACCGCCGACAATCGCCACGCCGCCACGTTGAAGCGTTACCAGGCGTTGGCGGCCCGCACGCCGGAGGTCCAGTTCATCGGCCGCTGCGGCACCTATCAGTATCTGGACATGCACCAGGTCATCAACCAGTCCCTGATCGGCGCGCAGCGCTGGTTGGCGGAACAGGGCCGCGCCTCGCTGGCGGTGGCCAGCCAGGTCGCCTGAGTCAGGCGAAGCGGGCCAGACGTACGGCCGTCTGGCCCCGCCCGACGCGCAGGTTGGGCATGACCAGCAGGCAGTCATCGTGCGGCGTGCGAACCTCCGCCTCGCCGTCGAGCGCGATCAGCGTGTTGCGTGCCGCCACCACCTGGCCACCGCGGTAGGGTCGAAGGAAGGCGAAGCTGTTGCTGCCGGCGGTGACGGTGCGGGTAACCCGCGCCAAGCGGCCGGGCGGCGCC
>CAIMOR010000433.1 GCA_903843125.1 uncultured Rhodospirillales bacterium
GCCGCTGCCGCCGCTGGTGCAGCAAGCCGTGGTGGCCGAGCTGCACCTGGCCCGCCGCGCCGGCCTGGCGCTGCTGCTGCTGACCGAGGATCTCAACCTGGCCGCCGCCCTGGCCGAGCAGGCCTGGCTCGCCCCCGGCCCCGCCCTGCCGATGGCCCGGCTGCTGAGCCGCCCGCCGACACCAGCCGCCCGCGCCCTGGTCGCCGCCGCCCTGCTGCCCGCCGTGGCGCCGGCCCTGGCGCCGCCGGCCCTGGCGCTGTCAGCCCGCAGCGCCCTGGCGCTGCATGGCGTCCCCGGCCTGGCGCTGAACCTCGGCGCCGGCGAGACCCTGGCCATCCTCGGCGCCGAGCCGGCCGAGCGCCGCGAGCTCGCCCTCACCCTGGCGGGGCTGGCCGCCGCGCCGCGCGGCGTGCTGGCGCTGGATGGCCACGCCATTCCCTGGCCCGCCGCCCGCCGCAGCGCCGCCGAGCTGGCCGGGCTGCAACTGCTGCTGCCGGACCACGCCACGCCGCTGGACCCGCGCCGCAGCCTGCGCGCGGCGTTGGAGCAGCGCCTGCGCAGCCTCGGCCAACCCACCGCCCGCGCCGCCGAGCTGCTGGACGCCTGCGGCCTGGACCCGGCGCGGTCCTGGCAGACCCCACCCCGGTTCAGCCCCGCCGAGCGCCAGCGCGCCGCCCTGGCCCTGGCCCTGGCCGCCAACCCCCGGGTGCTGCTGACCCTGGACTGGACCACCGGCCTGCCCGCCGCCGAGGCCACCGAATTGCTCGCCCTGCTGGGCCGCCTGCGCGGCCGCGCCGCCTGGCTGATGCTGGGCGAGCCGCTGCCATTGGCCGCCCGCCACGCCGGCCGCCTCGCCGTGCTGCACCAGGGCAGCCTGGTGGAAGCCGGCAGCACCGCGGCGCTGCTGGCCCGCCCGGCGCACCCGGCCACCGCCGCGCTGGTCGCCGCCGCCGGCACCACCCGCCGCCTGGCCGCGGCGCAGGTGGTACCGATCACCGCCGCCGCCATCGACTGACCACCGGTCGAATCCTCCACCGCCGCTTTCCCGACCCGCGACCGCTGGGCGCGAGCGGGCGCATCCCGCCTGCGACCGCGGGCCCGCCGGCAGCGCCATTGCAGGCCGGCTGAACTATTGCCCGCTTGAATAGTTACGGACTAAACTCGGTCTCGACCTCGCTGGCCGATGCGCTGGCCGGCAAAGGAGCCTGCCATGCCCGTGGTCCGCCACGACGGCTGCGACCTGCAGTACGATATCGCCGGCCAGGGCGCTCCGGTGGTCTTCGCCTCCGGCCTCGGCGGCACCGCCGCCTGGTGGCAGCGCGAGATGCCGCTCTACGCGCAGCACTACCGCTGCCTGGCCTTCGACCAGCGCGGCACCGGCCGTTCCAGCCATGTCCTGGTCCGCAGCGTCGAGCAGATGGCCGCCGACGTCGTCGCCATCCTGGACCATGCGGGCATCGAGCGCGCGCACATGGTCGGCCATTCCACCGGCGGCGCCATCGGCGTGGCCATGGCGCTGGATCATCCCGGGCGCATCGCCTCGCTGGTGATCCAGTCCTCCACCAGCCATGGCGACGCCTATCGCCGCCGGCTGTTCGAGATCCGCCGCAGCCTGCACGCCATCAGCGCGGCGGACTACGCCCGCTTCACCACGCTGCTGCTCTACCCGCCCTACATCATCAACGCGCGGGACGCGGCGCTGGCCGCCGAGGAAGCCGCCAATGCCGCCGCCCTCGGCCCGCCAGCGGTGCAGGGCAGCCGGCTGGACGCCATCCTGGCCTTCGACCGCCGGGCGGAGATGCACCGCATCGCCATCCCGGTCCGCGTCATCGTCGCCGACGACGACATCCTGACCCCGCGCTACTTCGCCGAACAGCTCGTCCAGCACATCCCCGGCGCCGAGGCCGCCTTCACCCCGCGCGGCGGCCATGCCCTGTCGCGCAGCGAACCCGCGGTGTTCGACAGCCTGGTGCTGCCCTTCCTGGCCCGGGTCACCGCCGCATGACCCGCCGCCGCAGCCTGCTCGCCACGCTCCTGGCCGGCCCCGCCCTTGCCACACCCGCTTTGGCGCAACCCGCCTGGTCCCCCAGCCGCCCGCTCCGCATCATCGTGCCCTTCCCGGCCGGCGGCAGCTTCGACGTCCAGGCCCGCCTGCTGGCCGAGGGCCTCGCCCCCGCGCTCGGCCAGCCCGTGGTGGTGGAGAACCGCCCCGGCGCCGGCGGCACCATCGGCGCCGCCGAGGTCGCCCACGCCGCGCCCGATGCCCTGACCCTGCTGATGGGCAGCAACGGCACCCAGGCCGCCAACGTCACCCTCTACCAGGGCCGCCTGCCCTACGACCCCGCCCGCGACCACCAGCCGATCACCCTGGTCACCGTGCAGCCGCAGATCGTCGCCGTCGGCGATGCCTGGCCGGCCGAGCGCACCCTGCCCGGCCTGCTCGCCGCGCTCCGCGCCCGTGGCGAGCCGACGCCCTTCGGGTCCTCCGGCACCGGCTCCCCCACCCACCTGGCCGGCGAGATGTTCGGCCGCGCGCTCGGCGTCACGCTGACCCATGTACCCTATCGCGGCCAGGGTCCGGCACTGAACGACCTGATGGGCGGCCGGCTCGGGCTGATGTTCCCCTCGGTGGCCGACGTCCTCGGCCAACTCCGCGCCGGCCGGGTCTTCGCCCTGGCGGCCATGAGCGACCATCGCCTGGCCCTGCTGCCGGAGGTGCCGACCCTGGCCGAACTCGGCCACCCCAGCCTCACCAGCTCGATCTGGGCCGGCCTCTTCACCCGCGCCGGCAGCCCGCCCGCCGCCATCGCCCGGCTGAATGCGGAAGTGGTGAAGCTGCTGCAGGCCCCGGCGCTGCGCGGCAGGCTGGAAGCCCAGGGCTTCGAGGTGCTGCCCGGCACGCCGGACGCCCTGGCCACCCGTCAGGCCGAGGACACCGTCCGCCTGGGCGAGGTCATCCGCGCCTCCGGCGCCACCGCGGACTGATCACGCCCGCTCCGCCGGCACGATCGTCACCCGCCGCAGGTCGCCGCGGCGCAGGAAGGCCACCTCGGTCACCTGGCCCACCCGCTCTCCGGTCAGCCAGCGCAGCAGGCTGTCCACGCCGGTCGCCGGGTGGCCGCCGATGCTCACCACCAGGTCGCCCGCCTCCAGCCCGGCCCGCGCCGCCGGCGTCCCCGGCTGCACCCCGGCCACCAGCACGCCGCTGGCCTGCGCCAGCCCATGCGCGCGCGCCAGCCGCCGCGGGATGTCCTCCCGCTGCCCGGCCAGCCCCAGCTGCGCCCGGCGCACCCGGCCGAACCGCACCAGGTGGCCCAGCACCAGCCGCGCCGTATCCGCCGCGACGGCAAAGCACAGGCCCTGCGCCCCGGCGATGATGGCGGTGGAAATCCCAATGACGCGCCCGGCACTGTCCACCAGCGCGCCGCCCGAATTCCCCGGGTTCAGCGCCGCATCGGTCTGCACCAGGTCCTCGATCGGCCGGCCGCCCCGCCCCGGCAGCGTGCGCCCCAGGGCGCTGACCACGCCGGCGGTCACGGTGAAGGAGAACCCCAGCGGGTTCCCAATGGCCACCGCCAGCTGCCCCACCTTCAGCGCGCCGCTGTCGCCCAGCTCCGCCACCGCCAGGCCGTGGTCGGCCTCCATCCGCAGCAGTGCCAGGTCGGTCTCGGCATCGGTGCCCACCAGCCGCGCCACATGGCTGCGGCCCTCCACCGTCGTCACCACCAGCTGCTCGGCCTCGGCCGCCACGTGGTGGTTGGTCAGCACCAGGCCATCCCCGCTGACCACCACGCCGGAGCCGGTGCCGCCGCCGCGCGCTGCGCGCGTGGCCACATGCACCACCGCGGGTCCGGCACGTTCCACCGCGGCGGTCACCGCGCGCGAATAGGCATCCAGCAGCATTGCGTCATTCGGGGGGGTGGCGTCGAGCATGGCCGTTACGACATAAGCAGCGCCACCGCCCCCTCCAACCCCCGCCGAATGGGTGCCCCACCTTGGAAATCGTCGAAGCCGTCCTGGCCCTGATGGCCGCCTGCGTCGGCTTCGCGCTGGTGGCGCGCCACCTGAAGCTGCCCTACGCCGTCATCCTCGTTCTGGGTGGCATGGTACTGGCCTTCATTCCCGGCCTGCCCGCGGTTCGGCTGGACCCCGAGCTGGCGCTGGCCTTCTTCGTGCCGCCGCTGCTGCAGGGCAGCGCCTACCGCACGGACTGGCGCGCCTTCCGTCACAGCCTGCGCCCCATCACCATGCTCGCGGTCGGCTGCGTGCTGTTCACCGCCGCTTGCATCGCCGTCGTCACCCGCTGGCTGGTGCCGGACATGCCCTGGGCCGCCGCCGTGGCGCTCGGCGCCATCGTCGCCCCGCCGGATGCGGTGGCCGCCGCCGCCGTGCTGCAGCGCCTGCGCCTGCCGCGCCGCGTGGTGACCGTGCTGGAAGGCGAGAGCCTGATCAACGACGCCTCCTCCCTCGTCCTCTACAAGCTTGCGCTCAGCGCGGTCGCGGTCGGCGCCGTCTCCCCGCTGGAGGGCCTGGGCCAGTTCTTCCTGCTGGCCATCGGCGGCGTCGCCTTCGGCTGGGTCGTCGGCCGCGGCGCCATCTGGGCCGCGCTGCGGCTGGAGGATGTGCTGCTGGTCACCGTCGCCAGCTTCCTGGCCTGCTACGCCAGCTACCTGATGGCCGAGGCGCTGAACCTCTCCGGCGTCATGGCCGTGGTCACCACCGGCGCCGTGCTCGGCCGCGCGCAGCACCGCTTCAGCGGCGAGGTCCGGCTGGAGACCCGCACGGTGTGGGAGTTCGTGGAGTTCCTGCTGAACAGCCTGGTCTTCATCCTGATCGGCCTGCAGCTCAACCAGATCCTGACCCGCATGGATGGGCACGGCAGCACCTGGCACCTTGTCGGCCTGGGCGCCGCGCTGGCCGCCACGCTGATCGTCAGCCGCTTCATCTGGCTGGTGCCCGGCGCCTTCGGGGCCCGGCTGATCCCGGCGGTGCGGCGGCATGAGGGCGACGCCCAATGGCGCCACGTGCTGATCATCGGCTGGTCCGGCATGCGCGGCGTGGTCAGCCTGGCCGCCGCGCTGGCGCTGCCGCTGGACTTCCCCTTCCGCGACCTCATCGTCTTCCTGTCCTTCGCCGCCATCCTCGGCACCCTGGTGCTGCAGGGCACCACGCTGGAGCCGCTGATCCGCTGGCTGCGCGCCGAGGAGCCGCCGCATGAAGGCGGTATCCACCCGGAGGAGGCGGAGGGCCGCCGCGTGGCCGCCCAGGCCGCGCTGGAGGCGATCGAGGCCCGCCTGGACGACCCGCTGGAGGGCGCCATCGCCGCCGATGTCGTGGCCGAGTTCCGCGACCGCGCCAGCCACCTGCACCGCACCGCGAAGAACCGTGCCGCCGCGGCCGCCGAGCGCGCCGCGCGCCGCAACATCCGCCTGGCCGCGCTGGAGGCCAGCCGGCACGCGCTGATCGCCCATCACACCGCCGGCCACCTGGAGGCCGACATCATGGTCCGCCTGGAGACCGAGCTGGACCTGGAGGAACTCCGCATCCGCCAGGCGCTGGGCGACGAACGGACCGAGGCGCAGAAGCGTGCCGCCCGGGTCAAGCCGCCGGCGGCAGCGCGCCGGGGTTGATGCCGCGCAAGGCGGCGCGCCGCGCGCAGGGCTAGCTTCCCCTGACCGGAACCCCATACCGGACAGCCCCAGGAGCGCCCCGATGAAGCTCGGTGACATCATGACCCGCAACGTCATCGCCGTGCCGCCGGACACCCCGGCCCTGGCGGTGGCCCGGCTGCTGGCGGACCGCGGCATCTCCGCGGTGCCGGTGACCGACAGCTGGAACATGCTGCTCGGCATCGTCTCGGAAGCCGACCTGATCCATCGCCTGGCGGTCAGCGACGTCCCCTCGGGCGGCCTGCTGCACGCGCTGTTCTACGACCGCGACCGCGCCGCCCAGGAATACGCCCGCGCCCACGGCGCCACCGCCGCCGACGTGATGACGCACGAGGCCGACCTGATCACCGGCACCGAGGACACCACCGCCGAACACGCCGCGCAATTGATCGAGCAGCACAAGGTCCGCCGGCTGCCGGTGCTGCGCGACGGCCTGCTGGTCGGCATCGTCAGCCGGGCGGACCTGCTGCGCGCGCTGCTGGTCCCGGCGCCCGCCGCCGACGACAAGGACCTGCACGACCGGGTCGCCGCCGAGATCGCCCGGCTGCCCTGGGCCGACGCCCCCTACGTGTTCTTCGACGTCAAGGATGCCGTTGTAACCTTGTACGGTTTCTGTCATTCCGCCGCGGTTCGCGACGGTTTGCACGCCCTGGCGCAACATACCCCCGGCGTCCGCGCTGTCGTCGATAGAATAACCGACGCCGCGAGCAACCATACGGCGATATAGGTTTCGCCTCGCTACTTCGTGATGCCGCTTGACCGCTTCGCTAGCGCGGATGTGTTGCTGCGCCTGGGAACGCAGCGTAACCCGATCGGCATGTAGGCAAAGCTTCAACTGCCGGATGTTCGGGCCAGCCGGGCGGCGACCAGCGCCCCGGCACCGCGGCCGGCGGCCCGGATCGGCGCCTCGTCGCCGCCGGCGCGCTGGGTCTTCTCGGTGCGCAGCTACCTGATGGTCCTCGCCGCCGGCGCGCTGCTGCCGCTGGCGCTGCTGGCCGGCATCATGACGCTCCGCACCATCACCGCCGAGCGGGGCCGGCTGGAGCAATCCGTGCTGTCCGCCGCCGAGACCCAGCGCACCCTGGTGGAACGCGAGCTGGCCGGCCTCGGCGAGAGCCTGGAGGCGCTGGCGACGAGCCCGGCGCTGCTGGAGGGCAACCTGGAAGCCTTCTACCAGCAGGCCCTGCAGTTGGCCCGGCTGCAGCAGATGACCGTGGTGCTGCGCAACGCTCAGGGCGCCCAGCTGATCAACAGCGCCTCGCCCTTCGGCACCCCCCTGCCGGGTTCCGCCCTGGCGCCGGAGTTCACCGCCCTGGCCTTCCATACCGGGCGGCCCGTGGTCACCGGCTATTTCCGCGGCGCCAGCACTGGCCGCTTCGGCTTCGGCGTGCTGATCGCCGTGCCCAACGCCGCCGGCGGCCCCTACACGCTGCATTTCGGCGTCCCGGTCGGCCGGATGCAGCACCTGCTGCGGCTCGGCCGCCCCGGCAGCGGCTGGCGCAGCCTGGTGCTGGACGGCAACGGCATCCTGCTCGCCCATTCCGAAGGCCTGCCCGGCGCCATCGGCCGCGCCCTGCCGCCGGCGCCCTGGCTGCCGCGCGCCGATGGCGAGGCCGGCACCACCGCCGACCTGGACGGCACCCCGGTCTTCGCCGTCGCCCGCGTCTCCGCCACCTTCGGCTGGACCGTGGTGACCCTGGCGCCGGTCGGCGTGGTCGACGTGCCGCTGCGCCGCGACCTGTGGTTCAGCGCCGGCACCGCGCTGCTGCTGGCCGGGCTCGCCCTGGTCGCCGCCGCCCTGCTCGGCCAGCGGCTGCGCCACGACATCGTCGGCCTGGCCGCCGCCGCCGCCGCGGTGCAGCGCAGCGAGCCGGTGCGGATGCGCCCCAGCGGCATCCGCGAGATCGCCGAGGTCGGCCAGGTGCTGGCGCAGACCGGCGCCCGGCTGGCCGAGCAGGCGCACGAACGCGACGCCGCCGACCAGCGCCAGCGGCTGATCCTGCATGAGCTCAATCACCGGGTGAAGAACATCCTGGCCGCCATCCAGGCGCTGGCCAGCCTGACCGCGCGGGACGCCCCGGACGTCGAGACCTATCGCGCCCGGCTGACCGAGCGGCTGCAGGGCCTGGCGCAGACCCAGGCGCTGCTGACCCGCGGCAACTGGCACGGCGCCAACCTGGGCGACCTGCTGCGCGCCGAACTGGGCATGTTCCAGGGCGAGGGCGGCGACCGGGTCTGGCTGCATAGGCCGGAGGTGATGCTGGCCAGCCATGTCGTGGTGCCGCTGGGCATGCTGCTGCATGAGCTGGCCACCAACGCCGCCAAGTACGGCGCGCTCTCGGTGCAGACCGGGCTGGTCCACGTCACTTGGCAGCTCGGCCCCTCCGCCACCGGCCAGGCGTTGGACCTGCTGTGGGAGGAAAGCGGCGGCCCGCCGGTGACCCCACCCGCGACCCGCGGCTTCGGCACCGAGATGATCGAACGCGGCCTGGCCCGCCAGCTCTCGGCCCAGGTGCTGATCGACTACCGGCGCGAGGGCCTGCGCTTCACCCTCTCGATGCCGCTGGCGGCGCCGAAGGGCTGATCAGGCGCTGCGCTGCGCCTTCAGCTCGTCGCGGATCTCGGCCAGCAGCTTCTCGCTGGGCGTCGGGCCGGCCGGCACCGTGGCGGCCTTGCCGAGTTCCTTCAGCTTCAGCCGGCTCAGCGCCTTCACCACCCAGAACACCGCGAAGCTGACGATGACGAATTTGATGATGGCGTTGATGAAATTGCCCCAGGCCAGCACCGCGGCCCCACCCTGCCGGGTCAGCGCCAGCGTCTCCTTGCGGTCCCCGGCCAGCACCGAGAACTGGTTGGAGAAGTCCACCCCGCCGGTCAGCAGCCCGATGATCGGGTTCAGCAGGTCTTCCACCGCGGAGGAGACGATGGCGGTGAAGGCGGCACCCACCACCAGGCCCACGGCCAGGTCCACCACGCTGCCACGCAGCAGGAAGGCCTTGAATTCGGAAATCCAGGCGGGCTCGCGCAGGTAGGACATTCGGTCTCTCTCCTCAGGGGTTGCTCAGGCGCTGGCGAACGTAGTCGATATCCCGCCGCATCGCATACACCAGCGCAGCGTAGCCCACCGGCACCCCCATGCGGGCGACCTGCGCCTCCAGCGCCGCCAGCCGCTGCAGCAACGCCGCCCGGTCGCCACCGCCCTCGGCACTGCGCTCGATCTGCCGCAGCCGGTCGTAGCCGCGCCACACCCGCATCCGCATCTGCCAGGCATAGACCGGCGGCGCGAAGCGCAGCAGCGGCAGCAGCAGCGTCACCAGCGGAATGGCGAAGACCCACAGCCGCTCCACTGCCACCGCCCAGCGGAAGGACAGCCACTGGTTCAGCTGGGAAGGCCCATGCTCGTAGGCCTGCATCGCCGCCGCCGGCACCGGCAGCTCCTGGTTCAGCGCGGTCGGGAAGCTGCCCTCGGCGGCGAACAGCTGGCGGCCCCGCTGCGTCGCCTGCAGCACCCGCACCAGCAGCGCCGCCAACTGCGGGTTGAGGTCGGCACGCGCCGCCAGGAAGGCCTGCGCCGCCATCAGCGTCGCCGGCTGCGCCGGCAGGTCGTCCGCCAGCGAGAACCCACCGCGCGGCAGCACCACCGGCGAGAGATAGGGCAGCCGCACCGCATAGGCCGCCGCCCGGCTGGCGAAGTTGACCAGTTCCACCCGCTCCGGCGCCCGCAGCAGCAGCGAGATCGCCGGCCCCGGCCGACTGGCAACGAAGAAGGCCACGTCCACCTCGCCGGCCAGCAGCGCCTCGGCTGCCGCCACGCCGGCCAGCGGCAGCGCCTCGAAGCTGGTCGTCGCCACGTCGTTCGCGGCCAGCAGGGCAAGCGCCAGCGCCCGCGTGCCGCTGCCTTCCGGCCCCAGCGCCACACGCCGGCCGCCCACCTGCATCGGGTTGCGCAGCCCGGCGCCGCGCCGCACGAACACCCAGGCCGGCTCGTTCAGGATGCCGCCCAGGCTGGCCAGCCCGGCATCCCGCCCCGGCACCACCAGGCCACCCTGCACCGGCGCCAGGTCCACCTGGTTGTCGCGCAGCAAGGCCAGGTTCTCCAGCGCGCCATCGGTTGGCCGCAGCGCCACCGCCACGCCCTCGCGGCCCAGCGCCTCGGCCCAGGCCTCGGCCACCGCGCGGTAGCTGCTGCCCTCCGGGCCGGTGGCGATGCGGACCACCGCGGGCGGCGGCGGCGCGACGAAATGCCAGGCCAGCGCACAGCCTGCCACCACCAGCAGCGCGCCCAGCACCCAGGTCCGCACGAAGGCAATCAGCCGGCTCATCATGACCGACAGCCTAGCGGAAAGTTCCTGCCCCGACCATTGCCCGCCACCGCGGCCGCTCACGCGCCGGTTGGCCGCCAGATCGATGGCCAGAGGCAACCGGACCGGGCTGCACACGTTCCGGATGGCACGGGCAGAACGGCCCCGTAGCGGAGGATGACCCAGATGATCAGGCAGATGGTTGGCATGGCGGCATTGGCGGCGGCCCTGGCGGCCTGCGGCACCAACCCCTCGGAACGAACCGGCGGCGGCGCCGCGGCGGGCGCGGCCACCGGTGCCACGGTCGGCCTGGTCGGCGGCCCGGTCGGCGTGCTTGCGGGCGCCGCCATCGGTGCCGGCGCCGGC
>CAIMOR010000434.1 GCA_903843125.1 uncultured Rhodospirillales bacterium
CGGGCGCGGCGGGCTGGACCGGCCTTTCGCCCTCGTGACCGTCCACGGGATCGGCGGCGCCTGCTGGGGCGGCTTCCGGGCGGACCTGCCCTGGCACCTGCCCGGCTATGGCGGCACGCCGCTGCTGCCGGAAGCGAGCTTCGCCGGCTGGGCGCTGGCGCTGAAGGCGGCGCTGGACGCGGCCGGGTTGGAGCAGGTGGACCTGCTGGGGCACAGCATCGGCGGCATGGTGGCGCAGGAATTCGCCCTCACCTTCCCCGAACGCGTGCGCCGCCTGGTGCTGTACGCCACCACGCCGGCCTTCGGCGGCAAGGACCCGGCCTTCGCCCAGCAATTCCTGGCGGACCGGCTGGCGCCGCTGCAATCCGGCATGTCCATGCTGCAACTGGCGCAGCAGTCCATGACCAGCATGGTGAGCCCGCGCGCCGGCATGGCGGCGATGGCGGAGGTGATCAGCGCCATGGCCAGCACGCCCGCCGCCGCCTACCGCGCCACCGTCACCTGCCTGACCACCTTCAACCGCATGGCGGACCTCGGCCGCATCGCCGCGCCGACACTGCTGCTGGCCGGGGAACGCGATCCCCTCGCGCCGCCGCGCACCATGCAGCGCATGGCCGACGCCATGCCGGACGCCCGGCTGGTGACGCTGCCGGCGGCCGGCCACCTGGCGCACCTGGAATACCCGAAGGAGTTCGCCGCCGCCGTGCACGGCTTCCTCGGGTGAGCGCGATGGCCGACGCCGCGATCTTCGACCCCGACGCATTCCGGCTGACGCCCGCGGAAGCGGCACTGACCGCGCGGGCCCGCGCCTTCGGCCAGGCGGTGCTGGCGCCGCGCGCCGCCGAATGGGACCGCGACGCGGTGTTCCCGATGGCGAACTACCGGGACATGCACGCCAACGGCCTGCTCGGCGTCTGCATCCCGGCCGAGGATGGCGGCATCGGCGCCGATTTCCGCGCCTATTGCCTCACCGCGGCGGAACTCGGCCGCTACTGCGGCGCCACGGCGCTGACCTGGAACATGCATGTCTGCTCCACGCTGTGGACCGGCGCGCTGGCCGATACGCTGGAGATGGATGCCGAGACCCGCGCGCTGCACCACCAGCGCCGCGCACGGCACTACGCGCGCATCCTGCAGGACGGCGCCATCTACGCGCAGCCGTTCAGCGAGGGCGGCGCGGCGGCGGCCGGCGCGGTCGCCTTCGGCACCACGGCGCGGCGGGTGGCCGGCGGCTTCGTCGTCAATGGCCGCAAGATCTTCGCCAGCCTCTCCGGCAGCGCCGACTACTACGGCGTGCTCTGCACCGAACAGCACGCCGAGGCCGCGCTGAGCCGGCGCGACACGCTGTACCTGGCGGTGCCCGCCACGGCCGAGGGCGTCAGCGTCACCGGCAACTGGGACCCCTTGGGCATGCGCGGCACCGTCTCGCGCGACCTGGTGTTCAAGGATGTCTTCGTGCCGGAGGACGCGGCGCTGATGCCGCCCGGCCTCTACTTCCAGGCCGCCAATCGCTGGCCGCACATGTTCATGACGCTGAGCCCGACCTACATGGGCCTGGCGCAGGCGGCCTACGACTTCACCGTGAAATACCTGCGCGGGGAGTGGCCGGGCATGCCGCCGGTGAAGCGCCGGATGTACCCGACCAAGCAGATCGCGGTGGCCGAGATGCGGGTGATGCTGGAACAGACCAAGGCGCTGTGGTTCCAGGCCATCAGCGATGCGCGGCCCGATCCCTCCAAGGAGCAGGTGCTGCGCGCCTGGGCGGCGCAGTACACCGTGATGGAGAACGCCAACGCCCTGGCGGCCAAGGCGGTGCGGACCTGCGGCGGGCAATCCATGCTGAAGAGCTTGCCGCTGGAGCGGATTTATCGCGACAGCCGCTGCGGCAGCCTGATGCTGCCCTGGACGGCGGAGCTGTGCATCGACCGGCTGGGGCGCGGCGCACTGTATGAGAGCGGCGAGCGCGACGAATGATCTGGCAGTGGCCGGAACGCGCTGACGCCAGCGCGCCGGCGCTGCGCTTCGACGGCCAGGTGATGAGCTACGGCGCGCTGGCTGCGGCCGCGCGGCACTGCGCGGCGGCGCTGGCGGCGCGCGGCGTGGGGCGGGGCAACCGCGTGGCCTTCCTCGGCGCCAACCATCCGCAGCAGCTGGTGCTGCTGTTCGCCTGCGCCCGGCTCGGCGCCATGCTGCTGCCGCTGAACTGGCGGCTGGCGGCACCGGAACTCGGCTTCATCCTGGCCGATGCCGGCGCCGCGCTGCTCTGCGCCACGCCGGAGTTCCTGCCCGCGGCGCAGGCATTGCGCGCCGATGCGCTGGATGTCGCAGCCGGTTGGGGCGCGGGCGCGGTGCCGGCCGTGGGCGGCGCCGAGGACGCCGTGTTGCTGGTCTACACCAGCGGCACCACCGGCCGGCCGAAGGGCGCGGTGCTGACGCAGCAGGCGCTGGCGGTGAATGCGCTGAACGGCGTGGACATGCACCGCATGACCAGCGCCGACCGCGTGCTGACCGTGCTGCCGCTGTTCCATGTCGGCGGGCTGAATATCCAGACCACCCCGGCCCTGAGCATCGGCGCCCAGGTGGTGCTGCTGCCGCGCTTCGAGGCCGCCGCGTTCTTCGCCCATTGCGCCGCGGACCGGCCGACGCTGACGCTGCTGGTGCCGGCGATCATGCAGGCGCTGGTGACGCATCCCGGCTGGGCGACGGCCGACTTCGGTTCTCTGCGCGCCATCGGCGCCGGGTCGTCGGACGTGCCGCTGCCGTTGATCCGCGCGTTCCATGCCCGCGGCATACCGGTGCAGCAGGTCTACGGCGCCACCGAGACCTGCCCGATCGCGATCTACCAGTCGCGCGAGGAGGCGTTGGCCGCCCCTGGCTCCATCGGGCGGCCAGGGCTGCGGGTGGAGGCCCGGCTTTCACCTGAAGGCGAAATCCTGGTGCGCGGCGCCAACACGCTGCGGCACTACTGGCCCGCCACGCCGGCGCTGGACGCGGACGGCTGGTTCGCCACCGGCGATGCCGGGCGCGTCGACGAAGCCGGCCGCTGGTGGTTCACCGACCGGCTCAAGCACGTCATCATCAGCGGCGGCGAGAACGTCTACCCCGCCGAGGTGGAGCGCGTGCTGCGCGACGCTCCCGGCGTGCTGGAAGGCGCGGTCTGCGGCCGGCCGGATGCGCGGTGGGGCGAGGTGCCGGTGGCCGTGGTGGTCGCCGGCCCGGACTTCGAGCGGGCGGCGGTGCTGGCGCATTTCCGGGGCCAACTCGCCCGGTTCAAGCAGCCGCACGACGTGGTGGTGGTGCCGGCGCTGCCGCGTACCGCGCTCGGCAAGGTGGAGATGCAGGCGTTGAGGCGCCTGGCCGCGGCGGGTTGAACCGCCGCGGCACCGCTGGTCACTTGCGGTTCAGCTGCGGGTCCTCGCCATGGCTGTGGCGCTTGCCCTCGGCTTCGGCGGCCTTGTCTTCCGGCTGCTTCGCGGCGTCGCGCGCGGCCTGTTCCACCTTGCCGGACTGCACCGTCCGCTTCACGCCGTCATTGTACTGCTTGGCGCCGGTGTAGCTGCCCTCGCCTTCTACCTTGTCGTCCGCCATGGCGTCCTCCTGCGTGGTTGCCAGGGGCCTTAGCGACGCAGCGGCGCGATGGTTCACTCCGGCCGGATCACCAGGGTGAAGGCCTGGCTGGCGCCGGGGGCCAGCCGGGCCAGGCCGGGCTTGTCGCGGAACGCGCCGTCCCAGCCCGGCGGGCTGTGATAGCCATGCCAGGGCTCGATGCAGAGGAAGTCGCCGCCGGCGCGCGTCCACAGCCCCAGCTGCGGCAGCCCCTGCCAGGCCAGGCGCAGCGTGCGGGCACCAGGCGCGGTGTAGCGCAGGCTGCGGCTGGCGGGCGCTTCCAGCACCACGGCGCCGGGCAGGAACGGCGCATCGCCCAGCGGCAGGGTGCGGCCCTGGACCGGGCTGGGCTCCACCGCGCGGGCGAAACGGTCATCCGGCAGCCGGCCGATCGGCGCCGGCTCCGGCTGCTCGAACACCAGCGCGTGGTCGGCCCGGCCAGCCGCGCCCGGCAGCGGCCAGGCGAAGGCCGGGTGGAAGCCGAAGCCGAAGGGCAACGGCTCCGCGCCGGGGTTGTGGACCGTGGCGGTCATGGTCAGCGCACCGTCCGCGATGGCGAAGTCCAGCGCCAACAGAAAGCCGAAGGGGTAGGCCGCGCGGGTTTCGGCATCGTCGCGCAGCGTGAGGCGGCAGCCGCTGGCGCCGTGCGCCGCCAGGGTGAAGCGGCGGTCCCGCGCGAAGCCGTGCTGCTTCAGCGGATACGTCGCGCCGCCATGGCGCAACGTGTCCCCGGCCAGCCGCCCGACCATGGGGAACAGCAGCGGCGCGTGGCGCGGCCAGGCCGGGCCGGCCTGCCACAGGTACTCGCGCCCGGCGGCATCGCGCAGGCTGCTGAGCTCGGCGCCGTCGGGGTTCACCGCGGCCGAGAGCGTGCCGTCGCCGAAGCGCAGCATCAGCGCGGCAGGCGCCCGGCGTCGCGGCGCTGCTCATAGGCCTTGGCGTGCAGCAGCGCGGCCTCGTGGATCTCATGCGGCACGCCCGCCCGCTTCGCCGCCGCCAGCATGAAGCCGAGGATGTGGTCGGCCTCGATCCGGCCGCCGGCCTCCAGGTCCCGCAGCATGGAGGTGCTGTAGCCGCCGGCCGGGTCGCTGAAGACCTGGCGGAAGCCCTCCAGGAAGCTGGCGCTGGGCGGGTAGCCGTGATGCGCGGCAATGGCGGCGTTGCGGTCCAGCAGCGTCAGCAGGAAGGGGCTGCCGCCGGCGCGCACGATCTCCCCGGTATTGGCGCGCAGCAGCACCGTGCCGGCCGCCGAAGTGCCGAGATGCACCAGCTTCTCCCACATCTGCGCGAGGATGTCGGGCACCGCCGTGGCGACCAGGCCCTTGGCCTTCGCCGCAAGTTCGGCCAGCGCCAGCACGCGGCCGCTCATGCGCCCATCCAGCTCGCCGAAGGTCAGCCAGCGCCAGTCGTTCAGCTGCTTCACCGTGCCGTCGGCCGCCATGGTCGCCTGGATCTTGGCCAGTCCGCCCAGCACGTTCCCGGCACCGAACGCCGTGGTCAGCGTCTCGATGTGGCTCAGCCCGTTCAGCACCGGCAGCACCGCGGTGCCTGCCTGCATGGCGGGGCGAATGGCCTGGATGGCGGCATCGAGGTCGTAGGCCTTGCAGGTCAGCAGCACCAGGTCGTAGCCCGGGCCGGCCTGCCCCACCGTGTTGACGCGCAGGCTCGCATGGCCGAACTGGCTTTCCAGCACCAGGCCGTGCTCGGCCAGTTGCATCGCCCGCTTCGGCCGCACCAGGAAGGTGACGTCGCCGCCGGCCTCGGCCAGCCGGCCGCCGAAATAGCCGCCCAGCGCGCCGGCGCCCAGAACCAGGATGCGCATGGCCATACCCCCCCTTTGCGTCCCGCTCCGGTGGCGCGACAATACGCCGAGTTTATACGGGAGAAGCGCCATGGCCAAAGTCATCATCAGCGTCGCCGTCACCGGCGCCATCCACACCCCCAGCATGAGCGACTACCTGCCGATCACGCCGGCCGAGATCGCCGAGCAGTCCATCGCCGCGGCAGAAGCCGGCGCCGCCATCATTCACCTGCACGCGCGCGACCCGATCGATGGCCGGCCGACGCCGGACCCGGCGGTGTTCATGCAGTTCCTGCCGGTGATCAAGCAGAGCACGGACGCGGTGATCAACATCACCACCGGCGGCGGCCTGGGCATGACGGTGGAGGAGCGCCTGGCCGCGCCGATCCAGGCCAGCCCGGAGATGTGCAGCCTCAACATGGGCAGCATGAACTTCAACATCAGCGGCAGCGCGGCCCGCATCACGAAGTTCAAGCATGAGTGGGAGCGCCCCTACCTGGAAGGCACCACCGACTTCATCTTCCGCAACACCTTCAAGGACATCGAGCAGATCGTGCAGCGCCTGGGCAAGGGCGAGGGCACCAGGTTCGAGTTCGAGTGCTACGACGTCGGCCACCTGTACAACCTGGCGCACATGCTGGACCGCAAGGTGGTGGAGCCGCCGCTGTTCACCCAGACCATCTTCGGCATCCTCGGCGGCATCGGCGCCGAGCAGCGCAACCTGCTGTTCATGAAGGAGACCGCCGACCGGCTGTTCGGCAAGGACTACGTGTGGTCCGTGCTGGCGGCCGGGCGCAACCAGATGCCCTTCGTGACCATGGCGGGCATCATGGGCGGCAATGTGCGCGTCGGGCTGGAGGACAGCCTCTGGCTCGGCCGCGGCGTGCAGGCCAAGAGCAATGCCGAGCAGGTGGCCAAGATCCGCCGCATCCTGGAGGAGCTCAGCCTGGAGATCGCCACCCCGGCCGAGGCGCGCGAGATGCTGGCGCTGAAGGGCGGCGACCGCGTGAAGTTCTGACCCGCGGGCGCCTTCGCCCGGGCCGGCCCTGCGGTCCGCCGCGGTCAGCCGGCCCAGGCCGGCGCCGCGGGCGGATGCGGCGCCGGGTGGAGGGCTAGGAGGCTCCGGCGGCCGTGAGCCGGCCGACGAACAGCACCGGCCCGGTCGGCCGCCCGGTGGTGGAACCGCCCGGCGCTTCCAGGCTGATCTCGATCAGCATGCCCGGCTGCGGCCGCACCGTGCTCGGTGTCACGGTCACCTGCCCGCTGGCCGGGATCAGGCCCAGCGAGGTCGGCGCCGTGGCCCCCGGCGGCAGCGCCCACAGCTGCAGCACGCGGTCACCCTCCAGCGGGCGCGGGTTCAGCGCGGCCAGGCGCAGCGCGCCGTTGCGGTC
>CAIMOR010000435.1 GCA_903843125.1 uncultured Rhodospirillales bacterium
AGCTGACGCGGGGTACGCTGAGCATCCTGGCGCGGCAGCTGACCTTCCAGCGCGGCAACATCGGCTTCGCCAGCGGCACGCTGGTGCCGCAGCTGGACTTCGCCGCCAGCACCACCACCAGCAGCGCGACGCTGACGGTCGCCATCGCCGGCACCGCGACCGCGCCGCAGGTGACGTTCAGCAGCGCCCCGGAGCTGCCGCAGGACGAGATTTTGGCGCGGCTGATCTTCGACCGGCCGACCAGCAACCTGTCGCCGTTCGAGATTGCCCAGCTGGCCGGCGCGGTGGCGGAGCTGACCGGCGCGGCCAGCAGCAGCGGCGTGCTGGACCGGGTGCGCAGCGGGCTGGGGCTGGACCGGCTGGGCGTGACCAGCGACCCGACCAACGCCAACGGCGCCGCGCTGGAGGCCGGGCGCTACGTCGCGCCAGGGCTGTACCTGGGCCTGCGCCAGGGCACCGGCGGCAATACCGGGGTGGGCGTGCAGTACGAGGTGGCGCCGCGGCTGAAGCTGGAGGGACAGACCGCCACCGGGCCGGCGGGCGACCGCGTCGGGCTCAGCTACGAGCTGGAATACTAGCCCGACAGCGCGAGCCCGGGCGCAGCCGGCTCAACCGAAGCGTTCCACCGCGTAGGGCGCCAGGTCCAGGTTCGGCCTTGGCCCCAGCATGGCCGCGGCCAGCAGCGCGCCGGTGGGGGCGGAACCGGTCAGGCCAAGATGGCCGTGGCCGAAGGCGCACCACAGGCCCGGCCAGGCCTTGACCGGGCCGACCACCGGCAGGCTGTCCGGCAGGCAGGGGCGGTGGCCCATCCAGAAGCCCTGCAGCCCCGCGGTGCTGGCCTGCGGGAAGACCTGCTGCAGGTCCTCCAGCAGCAGGTCGGCGCGGTAGGGTGTCGGCGCGCGGTCCAGGCCGCCGAACTCCACCGTGCCGGCCACCCGCAGGCCGGCCTCCATCGGGCTGATGAAGGCCTTGCGGTCGGCCGGTATCACCGGTCGCTGCAGGCTGATGCCGGCGCTTGGCAGCATGACGTGGTAGCCGCGCTGGCTCTCCAGCGGCACGCGGATGCCGAGCGGCGCCAGCAGTCGCGCCGAGAAGGCGCCGGCGGCGAGCACCACGGCGTCGGCGCGACGTTCGCCGACGGCGGTGCGCACGCCGACGACGCGATGGTGCTCGACCAGCAGGCCGGCGACCTCCTGCCGCAGCACCTGGCCGCCCATGCGGCGAACGCCGTTGGCCACCACTTCGGCGTGGCGCTTCGGGTTGATGCAGCTGCCCTGTTCCGGGATGAAGACGCCGAGCTGGTAGTTGCCGCGGATATCCGGCTCCAGCTCGCGGATCGCCTCCAGGCCCTCCAGGAACTCGATGCGCATGCCGTGGCGCTGGCGCAGTGCCCAGCTGGCGGCGTCCTTCCCGTACTGGGCGCGGTCGCGGTACAGGTAGAGCTGCCCGGTCTCGCGCAGCAGGTCCAGCGCGCCCTCGGCGGCCAGGATCTCGCGGTGG
>CAIMOR010000436.1 GCA_903843125.1 uncultured Rhodospirillales bacterium
AGGCGCTGGCGCAACGTGTCCGCCATGCCGCCGGCGGCCCGGCCATCCAGCCGGCAGGACACCGTGACCCGCGCGGTGGGGCAGTGCCGCACCCGCATCTCCGCGTCCATCAGCGCCTCGAACAGCGCGCGATCCTCGCCCGACGGCACCGCCGGCAGCCCGCCGATCCGGCGATAGGCCTCCAGCGTCAGCGCGATAGAGGCGCCCGAATGCGCGGCGTGGCGCGGCCAGGGGTCGTTCGGGTCGGGGTCGACCACCGCGGCGATCTCGTCGAGCAGCGCGGCGTAGCGCGCCTCCTGTGCCTCGCGCCGCCGCAGGCAGGCCGGCAGGCGCCGGGCATCCACCGGGTCGGGCTCGATGGCGCCGGCCACGGCATCGGCGCCGGCGGCCAGCGCGGCCAGGTTGGCGGCCAGCCAATGCGGCCCGGCGCGGCCGTCGGCATCGGTGCTGAGCAGCGCGGCACGGGGCAGGGCGCGTTGCCGTTCGAGGTGCGCGGCGGCGGCATCCATCGCGGTGCGCCGGGCACCGCCGGCATGGGCCAGGCGGGGCGGCAGGGTCACCTCCCGCACCTCCAGCCGAAAGGGCAGGGCGGGGGCCATGGCGCGGGCGATGTCGGCGGTGGCGTCGGTGCAGCCATTCGCCAGCACCAGCACGGTGACGCCACTGTAATCGAAGGGCGCCGCCGCCGGCCCGCGCTGCTGCGCCAGCGCCAGCAGGCAGCCGGGCAGGTAGTCGCCCTCGTCCCGCGCGGGAATGGCGATGGCCGTGGGCGGGAAGGCCCCTGGGCGGGCTTGGCCGAGGGCTGCGGAGGGCGGGCGGTCTTGGCAGGTGGCGGACATCTGCTGGCAGCAACGGCAAGCCGCGCCTGCCGTTCCTGCTGCCGTTCCGGGCCCTCGGCAGCGCGCTGCCGACAGTTAGGTCCAATAAAGGATCACCCAGGCCAGGATTGCGGCCCTGGTGCGAAACTCGGCGAATCGACCAGCCGCCGTCGCCGAGTCTCACTTATGGCAGGCAACTGTGGATAAACTCTTGCCGAGAGCGGACGAAACGATTACTTGGTCAAGGGTTCTAATTTTCCGAACCCGTCGCACGAGTTCGGCATCGTCTTACTCTTCACCCATCGGGGGGTGGAGCCTGGGGGCCCTGGCATCACGCCCGGGCGGGTTTTTTCGGAGGAGGTTACCGTCATGGCGACCGACTATGTTTCCGACGAGCTGCCACGCGTCCGCGCCGGCCGCACCGGCACCACGGCGCGCCAGATCCGTCTGGCCAAGCCGGAGGAAGGCGAGGCCCGCGGCGAGGTGTTCCACCTCATCCGCGCCCTGATGATCGTGGTCGGCATCACCGCGCTGATCGGCTGGGCGGTCTCCTGACCGCAGCCGGCTGAGCCGCGCCACGGCGGCACGCCGCGCCGGTCAGAGGTAGCGCTGGATGTCCAGGGTCGAATCCCGGCCCAGGCTGTCGAAATGCGTCGCCAGGAATTTATCCGCCGCCTCGCGCCCGAACTGGCGCAGCGTCTGCAGGAAGTCCCAGCTGCCATTGAACTTGGTGCTGAGCTTGAACTTCCGCATCCGCTCCTCATCCTCGATGGCGTGCAGGAACATGCGGCGATAGCGCGGCTGTTCCAGCCGGCCGCTGTCCAGCAGCCGCTGCACGAAATCGATGGCGCGCATCTCCGCCATCAATGACGCGTTGAAGCTGATCTCGTTCAGCCGGTTCATGATGTCGGCGGTGGTCTTCGGGACTTCCTGGCGTTCCATCGGGTTGATCTGCACCAGCACGATGTCCGGCGCGCCCCGTTCATAGTACAGCGGCCAGATCGCGGGATTGCCGACATAGCCGCCGTCCCAGTAGCTCTCGCCGTCGATCTCCACCGCCTTGAACACGTTCGGCAGGCAGGCGCTGGCCAGCACCACGTCCGGGCTCATCTCGGCCCGGCTGAACACCCGCGGCTTGCCGGTGCGCACATTGGTGGCCGAGACGAACAGGCGGATGGCGCGCGGGTCGGCGCGCAGCAACTCGCAGTCGAGGAACTCCTCCACCACCTGGCGCAGCGGATTGAACTCGCTGTTGAACGGGTTGGCCTGGTAGGGCGAGACCAGGCGCGAGATGGCATCGAAGGCATTGTAGGCGAAGCTGTAGGTCAGGTCGTGGCCCCACAGCAGCTTTTCCATCGGGGTGTTCTGCAGCGGGCTCAGCGCATGGCCGCCGGCGATCTGCCGCCAGAAGCGCTCCAGCAGGGAAATCGCACCGGCGCGGCCGCCTTCCGCCAGGCCCTGCACGAACATCGCCGCATTCATCGCCCCGGCCGAGGTGCCGGAGACGCCGTCGAACTCCAGCCGCTCGTCTTCCAGCAGGCGTTCCAGCGCGCCCCAGGTGAAGGCGCCATGGGTGCCGCCGCCCTGCAGCGCCAGGTTGATCCGCCGCGTCTCGCTGCGGGCCACCGCCGGGCGCGCGGGCGCGCGCTCGTGTTCCGGCGGCCGCTCGACCGGCGAGTCCTTCAGGTACTGGTCATCCATCAGGCGGCGGTCCAGCCGCCATCGACCGAGAAGGCGCTGCCGTTCATGGCGCCGGAGTTCGGGCCGCAGAGCCACAGCGCCATCTGCGCCACGTCGTCCACTTCCACCCACTTCTTGCTGGGCTGGTGCTCCAGCAGGTGGTCCTTCAGCGCCGCTTCCTCGGAAACGCCGAACTTGGCCGCCAGCGGCGGAATTTGCGCCTCGGCCAGCGGTGTGCGGACGAAACCGGGGCAGATGGCGTTGCAGGTGATGTCGAGCTGCGCGACTTCCAGCGCCACCGTCTTGGTCAGCCCGACCACGCCGTGCTTGGCGGTGACGTAGGCCGACTTGAACGGCGACGCCACCAGGCCGTGCGCCGAGGCGATGTTGATGATGCGGCCCCAGCCCTTGGCCTTCATGCCCGGCAGCGCCGCCTTGATGGCGTGGTAGTTGCTGCTCATGTTGATGGCGATGATCAGGTCCCACTTGTCCTCGGGGAACTCCTCGATCGGGGCGACGAACTGGATGCCGGCGTTGTTCACCAGGATATCGATGCTGCCCAGCGCGGCCAGCGCGTCCGCCACCATCTGGCGGCAACCCTCGGCCTTCGAGAGGTCGGCGGCGGTATAGGGCGCCTCGGCCACGCCCATCGCGGCGCCAACCTCGGCGCGCGCCTTGGCGATATCCTCAGGCTTGCCGAAGCCGTTCAGCATCACGCGGGCGCCAGCCCTGGCATAGAACAGGGCAATGCCCAGGCCGATGCCGCTGGTGCTGCCGGTGACCAGGGCCGTGCGGCCCTCGAGAACTCGTTCCATGGGATGGCGTCCTTCGCAGTTGCAGCATGAATAGCGCAGACTGGCGCAAGTTGCAGCAACCTGCTGCCACGTTGCCGATTGGTAAGGCTTGGCCGGCTTGCCTCGAAGCTAAGGCAACCAGCGTAGCGCCTTGACCAGCCCCCGGCTGACCCGGCCGAACAGCTTGGGCGTATAATAGCTGCCGGCCGCCCGCTTCAACGCTTCCGCCAGGGTCGGGTAGGGCACCACCAGCCCGGCCAGCGTGCTGAGCGGCAGCCTGCGGCCCAGCATGAGCCCCAGCACGCCGGCCATCTCGCCGGCCCGCGGCGCCGTGATGCCGCCGCCCAGCAGCTTGCCCTTGCCGTCCACCACCAGCCGGGCCAGGCCTTCGGTGCGGCCCTCCGCGATCGCGCGGTCGTTCTCGTTCAGGTGCCAGTCCAGCACGCGTACGCCCTGGTGTCCGGCCGCCTCGGCTTCGGCCTGCGTCATGCCCACCTGGCACAGCTCGGGGTCGGTGTAGGTCACCCGGGGCAGGGCGGTGTAGTCCACCCCGCCGCCGGGCAGGCGGAACAGCATGGAGCGCACCAGCACCCCGGCGTGCTGGCTGGCCACGTGGGTGAAGGCGCGCGGCCCCAGCCCGGCGACATCGGCAATGTCGCCCACCGCCCAGACCCGCTTGTTGCTGGTGCTGCGCAGGGTGCCGAGCACGCTGATGCCGCGCGGAGTATGCGCCACCTGGCCGGCCTCCAGGTCCAGCCCGGCCAGCCGCGGCGCCCGGCCGACCGCCAGCAGCAGGTGGGTGCCGGCCACCCGCTCGCCATCCTCCAGCACCGCGACCACGCCACGCTCGGATTTCGGCCGGTCGGGGTCCAGCGCCTCGAACCGCGCCACCTTCACGCCCTCGCGGAACATCACCCCATCGGCTGCCAGCGCGGCGCGAACCGGCGCGGCCAACGCCGCGTCCTCGCGTGCCGCCACCCGGGGGGCGGCTTCCAGCACCGTCACCAGGCAACCCAGCCGGGCATGCGCCTGGGCCATCTCCAGCCCAATCGGCCCGCCGCCGAGGATCAGCAGGTGCCCCGGCGGCTCGGTCAGCTCGAACAGCGTCTCGTTGGTCAGCCACGGCAACTGGTCCAACCCGGGCAGGCCCGGCACGATGGCGGCGCTGCCGGCGGCGATGACGCAGCGCCGGAAGCGGATGCGCCGACCCCCGGCCTCGATCTCGTTCGGCCGGGTGAAGTGCGCGCTGGCCTGCACCACCTCCACGCCCAGCCCGGTGAAGCGCTCGACGCTGTCCATCGGGGCGATGCGGGCGATGGCGCCATGGACATGCGCCTGCACGGCGGCCCAGTCGATCTCGGGTGGCGGCAGGCGCACGCCGTACTGGCCGGCGCGGCGTGCCTCGGCGGCGGCATGAGCGGCGGCCAGCAGCGCCTTGCTGGGCACGCAGCCGTAGTTCAGGCAGTCGCCGCCCATTCGGCCGCGTTCCACCAGCAGCACCTTCAACCCCAGCTGCGCCGCCACCGCGGCCACCGAAAGCCCGGCCGCGCCGGCGCCGATGATGGCGATATCCACGTCAGCCATGGGCCGGCTTCCTTCCGCGCCACCAGGCGCCCAGCAGCGATAGCGCGGCCAGCCCGAGCAGCGGCAGCAGGATCTGCGGCGCGAAGATCACCTTCAGGTCCGGCCGACCGCCGGTGGCGAACACTTCCCCCAGGCCGGCGCCGATGCCGCAGAACACCGCGGTGCCCGGGATGATGCCCACCAGCGTGGCCAGCGCGAAGGGCGCGAAGCGCATGCCCGCCACCGCCGGCGCCAGGTTGGCCAGCCAGAACGGCACCACCGGCAGCAGGCGCAGCGAGAGCAGGTACCAGAACCCCCCGGTCTCCAGCCCCTGGCGCACCTTGGCCAGCAGCGGGCCCGCCTTGCGCGCCAGCGACTCGGCCAGCGCATGGCGGGCGGCCAGGAACAGCAGGCAGGCGCCCGCCGCGGCCCCCGCCACCACCAGCAGGGTGCCGAGCCATTGGCCGAACAGGAAGCCGCCGGCCAGCGTCAGCCACACCGCAACCGGCAGCGAGAAGGCCACCACCGCGGCATAGAGCGCGACGAATCCGGCGCCACTCGCCACCGGACGGGCTGCCACGGTATCGGCCAGCCAGGCGCGGTTGGCCGCCAGCGCCTCCCACGAGAGCCAGTGCGTTGCACCGCTGGCCCAGGCCAGGCCCAGGCCCGCCAGCAGCAGGGCCAATGGCCAGATGCGGTTCATGCTACCCTCCGGAATGCGTCCCCAGGGGTTCGCCCTGGCGACGGCGTTGTTACAGCACAAGCCGCGTGGTTGACGCAGTGCCTTGCCTATCCCTATAGGTGCCGCCCTTCGCCGGAGGCCCAGAGCCTTCCGGCACGCTGCGCATGGCGCGCTGCCAGACTGGAGAGACTGACCGTGAAGCGTACCTACCAGCCGTCCAAGCTTGTCCGTAAGCGTCGGCATGGCTTCCGCACCCGCATGGAAACCGTTGGCGGCCGCAAGGTGCTGGCCAATCGCCGCGCCAAGGGCCGCAAGAAGCTCTCCGCCTGAGGTTGCAGGGTAGCAGGCATCGCATCATGGCCCGCCTGCCACCACGGCTGACCAAGCGTTCCGAGTTCCTGCGCGCCGCGGCACGGGGCCGCAAGGCCGCCCGGCCGGGGCTGGTGCTGCAGGCCCTGCCGCAGCCCGGTGCCAGGCTGCGGGTCGGCTTCACCGCCACCAAGAAGATCGGCGGCGCCGTGGTGCGCAACCGCTGCAAGCGGCGGCTGCGGGCCGCCATCCGCCAGGCGGTGGCCGAGGCGCCGATGCCCGGCTACGACCTGGTGGCGATCGCACGCGACGCGACCCGGACCCGCCCGTGGCAGCAACTGCTCGGCGACCTGCGCGGCGCGTTGAGGCAGGCCGGGGTGCTGCCGTGACCGTTCGGCGACAACGCCGGTGAACCTGGCGCAGCAGGCGTTGCGTGGCGGCATCATCGCCTACCAATGGACCCTGCGACCGATCATCGGCAGCCATTGCCGCTTCCATCCCCATTGCAGCGCCTATGCGCTGGAGGCCATATCCCGCCACGGCGCCGCCCGCGGTTCCTGGCTGACCGCCCGGCGCCTGCTGCGCTGCCACCCCTGGCACCCCGGCGGCTACGATCCCGTGCCCGATCACCCGATGTCCGACCACCCCGGGCACGACCACCCCGGGCATGACCACCCCGGGCCGGATCATCCCGGCGCCGACCAATCAGTGTCCGACCAACCCGATAAAGGCTGACCCCTCCCCATGGACCAGAAGCGGCTTCTGCTGGCGATCGCGGCCTCGGTGGGCATCCTGCTGATCTTCCAGGTGCTGAACCCGAAGGCCCCGGTGGTGCCCGCGGCCCAGCAACAGGCGCAGCTGCAGGCCC
>CAIMOR010000437.1 GCA_903843125.1 uncultured Rhodospirillales bacterium
CCGACCTGGCGCCGGCGGCCGCGGCTGCCGTGCGAGAGGCCGCCGCCGCGGTGGTGTTGCCGGCCTGGCACGGCCCCTTCGCGGCGCAGGTGCCGGCGGCGCAGCTGAACCTGTTCGGCGCCGGCGACGTGCGGCCGGTGTGGGAGGCCAATCGCTGGGCGGAACTGCCGCTGCTGGCGCAGGCGCAGCGCCTGGCGCCGCAGGCCGGGCATGGCACGCGCGCCGCCGCGCTGCTGGCCGATTGGGCGCGGCAGAACCCGGCGTTTCGCGGCCCGAACTGGGCCTGCGGGCAGGAAGCCGCACTGCGGGCGCTGCATCTGTGCCTGGCGCTGGCGCTGCTGGGCGCGGCGCCACCCGCCGGAGCGCGGGCGCTGCTGGCGCTGCATGCGCGGCGGATCGGCGCGGCGCCGGGCTACGCCATGGCGCAGGACAACAACCACCCCGTCAGCGAGGCCGCAGGGTTGCTCGGCATCGGCCTGGCGCTGAGCGATGCCGCGCTGGCGCGGCGCGGGGCGGCGCGGCTGGAGCGGCACATCATGCGGCTGGTGGGGGTGGATGGCGCCTTCGCCCAGGCCAGCACCGGCTATCATCGACTGCTGCTGGACGTGGTGGCGGTGGCGGAATGGCTGGCGCGGCACCATGGCGCGCCGGGGCTGGCGCCGATGGCGCAGGCCCGCATGGCGGCGGCGACCGACCTGCTGTGGCGGTTGGCGGACCCGGCGACCGGTGCCACGCCGCGGCTGGGCCACCAGGATGGCTCGGCCTTCGCCGACCTGGCGCTGGCCGGGCCGGATGACGCCCGGCCCAGCCTGGAACGCGCGGCCCGGCTGTTCTGTGGCCGCGGCGCCGGATTCGGCCGCGAGCCCGGCTGCGATTGGCTGGGCTTGCGGGCGTTGCAGGCCGGCGGTTTCATCCGGGCCGGGCGCTGGCGGGCCGCGGGGCTGGAGGGATGGTCGGCCGGCGGCGCCCGCGGCGTGCTGCGCGTGGGGCCGCTGCGGTTCCGCCCGGGCCAGGCCGACCTGCTGCACTTCGAACTGGCCGACCGCCATGGCGCGCTGCTGCGGGACGGCGGCACCGGCGCCTACAACCCCGGCCCGGGGCGGGAATGGTGGCTGGCGGCGCTGGCCGGTACGGCGGGTCACAACACCATCGGCTTCGACGCCGAGGACCAGATGCCCCGGCTTTCGCGCTTCCTGTTCGCGCGTTGGCCGGCCTGCGGCCGGCTGGCGGATGGCGGCTGGGTGCGGGATGCCAGGGGCCGCGGGCAGCAGCGGCGGGTGGCGGTGCAGGGCGCCGAGTGGCGGGTCGAGGATACCGTCGGCGGGCCGTTCCGGGCGCTGGCGCTGCGGTGGCGGCTGGCGCCCGGCGATTGGGCGCTGACCGAGTCGGGCGTGACCGGACCGCGGGCCCGGTTGGCGATCTCGGCCGACGCGCCGCTGCAGCTAGCGCTGGAGCAGGGGTGGGAAAGCCTGGCCTATGGCCAGGTCTCGGCGGCCCCGGTGCTGGTGGCGCGAGCGACGGCGCCGGTTTCCCGTTTGTTGACGATCGTGACGCTTTCCTGACCACCCTCGGTTGAAATCGGCGGCGTATCGGCTCACCCTGGCCTTGGCAATCGGGGCGTTTCATGCCGCTGGAGCAGGTGCTGCGCGGGGTCTGGGCGGTGCGCGGGCGCGTGGCGCTGGCGGCCCTGCTGCTGTTCGCGCTCGGCGCGCTGGTGGTGGTGACCTGGCCGCGCAGCTATGTCGCCCGCGGCGTGGTGGCGCCGGCGGAATCCACCGGCATCGCCACCTCCTCGCTGCTGTCGCCGGCCAGCCTGCTGGCCAATGGCGGCCTGCTGGACAATCGCCCCGGCGGCAACTTCGCCGTCTACCTGGACGCGCTGCGTTCGGCCGAGGCGGTTGCGATGCTGGCGCAGGACACGCCGCTGCTGGACTACCTGACCGGGTTGCGCAGCGCCGGGCTGATGGGCGTGCTGCGCGACGTGCTCGACCTGCGGCTGGACGCCGACCTGGACGACGCGCGCAACTGGCTGGACCGCAACCTGGCGGTGACCCAGAGCACCGCCAGCATCACCTTCTCCCTGGAGCTGAAGCATCGCGACCGCGCCGCGGCGCTGGATGCGCTGGCCCGGCTGCATGGCTTCGCCGAAGCCAAGGTGCGGGCCGACCTGGCAGAGCTGGCGGCGCGGCGCGTCGCGGCGCTGCGGCTGCAATTGGAGAGCGAGACCGACCTCTACGTGCGCCAGAGCCTGTACGAGCTGCTGGGCCAGCAGCAGCGCGCCGGGCTGGTGGTGGGCGCCGACCGCACCGTCGCCGCGCGGGTGGTTTCGGCGCCGATGGTGGAGCAGCGGCCCTCGGTGCCAAACCGACCGCTGCTGTTGGTGCTGCTGCTGGTGGCGGCGCCGCTGGCGGTGGGCGGGGTGGTCTTCGCCATGGTGCTGCTGGGTTGGCAGCCGACGCCGTGGGCCTGGCCGCGCTGGCTGGCCGAGCTGCCGCTGCGCGAGGGCTGGCGCCGCGGCTTCGGGCTCTGGTGAGCGCTGCCGCGGCGCCGTGGCGGCCGGAGGCGGCCGTTCTGGCCGCCGGCAGCGGGGCGCTGGCGGCGGTGATGCACTTCGCCGGCGCGCTGAAATCCGTGCCCGGGCTGGCCGCCCTGCCCTTCGACCTGACGGCGCTGGCCTTCGCCGCGCTGCTGCCTTCCCTGGTGGTGCTGCTGCTGGTGCGGCGCTGGTGGCTGGGGCGCGGGCTGGCGCTGCCGCTGGCGGCGGCGCCGGGCCTGGTGCTGTGGCTGGTGCTGGCCGGCGCCTGGAGCGTTTCCGACGACGTGCTGGCCGAGAAGCTGCCCGCCCTGGTGCTGCTGGCGCCGCCGATGCTGCTGGCCGGGTTGCTGGTGGGCGCCGATACGCCGGCGCTGCGGCGGTTCTGCACGGCGACGGTGGTGATCGGCGTCGTGGTCGGTGGCGGGATCGCCTGGGGGGTGGCGGCCGGGCAGGTGGTGCTGGGCGGCAACGCCGCGGATACCGAACTGGTGCGGGTGCAGTACCAGCTGGCAGGCTTGGCCATTGCCTGCGCCGCCGGGTTGGCCGCGCTGCGGGTGGCGGAGGCGCGCGGGCTGGCGCGGCTGGGCTGGCTTGGGCTGACCGCGGTGCTTTCGGCCGCCGTGCTGGTGCCGGGTGGCCGGCTGGCCCTGCTGGCGGCGGGGCTGGCGGTGGCCGGCGCGCCGGCCCTGTTCTGGGTGTTGCGGGGGCGCTGGCTGGCGGCGCTGGGTTGGGTCGGCGCCATGCTGACGGCGGGATTGTTCGGGCTGGGGCTGCTGCTGGCCTCGCCGCGCGGCGCCGCCGGGCTGCGCACGCTGGAACGGGTGTTCGGCGAACCCAGCACCGCCACGCCGGCGCGCGTGCTGCTGTGGGGCGAGGCGCTGCGCTGGGGCGGCGAGGCGGCGCCGCTCGGCCTGGGCACCGGTGGTTTCCCGCAGGCCGCCGGCTTTGGCGAGCGGCGCGGCATGTACCCGCACAACCACGCGCTGGAAGCCCTGGCCGAGGGTGGGCTGCCCGGCCTGGCGCTGTGGCTGGCGGCCTTCGGCGGCGGGGTGCTGCTGGCGCTGCGCCAGGCGCGCCGGGTGGCGCCGGGCCGGGCGGCGCGGGTGGCGGCGCTAACCCTGCCGGTAGCGCTGACGGTAATGGTTAGCACCGACCTGGGCAACCGCATGGCCTGGTTCGCGCTGGGGCTGCTGCTGTCCCTGGCGGTGGAGGCCGAGGCCCGACATGTATGAACGCTGGGGCAAGCGGGCGCTGGACGTGGCGGGTGCCGCGCTGATCCTGCTGCTGGCCGCGCCGCTGCTGCTGGCCGCCATGCTCATGGTGCGGCTGGCGCTGGGCAGCCCGGTGCTGTTCACCCAGCCGCGGGCCGGGCGCGGCGGCCATTCCTTCGTGCTGGTGAAGCTGCGCAGCCTGCGCGACGGCCCGGGCGACGACGCCGCGCGGATGACGCGGTTCGGCCGGTGGCTCAGGGCCAGCGCGCTGGACGAGCTGCCGCAACTGCTGAACGTGCTGCGCGGGGAGATGAGCCTGGTTGGCCCACGCCCGCTGCTGCCGAGCTACACGCATCGGTACACGCCCCGCCAGGCGCTGCGGCTGCGGGTGCGGCCAGGGCTGGCCGGGCTGGCCCAGGCCGCCGGGCGCAACGCGGTGCCCTGGGAGGACCGCCTGGAACTGGATGCGCGTTATGTCGAACAGGTGACGTTGCGGGGCGACCTGCTGATCATGCTGCGCTGCGCCTGGCTGCTGCTGCGGCGGCGCGGCGCCACGGCGCCGGGGCATGCGACGATGCCGGAGTTTCGCGGGTAGCGGTTCCAGCGCTATCCTGCCGGCAGCACGGAGGAGGCGACCCATGGACGGCATCGCGCAACCCAACGACCAGCGCGCCCAGCTGGAGAAGCTGTACGGCGAGATGGCACCGCACAGCCTTTACCCGCTGTGGGAAGTGCTGGCCAACCTGGTGACGCCAGTGCCGCGCAGCGTGGCGCAGCCGCACCTGTGGCAATACGGCCCGGCGCGGGACTACCTGCTGCGCGCCGGCGACCTGATTTCCGCCGAGCAGGCCGAGCGGCGGGTGCTGATACTGGAGAATCCGGGCCTGTCGGGCAGCTCCGCCGTGGTGCCCAGCCTTTATGCCGGGTTGCAGCTGATATTGCCGGGCGAGGTGGCGCCGTGCCATCGGCATACGCAGTGCGCGCTGCGCTTCGTCATCGAGGGCGACGGCGCCTATACGGCGGTGGATGGCGAGCGCTGCTACATGCAGCCCTTCGACCTGGTGCTGACACCGAACTGGCAGTGGCATGACCACGGCAACACCAGCGACCGGCCGATGATCTGGCTGGACGGTTTGGATATTCCGACCGTGCGCTTCTACGACGCCAGCTTCGCCGAGCGGCTGGAACACCCGAGCCAGAGCGAGAGTATCCCGGCCGGCGACAACCTGCACAGGTATGGCCGCAACATGCGGCCGTTCCGGGCGACGACGGCGGAACGCCGGCCGCAGCAGCAGCCGATCTTCCA
Organism: uncultured Rhodospirillales bacterium; assembly: GCA_903843125.1. GTDB lineage: Bacteria > Pseudomonadota > Alphaproteobacteria > Acetobacterales > Acetobacteraceae > CAIMOR01. The sequence goes on from CAIMOR010000437.1 coordinate 5,054, forward strand.
CTACCCCTACGCGCAATGGCGCGAGAGCCTGATGGCGGTGGCCGGCGCCGATGCACCCGACCCGCACCTGGGCCATGCGCTGGAGTTCATCAACCCGGCCAACAGCGGCCCGGTGATGCCGACGATCTCGGCGCATGTGCGGCACCTGCCGGCGGGGTTCGAGACCAGGCCACGGCGGGCGACGGATGGCACCACCTTCGTGGTGGTGGCAGGCCGCGGCACCGCGCGGGTGGAGGGGCGCGAGTTCCGGCTGGAGGAGCGCGACCTGTTCGTGGTGCCCAGCTGGAACGCGCTGGAGTTGCGAGCGGAGACGCCGCTGACGCTGTTCGGCTACAGCGACAAGGCGGCGCAGGAGAAGCTTTCGCTGTACCGCGAGGAACGCCTGCCCGGCTGAACCACGGCGCGCGGGGTACGTTGGGATGGGGACGTGGAAAGGGACCCTTCCTCATGCCCAACCAGACGCATCACCAGAACGAGCATCCGCACCTGACGCCCGACCGCAACGTGGAGGCGGGGGTCGAAGGCAGCTTTCCGGCCAGCGATCCGAGTTCCGCGACGGCAAGCCAGGGCGCGCGCGCGGTGCCGCCGCAGCACCTGATGGACGGCAACCGGGGCGGCACCGCCCCCAGCGGCAGCGTGGCGGTGACCGCGCGCTTCCGCGACCGCGAGGCGGCCAAGCTGGCGCTGGAAAGCCTGGTGCGGGAGGGGCCGATCGACCGCCGGCATGCCGAGATATCGGCCGCCGACGACCAGGTGACGCTGCGCTTCGAGGCGCCGCGCAAGGATGCCGGGCGGCTGCAGGAATTGGTGCAGAAGCAGGGCGGCGCCACGCTTTGACCTAGGCGGTGGCGGCGGCCCAGGTGGCTGCGACGTGCTGGCGGAAGCGCGGCATGACCTGCTGCGCCAGGTGCTGCATGGTTTCAGCCTCCCACGCCGCATTGGCGCCGGACCAGTCCAGCCCGGCCATCAGCAGGTGGCCGAACGGGCCGACGCGGTCGCGGAAGGCGACCAGCCGGTCCAGCACGGTGCTGGGGGAGCCGCAGATCACGCAGTCCCGGATGATGGCTTCGAGCGTCACCGCCTCGTCCGGCGTGTCGCTGGCGGGTTTCAGGGTTTCGAGCTGGCCGGCGCGGCGGGCCAGCGTGCTGAGGTAGTGGAAGTAGTAGCGGTTGGCGCCATCGGCCGCGAGCATCCGGTCCTCCGCCTCCGCATCCGTGGCCGCGATGCAGAAGTTGCGGGAGACGCGCCAGTCGGCGCCGCTGGCCGGCTTGCCATGGGCGGCCAGGGCCGCGCCCATGGTGCGCCAGTGGCCGGCCACGATGCGTTCGGCGACGAAGTTGGCGGAGACCACGGACCAGCCGCGCTCCGCCGCCGTGCGCACGCCGAAGCTGTCCATGCTGCGGGCGGTGATGGCGATGGGCGGGTGCGGACGCTGGAACGGCTTCGGCATGGTGCCGACGCCGAATTCGGGAATGATGGCGTTGGTGATGCGGGCGCCTTCGATGGCGTAGGGCGGGTCCTGCCGCCAGATCTGCAGGATGGTGTCGATGTGGGACAGCATGCGCTTGCCGCGCTGCGCCGCGTCGGTGTTGCCGAACAGCTCCCAGTCGCTGGCCAGGCCGCCGGGGCCGATGCCCATGATGAAGCGGCCCTGGCTCATGTGGTCGAACTGCGCGACCTCGGCGGCGACGATCGCCGGGTGGTGGTTCGGCAGGTTGATGACGCCGGTGGCGAAGGTGAGGCGGGTAGCGGGCAGCAGGCTGGCCATGAAAATCATCGGCGAGGCGATGGGTTCGGACGAGGCCGAGAAATGCTCGCCGATCCAGAGCTCCTGGAAGCCCAGCCGGTCCGCCAGCAGGGATTTTTCGGTGTCCTCCGCCAGCGTCTCGTGCATCGGGCGTTCGGGCGGGTGCAGCGGCATCATGAACAGGCCGAGGCGCATCTGGTGATTCCTTTGCGGCGTGGCGACTACTGTCCGGGGAAATCCGGGGCGCGGCGGCCGAGGAAGGCGCTGACGCCCTCGGCGAAATCGGCGGTGGCGGCGCAGGCCAAGAAGCTGGCCTTCTCGGCGTCCAGCTGCGCCGGCAGGTCTCGCCCGGCGGCGGCGCGCAGCAGCAGCTTGGTGCGGCCACTGGCCTCCCGCGGGCCGGCGGCCAGCTTCTGCGCCATGGCAGCGGTGGCCGTGCCCAATTCGGCTGCCGGCACCACCCGGTTCAGCAGCCCGGCCGCGAGCGCCGCCGGCGCGTCCAGCGTTTCCTCCAGCAGGGCGATGCCGAGCGCGCGGCGCAGCCCGACCAAGTGCGCGAGGTTCCAGGTGCCGCCGCAATCCGGCGAGGTGCCGAGGCGGAGATAGGCCAGGCTGAACTTCGCGGTGTCGGCGGCAATCGCCAGATCGGCGGCCAGCGCGATGCTCATGCCGCCGCCGGCAGCCATGCCCTGGACACTGGCGAGTACCGGCACCGGCAGCTTGGCCAACAGCGCCAGCGCGTCGTGCATCGGGTCCATGATGGTGGCGATGGCGTCGGGGCTGCCGAAGGCGGTGATGTCGCCGCCGGCCATGAAGGCGCGACCCTCGCCGGCCAGCACCACGCAGCGCAGCGCCGGGTCGTCGCCGAGGGCACGCACGGCGTCGCGGAAGGCGAAGGCCATGGCGGCGTCGATGGCGTTCAGGCGTTCCGGCCGGTTGAAGCGGAGCCAGGTGATGCCGGCATCGCGCTGGACGAGAAGCGGTTCACTCATGCGTCGGCTCCCTGGCGGGCGATGAACTCGTCGGGTTGGAATTCGCGGGTCATTTGCCAGTAGTCCAGCAAGCGCCAGGGCGAGGTGACGGTGACGCGGTTGTGCTTGTTCTTGTACCAGCTGGTCACGCCGGGATGCGCCCAGACCATGCGCTGGCAGGCGGCATCCACCTTGACGTTGTAGGCGTCGTGCACCTCGGGCCGGACTTCCAGCGTGGCGAGGTCGTGTTCCAGCATCTCGCGCAGCGCCTGGCAGATGTAGCGGACCTGGCATTCGGTGTGGAAGATGATGCTGCCGCCATGCGCCAGGTTGGTGTTGGGGCCATAGGTGATGAACAGGTTCGGGAAGCCCGGCACGGTCATGCCCATGTAGGCCCGCGGGTCGTCCTCGCCCCAGAGGTCGCGGATGCTGCGACCTGCGCGGCCCACGATCTCCATTGGCCAGAGCATCCGGCTGGCCTGGAAGCCGGTGGCGAGGATGATGACGTCGAGCGGATGGAAGCGGCCGCCCTGCATGCGGATGCCGTCCGCTTCCACCTGGGCGATGCGGCCGTCCTCCAGCGTCACGTTGGGGCGCTTCAGCATGCGGTACCAGTGGTTGTCGCGCAGCATGCGCTTGCCATAGGGCGGGTAGCCCGGCGTGACCTTGGCCAGCAGTTCCTCGTCGCCATCCAGCTCGCTGCGCATGTGGGCCACCAGCATTTCGCGCATGCGGTGGTTCGGCTCGTTCAGCGAGAGCGCCGGCTGCCCCCAGCCGGGGTCGGGAGACAGGGTGTGGTGGAAGCCGTCCGAGCTGGCCCAGAACAGCTGGAAGCGCAGCCATTGCGCGTAGTAGGGCAGGTGCTCCAGCGCCCAGATGTTCCCGGGGCGGACTTCCTTGTGGTAGTTCGGATTGTTGATGGCCCAGTGCGGCGTGCGCTGGAACACCGTCAGGTGCGCCGCCGCCGGCGCGATGGACGGCGCTGCCTGCATCGCGGAGGCGCCGGTGCCGAGCATGGCGATGCGCTGGCCGGCCAGCGGCGCGGTATGGTCCCAGCGCGCGGTGTGGAAGACCGGGCCTTCGAAATCGTCGATGCCGGGGATGTCCGGCAGCGCCGGGCGGTTGAGCTGGCCGACAGCGCTGACCAGTGCGTTGCAGCTGAGCGTTTCCGTCACGCCATCACGCCGGCGCAACTCCACCTGCCACTGCGCGCGGCGGGTGTCGAAGCTGGCGCGGTCGACCTCCACGTTGAAGCGGATATGGCGCAGCAGGTCGTACTTCCCCGCCATGTCGCGCAGATAGGCCAGGATCTCGTCGCGGCGGGAGAAGTGGCGCGACCAGCGGTCGTTCGGGTTGAAGCTGAACGAGAAGAAGTGGTTCGGCGTATCCACGGCGCAGCCGGGATAGGTGTTCTCCAGCCAGGTGCCGCCGAGCTCGGCGTTCTTCTCCAGGATGGTGAAGGGAATGCCCATTTCCTTCAGCCGGATCGCGGTGCACAGCCCGGTCAGCCCGGCGCCGATGATGAGCACGCGGAAGCGGCCAAGGCCGGCGGGCCTGCGGCGCCACGGCACCGCGCGCTGATCCTCGGCGGTGAAGCGCATTTCCTCCAGCAGCAGCGGGATGTACTCGGCCGGCACGGGCTGGCCGACGCCGGCGCTCATCATGCGTTGCAGCGTCGCTTCGTCGGGGCGGGGCGGCTCGGAGCGACCTTCGCGGGCGTAGTCCTGCAGCACCGCGACCAGGCGGTCGCGCAGCGTGGCCTTCAGCGCCGGCGGCACGGCTTCCAGGAAGCTCCAGGGGCCCTGGATATGCGGGGCCACCTGGTCCAGCAGCGCGGTGTCGCCGGTCAGCTGCACCAGCACCATCAGCAGGGGGGCGATGTCGGCCTCGGCCAGCGCGGCGCGCAGCTGCGCCTCGTCGGCCACCGCCGCCTGCACCGCACTGGCGAAATCCCTGCGCATCGCCGCCCTCTCCCGTTGTTCTGCCGGCATCCTACACCGCCGGCAGAACATGTGAAGCGCCGGCTAATTCAGGCGGCGCGCCCACATGGCGAAGATCTTGGCCCAGCTGTCCTCGGCGGCGTGGTGGTCGTAGACCGGGCGCTCCGGGAAGGCGAAGCCATGGAACGTGCCCGGATACACGTCCACCTGGCTCGGCACGCCGGCGGCTTCCAGCGCCGGGCGCAGCTTGGGGATGACGAAGTCGGGCACGGTCTGGTCGGTCTCGGCGAAGGCGTAGTACAGTTCGCCACCCGCGGCCTTGGCCAGTTGCAGGTGCGGGCTGTCCTCGGCCTCGGTGACGATGCCGACGCCGTAGAGCGAGGCGCCCGCCTTCATCCGGTCGGGGAAGCGGGTCAGCGCATTGGTGATGTGCCGGCCGGACATGCAGTAGCCGACGCAGCCAATGGGGCCGGCCTTGGCCGCATCCTGGCCGTCGATGTAGCCGATCATCCCCGCGGTATCATCCATGACCATCTCGTTGGTCAGGTGGTTCATGGTGGGGCGGATGATGGCCGACATGGCGTCGTTGCGGCGGGCGATGTCGA
>CAIMOR010000438.1 GCA_903843125.1 uncultured Rhodospirillales bacterium
GGCCAGGAGCGTCTCCGCCGTGGTGCCGGTAACCGACGCTGCCACGCCGCTCTGCGCCAGCATCTGCCGCTTGACCGCCGCCATGGTGGCAAGCTGTGTCGTGCTGGTGCCTTGCGCCGCTGTTGGCGCGGCCGGCGTGCCGGTGAACGTCGGCGAGGCCAGCGGCGCGCGGCTTGTATCCGTCGGATGAACGTGGTCGCCGCGCGCAAATCGTGTGCTGGTGCCAACCGTCGCGGTGCCATTCGCCAGCGGCGTCGCGGTAGATGACTGGCCCAGCACGAAGGAGGTGCTCGCCGCCTGCGTGTTGTTAGTGTCGGGCGCCGGGGTCGGCGCCGCGCCATTGTCGTCCCAGGCCATGGCTCAGCCGCCCGGCGCGGGCTGGCCGAGGTCGTCCGGCCCGTTCGCGTTCACCTGCGCCATGCCCTCCTCCACCGAGTGGTCCAGCGGCGTGCGCACCTCCAGCCCGGCGGAGAGCACGGTGAAGATCCGCTGCTCTCCGATTTCGGTCACCAGCACGGTGCGGCCGTGCGTGTCGGTTAACGGGTCCATGCTGCGCTCCTTAGAAGCCGGTGATAGGGGTGGACAGCGCGGCCATGATGCCGAGCAGCTGCGTGCGGATCGCCTGCAGGTCGCTCAGCGCCAGCGCGGCAGAGGTCTCGGCGGCCCACGCGATGTTGGACTGGCCGGTATAGGTGCTGAAGTTGCTGCCGACCTTGAGGTTGGCGCCGCTCGCCGTCAGCGTGCCGGCATTGCTGACCGACACGCTCTGTCCGGTGGTAAGGTTGTACAGCGTCCAGCCGACACCGGACGTGAACACGACGGCCAGCAGGTTCCAGTTGGTGGCCGCGCCGCCGCTGAAGGTCAGGCTGGCATTGACCATGCTGCCGGCAATCGCGCGGGAAGCGCGCATCGTCGGCACGGTGCTGACGCCGACGATGGCCAGGTGGTTGCCCGAGACGACGCTGACCACGCTGCCGCCGGTCGGCGTGCCGCTGGCGCCGGACGTAATCACGGTAAACGACGTGGTGCCGTTGACCGTGGCGATGTTGTATGTGCCGTTGACGTTTGTGCCGGACCAGCCGGCCAGCGTCACCGGCTGCCCGGGAAGGAAAGCGTGCGTCGCGGTGATCGTCAGCGTCGTCGCGTTGGTGACCGCGACGGCCGGGCTGGTCAGCGTGGTGCTGGAAATCGTGCTGTCGCCCAGGGCGACGACGCTGGTGTTGTTCGCGGTGGGGTTGATCACCGCCTGCACCAGCGCCATGAATGAACAGCTGCCACCTGCAGCTGCCGGCAACTGCATGTAGGAGGTGCCGGCGGTGAAGGTTGCGCTGTTCGCGTTCTCCACTGGGCCGCCGTACATCGCCGCCGGGCTGCCGCCGTCGATCTGGTTGTTGATGCTGTAGCTGTCGGCCACGCCGATCTGCTGCCACACCTGCCAGCCGGACCCGGCCGCAGGCGTCAGGCCCATCAGCGGCAACGCGAGCGCGCCGGACGAAATCAAGCTCAGCATGATGCCTCCTCAGACGACGCCATAGGCGACGATGGATTTCTCGAGCAGCGGCGAACCCGCGATGACGCTATCCTCGACGAAGCGCCAGACGATCATCTCCTGGGTCAGTGACCCTCGGTCATGGTCGCCCGCCACCAGCACGCGGCCGGCATCGTCGTAGGCCAGCGCGAAATACGCGGCGTTGCGCGGGTAGTGGTCGAAGGTGAAGCTCCACGGCCAGGTGACGCCATCATCAGCGCTGAAAATGGCGGTCGGGTTGTAGCGCTGCGTCGCGTGAAAGTTGAACACCACCATCATCAGCCCGCTGTCGGGCGACCGCATGATCGCGGCGCGCGAGCCATTCGGCGCTCCGCCGGTTGGGTTGCAGTAGATGTCGCCACGGCCATTGCTCGGCAGCCACTGCGTCGCGGTGTTCCAGCCGGTGACGCCGGCCGTGGAGGTCGCCGTGTACAGCCCGTTCTGGGTGCGGAAAAGCGCCAGCACCTCGCCGGAGGAGAGCGGCGCCCATGAGCATTCCAGCGCGATGTTCTGCACACCGCCAATCAGCAGCGTCGGCAGTGCCGGCAACGTGTTCAGTACCGAATAGGTGATGCTGTCCGACCCCGATGCGGTCAACTTGCCCCAGGTGATGGTGCCGTTCGCCTGGTCGTTCAGCATGTAGACGTCGTTGCCCAGCATCGCGGGCGCCTCGGGCCTGCCAACGCCCAGGTAGTTCAGCCGCCCGACCACAAACGCCCCGGCACGGGCCTGCGGGTTCTGAATCAAGAATGCCATCACCGCCGTGTTAGTGATGGTGCTGTCGTTGACATTGCTGATGCCGGTCGCTTTCAGCATCACCAGCAGGCGCCCATCCGGCGCGGTGTACAGCACGGGGTCGATGCAGCGGCCGACGCCGGCGCCGCCGCTGCCGGTGTAGGCCGTGGGCAAGATGTAGAGGCACTCCGTCCATGTGCCGGTCGGGTAATTGTCGCAGTAGGCCAGCACCACATAGGCGCCGTCTGTCTCGGCCGTGGCGGTGCCGGGGCCGCCGCCGACCACCGAATTTTGGCCGTAGAAGACCGCCCAGATGCGCCGGCCGGTCACCGCCACGCCCATGCTTTCCGAAGCGTGGCGCGTCGCCAGGCCGTAGGTCGCCACGCTGTTCGAAAACGTCGGGCTGGGCGGCAGCCCGGTCGGCATCGTCGGCAGGTTGGCGTTCAGCGCGGTGATCGCCACGGCCGAAATGCCGACCTGCGTCTGCGCCACCAGGTCGCGCTTCAAGAAGTCTGTCGCCACCACGGTTCCATAGGATTTCAACGCTGGCACCCGCACGCGTCCGCTGGCGTCCTGCACCAGGCTCGCCACGCCGTTGCTGCCTGCCACAGCAAGCAGCCTCATGCTGGCAGTCGCCGCAACGGCCTCGCCAGCGCTGCCGAGCGGCAGATTGGTCAGCGTGTCGAAGGTCAGCGCACCGCGCACCCGCAGCGCCGGCACGTCCCAGGTGCCGGAGGTCAGCACGCGGCCGACGCGATAGCCGTGCGTATCAAGGAAACTAAACAGCGCGCCGCTGTCCGCGCCGCCGAGCAAGCTCTCGGTGTTGATCGTCACGCTCTGTGTGGCGACAACGCTCGGTGCCCGCAGGCCATAAGTGGTTTCCAGCCCCGCGAAGCCGCCGGCCACGGTCGCGGCGTTGACGGCATCGCGGTAGCGGGTGACCACCTGGCCGTAGGCCGTCAGCACCTGCCAGGAAACGCCGGTGCCGCTGGTGGAAACCACCGCGCCGTTCGCCACCAGCCGGCTGTCGTCGCCGGCTGCCACAGTGCCTGCGGTGGTGCCCACCCCCAACAGCGCCGCGCCGCCCAGGCCAAGGTTGGCCCTGGCACCGGCTGCCGTGGTGGCGCCAGTGCCGCCGTAAAGTAGGCCAACGGCTGTGCTGTTCCATGTGGCGCCAGTGATGGATGCGGGCACATTGAACGTGTTGGTTGACCAACTGACATTCGCCGGAGTGGAATAGTGAACGTCCCACGTTCCAGATGCAAATGAATTAGTCAGAAGCGTGACGGTTACATATCCGCCCGATGGAACGCTAACGACCAGCGTAGCGGAGTTATTGTTGACCGCAATTGCTCCGCTTGATTGATTGTTATTAAACGTGAAGGTGGCACCAACCGGCAACGTAAGCGCGCTGGGCAGTTGGAACGTTTGACCGCCAGAACCCGTGACTACGTAGTTAGGTGTGGATGACGTGGTGAGAATGATTGAAGCGCCGGCAGCGATATTCGTGAAGCCGATGAATGCTGCATTGGTGGATATGTTCGCGGATGCGTCCCGGAGAACGACGCTGTTTGCTCCGCTACTGATGGTGACGCCTGTTCCGCCCTGCGCGACACTCAAAGCAGTGGTTAGCCCGCCCAGGCTGGTGATATCGGTATTCGCTCCGGCGTGCGCTGCGGCGTAACCAAGAAGCGGCTGATAGGTACTGGCAGCGACGGAGGTGGTTAGATACCCCGGTATGGATGAACCACTACCATAGACCGTCAGATTGCCACGGA
>CAIMOR010000439.1 GCA_903843125.1 uncultured Rhodospirillales bacterium
CGCGCCGCCATGGACGCGGTGCGCATCGTGCCGCGCTACGGCGTCGACGTCAGCCAGGTCAACACCACGGCCACGCTGTTCGGCCGCAGCTACGCCATGCCGGTCGGCGTGGCGCCCATGGGCAATATCGGCATGATCTGGCCGGAGATGGACGCCATCCTCGCCGCCGCGGCGCAGAAGGCGCGCATCCCCTACGTCTCCTCCACCGTCGCCAATGTCGGCATGGAACGCCTGGCCTCGCTGGCGCCGGACGTCTTCTGGTACCAGCTCTACGGCGTGCCGCGCGACAACCACGCCATCTCCTTCGACCTGGTGCGCCGCGCCCAGGCGGTCGGCGCGCATGGGCTGATGCTGACGCTGGACGTCCCCGCCCGGCAGAAGCGCGTGCACGACATCCGCAACGGCCTGGTGGTGCCGTTCAAGTTCCGCCCCGACGTCATCGCCGAAATCCTGCGCCACCCGCGCTGGGCGCTTCGCAGCCTGCGGTACGGCCAGCCGCGCTTCCCCAACCTGGCGAAGTACGCCGGCGACAACCCGGGCGCGCAGGACATCGCCGCCTTCGTGCAGCAGAACATGAACAGCGGCCTGACCTGGGAAGTGATCGCCCGCATCCGCGACATCTGGGACGGCCCGCTCGTCGTCAAGGGCATCCAGCATCCCGAGGACGCCGAGCTCGCGGTGCAGCTCGGCTGCGATGGCGTCCTCGTCTCCAACCACGGCGGCCGCCAGTTCGATGCCGCCCCCGCCAGCATCGACACCCTCCCCGCCATCGCCGCCCAACTCTCCGGCCGCGCCACGGTGATGCTGGACAGCAGCGTCCGCAGCGGGCTGGACGTCACCCGCGCGCTCGCCGCCGGCGCCGATTTCTGCTTCTCCGGCCGCGCCTTCCTCTGGGCCGTGGCCGCCCTCGGCGAGGAAGGCGGCGACCACCAGACCGCGGCCTTCCTGGAGGAAATCCGCGGCACCTTCGCGCAATCCGGCGTCCGCAGCGTGGAGGAAGCGAGGAACGCCACCATCCTCCACCCCAACGCCATCTGGCTGCAGCAGGGCAACTGAACCATGGCCTGGCATCTCCGCCTGCTCGAAGACACCCTCGCCGCCGGCGCCGCCCTCACGCTGCCGGCGCCCGATGTCTACAACCGCATCTGCTACGTCGTGCATGGCAGCATCGGCGTCGGCGCCGAAACCTTCACCGACGACACCGCCTGGCACGGCAAGGGCGCCGCCACGCTCACCGCCGGCCCGCACGGCGCCGCGCTCTGGCGGTTCGAGCTGGTGCATGACGGCCGCGCGATCATCTCCTGCCAGGGCCGCACGCTGCTGAAGCTGACCACGCCGGTCACGCTCGCGCCGGAGCTGCTGCTGCGCTGCGACAGCGTCGCCTTTCCCGCTGGCGGCTGCGCCTTCCTGCACACCCACCAGGGCCCCGGCATCCGCTGCCTGCTGGAAGGCGGCATCCGCATCGACACCGACGGCCACAGCACCAGCTACGCCCCCGGCGGCGCCTGGTTCGAAAGCGGGCCGGAACCGGTCTTCGCGCAAGCCGCGGACCGCCCCAGCCGCTTCATTCGCGTCATGGTGTTGCCGGCCGCCCTGCTCGGCAAATCCTCCATCGCCTATGTCCGCGACGAAGATTGCAGCAAGCCGAAAAGCCAGAGCTACAAGGGGTTCGTCGATGCGCCCATCACGCTGGACTGAGCGGTCCGATCGCCAACGCGCCACAGGGCGTGGCGGCCTGGACCGGCCGGCCCCGATCTCTCGCCGCGCCGCCTTGGCGCTGCCGTTCCTCGCCACCGCCGCGCGCGCCCAGGCCGCCTGGCCAGAGCGCCCGGTGCGCTTCGTCGTGCCCTTCCCGCCCGGCAGCATCAGCGACGCCGTCGCCCGCCTCGTCGCCGACAAGCTGCTGCCCGTGCTCGGCCAGCGCGTGGTGGTGGAAAACCGCGGCGGCGCCGCCGGCAATATCGGCACCGCCTATGTCGCGCACGAAGCCGCGGACGGCTACACCTTCGTCATTGCCTCCAGCGGCACGCATGGCAGCAACCCGCCGCTGTACCGCAATGTCGGCTACGACCCGGTGAAGGACTTCGCCCCCGTCATCGGCATGATCCGCGTGCCCAACGTGCTGGTGGTGCGCAACGCGCTGCCGGTGCACAGCGTCGCCGAGTTTATCGCCTACGCCCGCGCGCAGGACGGCAAGCTCACCTATGGCTCCATCGGCAACGGCAGCAGCCAGCACCTGGCCGGGACGCAGTTCGAACAGGTTGCCGACGTCCACATGACGCACGTGCCCTACCGCGCCGTGCCGCCGCTGCTGCTGGACATGCAGAGCGACCGGCTGGACGCCAGCTTCCAGCTCGTCCCCAACGTCATCGAGCAGGTCAAGGGCGGTCTGATCCGCGCGCTGGCCGTCACCGTCAACCATCGCGTGCCGGCGCTGGCGCAGGTGCCGACCATGGCGGAGGCCGGCCTGCAGGGCTACGAGACCGCCGGCTGGTTCGGCCTGCTCGCCCCCGCCGCCACGCCCGCGCCGATCATCCAGCGGCTGCACCAGGCCTGCGCCGCCATCCTCGCCGCGCCGGAGATGCAGGCCCGCCTGGCCAGCCTGGGCACCGAGCCGATGCCGCTCGGCCCCGAGGAGTTCGCCGCCTTCATCGCCAGCGAGCTGCCGCGCTGGGCCGAGATCGTCCGCCGCAGCGGCGCCGTCGTCGACTGATGGACAGCCCCGGAGACAAGTGGGTCGGCCAGTCGCTGCCGCGGGTCGAGGATGCGGCGCTGCTGACCGGCCGCGGCCGCTACTTCGACGACTGCGGCACGCCACCGGGCACGCTGCACGCCGCCATCCTGCGCAGCCCGCACGGCCATGCGCTGATCGAGGCCATCGACACCTCGGCCGCCCGCGCCCTGCCCGGCGTCGCCGCCATCCTCACCGGCGAGGACATCCGCGCCAGCACCACCAGCCTGGTCGTCGGCGTCAAGGCGCCGATGGAATGCTGGCCCATCGCGGTGGAGCGCGTGCGCTACGTCGGCGAACCCGTCGCCATCGTCGTGGCGACGGACCGCTACGTGGCGGAAGATGCGCTCGACCTCATCGACATCCGCTACGCGCCCCTACCCGCCGTCACCGACCCCGTCGCGGCGCTGGCGCCCGAAGCGCCGGTGCTGCACGCCGGCCTGGGCGGCAACCTGGCCAGCGAACGCCACTTCCGCTACGGCGACCCCGAGGCTGCCTTCGCCGCCGCCGCGCACCGCATCGCCATCGACGTTGCCTACCCGCGCAGCGCCTGCACGCCCATCGAATGCTACGGCGTCACCGCCGAGCATGACCCGGGCGAGGACAGCTACGACGTCTTCGCCAACTTCCAGGGCCCATTCAGCATCCACGCCGTCATCGCCCGCGCGCTGCGCGTGCCCGGCAATCGCCTCCGCCTGCGCACTCCGCCCG
>CAIMOR010000440.1 GCA_903843125.1 uncultured Rhodospirillales bacterium
CCACGCGCACGTCCTGCACGCATTGGCCGCCGGGTGCCGGGCTCAGGTCGCGGCTGGCCATGCCCACCGTCGCCGGCGCGCCGCGCCCGCGGCCGGCGGTGTCCAGTGCGTCGGCGCTGCCCGGCGGCGAGGCGGCGCCGACCACCAGCTCCGCCACCTGGCAGACGTTCACGCCGCGGCGCAGCTCGCCGCGGCCATTCTCGAACACCACGCGCACGTCCTGCACGCATTGGCCACCGGGTGCGCGCAGCTGCATCTGGCCGCCGCCGGCCAGCACGTCGCTGCCCAGCAGGTCGTTGCCCCAGGTGGGGCTGCCCGCGGGCACCACATACAGCTCGAACACCGCGACGCGGCTGGCATTGCGGATGCGGAAGCCGCCGGCCTGCTGCGCCAGGGCGGCACCGGCCAGCATCAGCAGCGCAGGCAGGAGCATCAGGCCGGGCCGCAGCGCGGCCCTGACACAAATCCGCAGCATCTCCGTCTCTCCTGCCCTGGCCGGTCGACTTCATTGTAGCAGACGACGAAATTCGCTACTCGATTCAAACAACATGTTCAATGCGGGGAAATGGGATGAACGGGTTCGCCGGACGTCGCGGGTTGCTCGCTGCCGTGGCTGCTGGCCTGGCGCTGCCGCCCTCGCCAGGGCGTATGCTTTATGCCCAGGTCCCCGGTTCAGCCAATGAGGACTTGCCCGACCCCGAATTCTTTCTGTCCCAGATGGAAGGCGAGGGCGGCGCCGAGATCAATGCCTTCCTCGGCCCGGGGGGCACGGACGTGCCGTTCTGGGCGCAGCTGGCGCAGGCGGACCGGCCCAAGGTCAGCTGGGCCGATGACCGCGCCGCGCCGGATTACCTCGGCCTGGCCGCCGAGGCCGCCAGCAGCGACGGCTTCCGCATCACCGCCGCGACGCTGTTCCGCCACGCCGAGCTGAACGGCTTCGCGCTGCCACCGAAATCCGCCTGGCCGCAGCGCGGGCCGGCGCTGCTGTTCGGGCTGCGCGGCTGCGCCCTGGTGTCGCCGATGGGGGTGTTCGGCCCGGCGCTGGACCTGCACGAGAGCACGCCGGACCACCAGACCTTCCAATGCACGCTGGGCATTCTGCGGCCGGATGGCAGCATGGCCGGCTTCCCCGCCTCCACCGTCTGCAACGCGGACTACATGTACGTGCAGACCAAGCTGCCCGCCGGCAAGTACGCCAACCTGCTGCCCACCGGCGTGCACGGCTACAAGGTGGGCACCCACCGGGCCACCAGCCCGCACCCGCTGCCGGCGGCGCTGCTGCAGCAACGCCAGGTGATGGTGCTGCGCACCCGCCGGGTGGACAACAACACCATGCAGTTCCGCGCCAGCGACGACTGGGACGGCCCGCTGCTGCCCTGCGACAACATCCATGCCGCCTATGGCGACGACGCCAGGCGCTACCCCATCAAGTTCGACAGCGCCGGCTGCCAGGTGATCCCCGGCTATTTCCGCGAGGGCCGGATGACCGGCCCCTGGGCCGAGTTCTGCCGCGCACTGGGCACCGTGGACGCCAGCTACACGCCCGATACCAGCCGCAACGACGACGTGGCGCAGTACACCTACATGCTGCTGACCGGGCGCGAGGCGCGGCTGCTGGCCGCCGGCAAGCCCACCGATGGCCTGAAGCGGCTGCGCTTCGGCTCCTCCGGCGCGGCGGTGACGGCGCTCAGGGCCAAGCTGCGGCTGCGCGCCGGCGACCAGTTCGACGCCGGCGTGCAGGCCGCGCTGATCAAGTGGCAGCTGGACCAGACCCCGCGCGCCAGCGGCATCCTGACCCCGGCCGAGGCCGCCGACCTGGGGGTGACATTGTAGCCAGGCGCCGGGCGCGGCATGCTGGCGGGCCAAACTTCGTGCGGCTGATGCACGCCTCCGGGGCCTTCGCCCCGGTGGCCTTCTCCCTTGGGGCCTTCACCCTCGGGGCGATCAGACGCAAAGGAATCGTCCGCCATGAGCACCGAAGCCGCCCCCCTGCTGCCCAACGCCACCCGCGACCTGGCCGCCTTCGCCGCCGGCCTGCGGTATGAGGACCTGCCCGCCCGGGTGGTGGACCAGGCCAAGCTGAACCTGCTGGACGGCATCGGCGTATGCCTGCACGGCGCCACGCTGCCCTGGACCCGGCTGCTGCACCAGGTGGTGCTGGCCGAGGGCGCCACGCCCGCCGTCTCGCTCTGGGGCACCGGCGCCCGCGGCAGTTGGGCACAGGCGGCGCTGTGCAACGGCACCGCTGGCCACGCCTTCGAGATGGATGACATCCACAAGGAAAGCGTGCTGCACCCGAACAGCCTGACCAGCCCGATCGCGCTCGGCTTCGCGGAGGCGCGCGGCGCCACGGGCAGGCAGATGCTGGCCGCCATCGTCGCCGGCTATGAATGCGGCACCCGCGTCGGCAATGCCGCGACCACGGCGCTGTTCCTGAACGGCTTCCATCCGCAGGGCACCAGCGGCACCATCGTCGCGGCGGCCACCGCCGGCAGCCTGATGGGCCTGGACGCCGCGGCCATGCGCAACGCCTTCGGCATCGCCGGGTCCTGCGCGGCCGGGCTGATGGCGGCGCAGGAAGGCGCCATGGTCAAGCGCCTGCACGCCGGCCGCGCCGGGGAGAGCGGCGTCCGCGCCGCTGAACTGGCGGCGCGCGGTTTCACCGGCATCAGCGACATCTTCGAGGCGCCCTATGGCGGCTTCCTCTCCTCCCTGGCCCGCACGCCAAAGCCGGAGAAGCTGACCGCCGGCCTGGGCGAAACCTGGGAGACGCTGAACACCGGCTTCAAGATGTACCCCACCGTCACCAGCATCCACGCCGCGCTGGACAGCCTGCGCAAGGTGATGGCGGACGGCGGCCTCAAGGCGGAGGACATCGAGCGCATCGAGGTCGGCATCGGCCACATGACCTATGTCCACTGCGCCTGGACCTACAAGCCGGCCGGCATCACCGCGGCGCAGATGAACCTGTTCTACGGCCTGGCCGTGACGGCGCTGGCCGGCCAGGTGACGGCCGCGGCCTTCACGGAAGACAGGCTGGCCGCGCCGGAGATCATGGCGATGATCGGCCGCATCACCGCACATGAGGATGCCGAGCTGGAAGCCATGGGCGCGCCGTTCCGCCACGCCGCTCGCCTGACGCTGCACACGAAGGACGGCCGCACCCTGCGCCACGAGGAACTGCACCGCCGTGCCAGCCCGGAAAACCCGGTCACGGCAGCCGAGGTCGAGCAGAAATTCCGAGGCAACCTGGACGGCATCCTGACCCGCGCCGAGCAGGACGTGGTCATCGGCGCGGTCGAGCGCTTCGAGACGCTCACTGACCTCGCCCCGCTGCTGGCCGTGCTGGGCGCCAAGCGCTGATGCTGGCCGGCAGGCGCGCCCTGGTCACCGGCGCGGCGGGCGGGCTCGGCCGCGCCATCACCGCCGCGCTGCTGGCCCAGGGCGCCACGGTACTGATGACCGACCTCGTCGCCGCCGAAGCCTTCGAGCCCGACCGCCGCGCGCTGGGCGACGGCGCCCGCTACGTCCATGCCGACCTGGCCAACGCGAAGGATATCGAGACGCTGATGGCCGGCGCCGGCCCGCTCGACATCCTGGTCAACAACGCGGTCACCCGCCACTTCGGCCTGGTGGAGACGCTGCACCCCGCGGATTGGGACGCCGATATCGCGGTGAACCTGACCGCCTGCTTCCACACCATCCGCGCGGCCTTGCCGGGCATGAAGCAGCGCGGCTGGGGCCGCATCATCAATGTCAGCAGCATCTACGGGCTGATCGGCGGCACCCAGCGCGCCGGCTATGTCACCACCAAGCACGCGCTGATCGGGCTGACCAAGGCTGTCGCGCTGGAATGCGCGCAGACGCCCGTTACCTGCAACGCGCTCTGCCCCGGCAGCACGCTGACGCCCGCCATCGCCGACCGCATCGAGGCCCAGGTGAAGCGCGGCCCCGACCCGCGCGAGGTAGTGCTGGACAGGTTCTGGGCCGAGCGCCAGCCGACGCGCCGCTTCATCGAACCGGAAAAGGTCGCGGCCCTGGCCGCCTTCCTCTGCACGCCCGCTGGTGACGACATCACCGGCGCGGCGCTGCCGATGGATGGCGCCTGGTCCGCCATGTAGGGAGAGAACCATGGAAAGCCTGTTGCCCGTTGCCGCCCGCGTCGGCGCGCTGCTGAAGCAACGCAAGGAAACGCTCTGCATCAGCGAGAGCAGTGCCGGCGGCCTGATCTCGGCGGCGTTGCTCAGCGTGCCCGGCGCCAGCGCCTACTTCCTCGGCGGCGCCGTGGTCTACACCCGCGAAGCCCGCACCGAATTGCTGGGCCTGACGCGGGAAGCACTCGCCGAGGTGCCGCCCTCCACCGAAGCCTATGCGCTGGTGCTGGCCCGCGGCATGCGCGCCAAGCTCGGCACCACCTGGTGCCTGGCCGAGATCGGCGCCACCGGCCCCACCGGCAATCGCTACGGCTACGATGCCGGCCACGCCTGCTTCGCGGTGGCAGGGCTGAAGGAAGCCAGCGTCACGCTGGAAACCGGCAGCCCGGACCGCATCGGCAACATGCGCCGCTTCGGCGTGGCGGCGCTGGAGTTGCTGGAAGCGACGTTGCAGGGCTGAGCGCGCCGCCCAAGGGGCGGTCGCGGCCTAGATCACGCCCTTGGCCCGCAGCGCCGCGACATCCGCCGGCGCATAGCCCAGCTCCCCCAGCACCGCGTCGTTGTCCTGCCCCAGCATCGGCGGCGGCGCGGTCACCTTCGGCCCGCCATGCGCCAGCTTGAAGGCGGCCACCGGCACCGTCACCGGCCCCTGCACGCCGGGCATGCTCTCGAACCGGTGCAGCAACCCGCGGGAGGCCAGGTGCGGGTCGGCCAGCGCCTCGTGCATCGGCCGGGTGCGGCTGGCCGGCACGTGCTTGCCCTGCAGGTA
>CAIMOR010000441.1 GCA_903843125.1 uncultured Rhodospirillales bacterium
AATGGCCTTCGGTATAGCGCCCGGCGAACTCGTTCGCGCCGGTCGAGAACAGGAAATTGCCGGCGAAGGCGCGCAGCTCCGTGCCGTTGGTGTCGCGCTGGTCGTACATCGCCAGCGCCTCGTACCGCGCCGCGTGGTTCATGCCCCAGCCGACATGGCTGACCGCATAGGCCGCCCGGTCGCCGCCCGGCGGAGCCCAGGCGGCCAGGTAGCGCCGCATCAGCTCGGCATCGGTGCCCTCGCCCTCGATCCGGGTGATGTGGTCGTCGGCCAAGGTCAGCACCACCGGGCGTTCCAGGTAGCGCTTGAAGGTCAGGTTCACGTCGCCGGCGTCCAGCACCAGCCGGCCGTTCACGCTGTGCGCGGCGGGGAAGCTGACCACCACGCCGCCCGGCCAATGCGCGATGGTGCCGGGCCGGTCGGTCCAGCCCCAGACCCCGGCGGTGACGGCGCGTTCCATTCGCACCACCAGGTCCGTCCCGGCCGCCGAGGTGACGCGCATTTCCCGCGCCGCGCGGGCCAGCTTCACCGCCGCCTTGACCCGCGGCTCCATCGCGTCGTCCGGGCGCAGCCGTTCCAGCGCCTCGGGATGTTCGTTCGAGATCATCAGGATGCGGCAGCCGGCCTTGAGCAGCTGCGGCAGCTCCGGCGCGTGCAGCAGGCCCTCCACGGTCAGGTCCACCACGAAGGGCGTGGCCTGCAGCGCCGCCAGCACGCCGGGGTGGCCGGCCAGCGCCCGGCTGGCGCCGGTGGAGCGCACCGGCACCGGCGCGGTCTGCGGCGGCGTCGGCAGCACCAGGCGGTAGGGCCGGCAGCCCAGCTGCAGCAGCGCCAGCTCGGCCAGGTCCAGGTTCAGCGCGCGGGACTGGCTCTCCGCCAGCAGCGCCACCGGCAGGCCGGGCGTGGCCTGGCAGCGGCGGAACACTTCCTCGAAGGCGGCGATCCAGCGCGCCTCAATCCGGTCTGCCAGCACCTCAAAGCTCCCCGCCACGGCCGACAGCAAGGCTGCGACCAACAACATGCACTGGCAATGAGTCGCATTTAATATTACGAATCGTTTTGGCACACAAACCAGTGACGGTTAGTGCCTGATACAGTAAGACTGACGATAGTTGCAAAGAGATTCATCATCAGGCATGAATACCCCGCCCATCAAGCTGGCAAAGCCGCGCTTCATCGACGATTACCTGCTGTACCTGATGGCAAGGGCGTCGCACGTCATCTCCGCCGAATTCCATGAGCAGTTGCGGCGCAGGGGCATCTCGGTGCCGGTTTGGCGGGTGCTGGCCAGCCTGGTGGGCGCCGAGGGCGAAACGGTCACTGGCCTGGCGGAGGTTTGCCTGCTGCAGCAGCCCACCATGACCAAGCTGCTGGACCGCATGGTGCGCGACGGCCTGGTGCAGCGCGCCACCGATGCGCGCGACCGCCGCGTGGTCCGCATCAGCCCGACACCGCGCGGCGAGCAACTGGTGACGGACCTGCTGCAAAGCGCCAGGTCGCACGAAGCCGAGGTGCTGGCCCGGCATCCCGAAGCCGAGGCGGCCGAGCTGAAGGCGCTGCTGCGCGGCATCATCGCGCGCCACGGCCGGCAACGCCGGGGCTGAGGCGCGCGGGGCGGCCGGCAGCCGCGCGCCGCTAGACCTCGACGAAGACCACGCCGCCCTCGACCTTGGTCGGGTAGGTGGCCACGTCAACATCGGCCGGCTCGTTCAGCGCGCGGCCGGTACGCACCTCGAAGCAGGCCTGGTGCAGCGGGCATTCCAGCTTGCCGTCCTCGAAATAGCCGTCCGACAGCAGCGCGTATTCATGCGTGCAGACGTCGTTGATGGCGAAGATGCCATCCGCCAGCCGCACCACGCAGATCTGCTGGTCGCCGATCCGCAGGGCATGCGGGGTTTCAAGGTCGAGCTTGTCCAGTTCGGTCACGGCATGCCAGCTGGGCATCGGGAGCATCCTGTCTGTTGCGGAAGGGTGGGGCGCGACACCGCCGCGCCCCGATGGAATGCCGGCAACGCTCAGGCGCCGGTGGAGGCGACCAGGCCGGCGGCCTCGATGCCGGCGATGCAGCATTCCTCGTCCTTCAACGAGACATCGCCGCTGATGCCGACGGCGCCCAGGATCACGCCCGCGGCATCGCAGGCCAGCACGCCGCCCGGCACCGGCACGGCGCGGCCGCCGGTGATGTCCGACAGGGCGTTGACGAAGCCCTGCATCGCCGGGTTCTGGCTGCGCTTGGCCAGTTCCTGGCTGCCCACGCCCAGCGCCAGCGCGCCATTGGCCTTGCCGCCGGCGATCTCGGCCCGCATCAGGGAGCAGCCGTCCTCGCGCTTGATCACCTTCACCTGGCCGCCGGCGTCCAGCACCACCACGGTCAGCGGCTGCAGGCCCAGCGCGCGGCCCTTGGCCAGCGCGGCGTCGGCGATGGTGCTGGCATGGGCCAGGGTCATACCATTGGTCGGATAGGTCGGCATGGGTGGGTTCCTCCCGGGGAAGCGATCCCTCCATTTGCCCCGGCGCGGCGGATCGCGCCAGACCGGCAATTTGGATATGCTGGCGCCGATGCAGAAACCCGACCGCCCTGCCGGCAAGGCGCCCACCGAGGCCCGGTTGCACGAAGCCGCCCTGGCCCACCTGGCCAGGTTCGCCGCCACCGAGGCTTCCCTGGCCCGCGTGCTGTCCCGCCGGGTGGACCGTTGGGCCCGCCGCGCCGAGGCCGAGGGCCAGGAGGCCGACCAGGTTGCCGCCGCCGCCGGCACCGCCCGGCTGGCGGCGCA
>CAIMOR010000442.1 GCA_903843125.1 uncultured Rhodospirillales bacterium
CGGGTCATTGCGGTGCCGGGCGGCGAGGCGCTGCTGCTGGACGACAGCTACAACGCCTCCTCCGCCTCCATCCGTGCGGCGCTGGCCGTGCTGGCGGCGCAGCATGCCGGCCGGCGCCTGGTCGTGCTCGGCGACATGCGCGAACTGGGCGAGCACGGCCCGGCGCTGCATGCCGAACTGGCCGCCGACGTCGCCGGCACGGCCGACCTGGTGTTCTGCTGCGGCCCGTTGATGGCGCATCTTTTCGCCGCTTTGCCTGTGGATAAGCAGGGCGGCACCGCAGCGGACTCGACAAGGCTTGCGCCCCTCGTCAAAGCGGCGCTGCGTCCTGGCGACGCGATTCTGGTGAAGGGCTCCCTCGGCAGCCGAATGGCCGTGATCATCCGGGCGCTGACGGAGACTACCTCGTGATCTTCAACATCTTCGCGCCCCTGGCGGACAGTTTCGCCCTGTTCAACCTGATCCGCTACACCACCTTCCGCGCCGGCGCGGCCTGCCTGACGGCGCTGGTGCTGGCGTTGGCGCTGGGGCCCTCCGTCATCCGCTGGCTGCGCGGCTTCCAGCGCGGCGGCCAGCCGATCCGCGCCGACGGCCCGGAGAGCCACCTGCTGACCAAGAAGGGCACGCCCACCATGGGCGGCGTGCTGATCCTGCTCGCCCTGGTCGCCTCCACCCTGCTTTGGGTCGACCTGCGCTCGGGCCTGGTCTGGGCGGTGCTGGTGCTGACCGTGGGCTACGGCCTGCTGGGCTTCGCCGACGACTGGATGAAGGTGACCAAGCGCAATACCAAGGGCGTCTCCGGCCGGATGAAGCTGGCGGTGCAGTCCGGCCTGGGCCTGGCGGTCTCCATCTGGATCGTCTGGCTGCTGCCGAAGGGCCTGGACACCCGGCTGGCCATTCCGGTGTTCAAGGAAGCCCTGCTGGATCTCGGCTATATCTTCCCCATCGTCGGCATGTTCGTGATGATGGGCGCCTCCAACGCGGTGAACCTGACGGATGGCCTGGACGGGCTGGCGATCGTCCCGGCCATGATCGCGTCCGGCGTCTTCGTGCTGATCGCCTACCTGGTCGGCAACAGCGTGTTCGCGGGCTACCTGCAGCTGCAGCACGTCCCCGGCGCCAACGAACTGGCCGTGTTCTGCGCGGCGTTGATCGGTGCCGGGCTGGGCTTCCTGTGGTTCAACGCGCCACCGGCCGCGGTCTTCATGGGCGACACCGGGTCGCTGGCGCTGGGCGGCGCGCTGGGCGCGGTGGCGGTGGCCACCAAGCATGAGCTGGTGCTGGCCATCGTCGGCGGATTGTTCGTGGTGGAGACGGTCTCGGTCATCATCCAGGTATTCTGGTTCAAGCGCACGGGGCGCCGGGTATTCCTGATGGCGCCGCTGCACCACCACTTCGAGAAGAAGGGCTGGGCCGAGCCGACCATCGTGATCCGCTTCTGGATCATCGCCATGGTGCTGGCGCTGGTCGGCCTGAGCACGCTGAAGATCCGATGAGCCACTTCGCCCCCTTCGCCGGAGAGCGCATCGCCTTGGTCGGCCTGGGCAAGGCCGGGCTGCCGGCGGCCGCGCGCCTGGCGGAATGGGGCGCCGACGTTACCTGCTGGGACGACAAGCCCGCCGGGCGAGAGGCCGCGCTGGCCGCCGGGCTGCGGGTGGCCGACCCGGCCCTGGCCTTCGACTACGACGCGCTGCTGCTTTCGCCGGGCATTCCGCACCTGCTGCCGCGCCCACACCCGGCCGCCGCTGCCGCCCGCGCCGCCGGCAAGCCCATCCTCTGCGATGTCGAGTACCTGTACCGCGCGGTCCGCGCTGCCGGCAGCGCGGCACGCTTCGTCGGCATCACCGGCACCAACGGCAAGTCCACCACCACGGCGCTGCTGGCGCACCTGCTGGTCGCGGCCGGGCGGCAGGCGGTGGCCGGCGGCAATCTCGGCCCCGCCGCACTGGCCATGCCGCTGCTGGGGGATGCTGGCATCTACGTGCTGGAAATGTCGTCCTATTCACTGGAACGGCTGGCCACGGCGCGCTTCGACATCGCCATGCTGCTGAACCTTTCGCCCGATCATATCGACCGCCATGGCGACATGGCCGGCTATGCCGCCGCCAAGGCCCACATCTTCGACCGGCAACGGCCACACGACCTGGCGATCCTCGGCCAGGACGATGCGCTGACCGCCGCCACGCCGGTCCTCGCGCGGCTGCTGCCGATCTCGGCCCATGCGCCGCAGCCCGGCGGCATCTGGGCCGCGGGCGCGGTGCTGCACGACCAGGCCGGCCCCTTCGCCGACCTGGCCACGGCCCGCGCCCTGCCCGGCGCCCACAACGCGCAGAATGCCGCCGCCGCCAGCGCCGCCGCCCTGGCGCTGGGGCTGACCCATGCCGAGGTTTCCCACGGCCTGCAGAGCTACCCCGGCCTGCCACACCGGCAGGAGCTGGTGGCCGAAATCGGCGGCGTGCGCTTCGTCAACGACAGCAAGGCGACCAACGCCGACAGCACGCTGTGCGCGCTGGCCAGCTACCCCCGGGTGGTCTGGATCGCCGGCGGCCAGCCCAAGGCGGATGGCATCGCCCCACTCACGCCCTGGTTCCCGCGCATTGCCCGGGCCGTGCTGATCGGCGAGGCCGCGCCGGCCTTCGCCGCCGTCCTCGCCCAGGCCGGGGTGCCGCACGAGATCGCCGGCACGCTGGATACCGCGCTGCCAGCCGCCGCCGCCGCCGCCTTCTCGGGCGCCGCGCCGGTCGTGCTGCTTTCCCCCGCCTGCGCCAGCTGGGACCAGTTCACCGGCTTCGAGCAGCGCGGCGACCGCTTCCGCGAGTTGGTCCTGGCCATGAAGGAGCACGCCTGATGCCTGTCTCCCGCACGGATACCTCGGTGCTCGGCCGCTGGTGGTGGACCGTGGACCGCCTCAGCCTCTACGCGCTGGTGCTGCTGATGGTGCTGGGCTACGTCGCGATGATGGCGGTGGCGCCGATGGCCGGCCGACGCCTCGGCATCGATCCCTCGATCTTCATCGGCAAGCAGGTGGTCTTCCTGGCCGCTGCCGCCGGGTTGATGGTCGCGATCAGCCTGCTGGAGCGCCGGCGCGTGCAACTGCTCGCCCTGGTCGGCTGCGGGCTTGCCTTCATCGCCACCGCGCTGGCGCTGCAGTTCGGCCCCGAGATCAACGGCGCCCACCGCTGGCTGCGCATCGGTGGCCAGCAGTTGCAACCCTCGGAGTTCCTGAAGCCGTGCTTCGCCGTCACCACCGCGCTGCTGCTGGCCGAGGGCAACCGGCGGGCGGCGCTGGCGGCGGGTCTTGGGCGCCTTGCCGTGCTGAGGCCGCGCCTGATCTGGTACGGCGTTGCCCTGGTGATGCTGGCCGCCATCGCCATGGTGCTGAAGTCGCAGCCCGATATCGGCATGCTCATCGTCATCGTCGCGGTGTTCTTCGCCCAGGTCTTCGTCGCCGGCATCCATTGGCTGATCGTGGCGGTGATGGGCGGGCTCGGCGTGCTTGGCGGCATCGGCATCTACTTCACCATGCCGCACTTCCGGGACCGCTTCGACCGCTGGCTGCACGGCACCGCCGCCCCGGGCGGACGCGACAACTTCCAGGTGGACCGCGCGGCCGAGGCCTTCGGCCATGGCGGGCTGCTCGGCACCGGCCCGGGCGAGGGTACGGTGAAGAACTCCCTGCCCGACCCGCATACGGACTTCGTCTTCGCGGTCACCGGAGAGGAGTTCGGCCTGGTCATCTGCTTGCTGATCCTGGCGGTGTTCTGCTTCGTCGTGGTGCGCGGCCTGCTGAAGCTGCTGGCCGAGCAGGACCAGGTGGTGGTGTTGGCCACCACCGGGCTGCTGGCGCAGTTCGGGCTGCAGGCCTTCATCAACATGGCCAGCTCGCTGCAGCTCATCCCGGCCAAGGGCATGACGCTGCCGTTCATCTCCTATGGCGGCTCCTCGGCGCTGGCCATCGCGCTGGGCATGGGCATGCTGCTGGCGCTGACCCGCCGCCGCACCGGTCGCTCGGAGGAGGCCGGATGAGCGGCCAGCCCGGGCGCCCCATCGTCATCGCCGCCGGCGGCACCGGCGGCCACCTGTTCCCCGCGGAAGCCCTGGCGGCGGAACTGCTGGCGCGCGGCGAACGCGTGGCGCTGATGACCGATGCCCGTTCGGCCGCCTTCGAGAGCCCGGCCTTCGCCCGCGCCGAACGCTTCGTCCTGGCCGGGTCCGGCCTGGCCGGGCACGGCTTGCTCGGCAAGGTGCGTGGCGCGGTCGGCATCGCCACCGGCACCGTCACCGCGCACGGCCTGCTGCGCCGGCTGAAGGCGCAGGCGGTGGTCGGCTTCGGCGGCTACCCCAGCGTGCCGCCACTGCTGGCCGCGCTCACCATGGGCGGACGCCGGCCCATCACGGTCATCCACGAACAGAATGCCGTTCTCGGCCGCGCCAACCGGCTGCTGGCCAAGCGGGTCGACGCGCTCGCGCTGTCCTTCGTCGAAACCCAGAAAGTGCCGACGGGCGCGCAGAAGCGCGTGGTCGGCAACCCCGTGCGCCCGGCCCTGGCCGAGCTGTTCGGCCAGGGCTACGTCGCCCCGGCACCGGATGGCGTGATCCGCCTGCTGGTGCTCGGCGGCTCGCTCGGCGCCCGCATCTTCGCCGACGTGGTGCCGGAGGCCGTGGCCCGGCTGGACAGCCAGCTGCGCCAGCGCCTGGTGGTAACCCAGCAATGCCGCGCCGAGGACCTGGACCGCGTGCGCGAGGCGTATGACCAGGCCGGCGTCGCCGCCGAGCTTTCCCGCTTCTTCCCGGACGTCGCCACGCGCCTGGCCATGGCGCACCTGGTCATCGCCCGCGCCGGCGCCTCCACCGTGGCCGAAGTGGCCTGCGCCGGCCGGCCCTCCGTGCTGGTGCCGCTGCCCGGCGCCATCGACAACCATCAGGCCGGCAATGCCCGGGCGCTGGCCGATTTCGGCGGCGCCTGGCTGATGCCGCAACCTGAGTTCACCCCCGAAACCCTCTCGGTCCGCCTGGCCGGGCTGTTCGGCGCGCCGGCGCCGCTGGCCAGTGCTGCCGAAGCCGCCGCCCGCCTCGGCCAGCCACAGGCCGCCCGCGCCTTGGCGGACCTGGTGGTGTGGCTGACCCGCGCGCCCCAGGTGGCGGCCGAACGCAAGCAGGCGCTTGGCCTGACGGAGACCCCCTGAGATGCGCGCCCTGCCCCTCACCATCGGCCCCATCCACTTCGTCGGCATCGGCGGCATCGGCATGTCCGGCATTGCGGAGGTGCTGCACAACCTGGGCTATACCGTGCAGGGCAGCGACATCGCCGAGGGCTACAACACCACCCGCCTGCGCGATGCCGGCATACCCGTCGCCATCGGCCACGCCGAGGAGAACCTCGGCAACGCGCAGGTCGTCGTCGTCTCCACCGCGGTGAAGCGGGACAACCCGGAGGTGGCCGCCGCCCGGGCCCGGCTGGTGCCGGTGGTGCGCCGCGCCGAGATGCTGGCCGAGCTGATGCGGCTGAAATGGTCCATCGCCGTGGGTGGCACGCATGGCAAGACCACCACCACCAGCCTGGTCGGCGCGGTGCTGGAGACGGCCAAGTTCGACCCGATGGTCATCAACGGCGGCATCATCAACGCCTATGGCACCAACACCCGCCTGGGCGGCGGCGACTGGATGGTGGTGGAGGCCGATGAGAGCGACGGCAGCTTCCTGCGCCTGCCCAGCACGGTCGCCATCGTGACGAACATGGACCCGGAGCACCTGGACCACTGGGGCACCGCCGAGCACATGAAGGAGGGCTACGCCCAGTTCGTCGGCAACATCCCGTTCTATGGCTTCGCCGTGCTGTGCCTGGACCACCACGAGGTGCAGGCGATGATCCCGAAGCTGGACCGCCGCCTGGTGACCTACGGCTTCTCGCCGCAGGCCGATGTGCGGGCCGAGAAGTTGCTGACCGATCGCCTCGGCGCCACCTTCGAGGTCAGCGTGCGCGACCGCGTCAGCGGCCGGCGCGAAACGTTGCCGCCGATGCGTCTGCCCATGCTGGGCCAGCACAACGTGCAGAACGCGCTGGCCGCCATTGCCGTGGGCGTGGAGATGGGCATCAAGCCGGACGTCATCCGTACCGCGCTGGCCGGCTTCAAGGGCGTCAAGCGCCGCTTCACCCGGGTTGGGGAGGCAGGCGGCATCGCCATCATCGATGACTATGGCCACCACCCCGTCGAGATCGCCGCCGTGCTGAAGGCGGCGCGCCAGGCTGGTGCGCGGGATGTCATCGCGGTGGTGCAGCCGCACCGCTACTCGCGCCTGGCGACGCTGTTCGAGGATTTCTGCTCCTGCATGAACGACGCGGGCACCGTGATCATCGCGGACGTCTATGGCGCCGGCGAGGCGCCGGTCGAGGGGATCGACAAGGACGCCCTGGTGGACGGGCTGCGGGCGCGTGGGCACCGTAGCGTGGTGCCCCTGCCCGGACCCGATTCGCTCGCCGAGATGCTGCACGCCATCGCCAAGCCCGGCGATTTCGTGGTGTGCCTCGGCGCCGGCAACATCACCAACTGGGCCGCCGCGCTGCCGGCGCAGCTGACGGCACTGCAGGCCAAGACACCGGGCCGCAGCGCGCTGCGCCAGCGCGGCAGCGGCCAATGAGCAACCGCATGGACCAGTCCCGCATTCCCGCCCTCCGCGGCCGCGTGCAGGCCGGCGCGACGTTGGCGCCCTTCACCTGGTTCCGCGTCGGCGGGCCGGCGGAATGGCTGGTGCGCCCGGCCGACGCCGATGACCTGGTCGCGCTGCTGGCCGGCCTCGGCGCCGAAGCGCCGCTGACCGTCCTCGGCGCCGCCTCCAACCTCATCATCCGGGACGGTGGCCTGCGCGGCGTGGTGCTGCGGCTGGGCGGCGGCTTCGGCCAGGTTGTGGTGGAGGCCGATGGCGTCGTCGCCGGCGCCGCGGCGCTCGACGCCACCGTTGCCGAGCACGCCGCCGCCGCCGGCCTCACCGGGCTGGAGTTCCTGAGCGGCATTCCCGGCAGCATCGGCGGCGCGGTGGCGATGAACGCCGGCGCCTATGGCCGGGAGGTGACGGATTGCCTGGACTGGGCGGACATCGCGACAGCCGGCGGTGTGCAGCGCCTGCCGGCCAGCGCCTTCGGCTTCCGCTACCGCCACGCCACGCTGCCGCCCCATGGCGTCGTCATCCGTGCCCGGTTTCACGCGCAGCCGGGCGAAGCGGTGCAGGTGGCCGAGCGGATGGCCGCGATCCGCGCCGCGCGTGAAGCCACGCAGCCCGTCCGCGCCCGCACCGGCGGCAGCACCTTCAAGAACCCGCCGGGGCACAAGGCCTGGGAACTGATCGACGCCGCCGGCTGCCGCGGGCTGCGGCTCGGCGCCGCGCAGGTCAGCGAGAAGCACTGCAACTTCCTGCTGAACACCGGCGGCGCCACGGCCGCGGAGTTGGAGGCGTTGGGCGAAGCGGTCCGCGCCCGCGTGCTGGCGCATGCCGGCGTGGCGCTGGAATGGGAAATCAAGCGCCTCGGCGAGGCGCCTGCCGACACCTCCGCCGACGGAGCCGGGGCATGAAGCGCGTCGCGGTCCTCTACGGCGGCATCTCGGCGGAGCGCGAGGTCTCGCTGAACTCCGGCGCGCAGTGCATCGCGGCACTGCGCGAGGCCGGCTACGCCGTCACGCCCATCGACGCCACCGCCGACCTCGGTGCGCTGATCGCCGCGCTGCAGGCGGCGCGGCCCGAGGTGGTGTTCAACACGCTGCACGGCCGCTTCGGCGAGGATGGCTGCATCCAGGGCGTGCTGGACTGGCTGCAACTGCCCTACACCGGCAGCGGCTTGCGCGCCTCGGCGATGGCCATGGACAAGGTCGCGGCGAAGGCGGTCTTCGCCGCCGCCGGCCTGCCGGTCGCCGACCATCGGCTGCTGACGCCGCCCGAGCTGGCAGCCGCCGACCCCTTCCCGCGCCCCTATGTGCTGAAGCCGGTCAGCGAGGGCAGCAGCGTCGGCGTCCATATCCTGCGTGGCGGCGACAACCGGCGCGCCGAGATCGCCCAGGGTTGGAAATTCGGCCCGGCGATCCTGGCGGAGCCATTCATCCCCGGCCGGGAACTCACCGTCGCGGTCATGCGGGACCGCGCGCTGACCGTCACCGAGATCACCACCGCGCTGGCGTTCTACGACTATGAGGCGAAATACGCCGCCGGCGGCAGCCGCCACCTGCTGCCTGCGCCGATCCATGCCGCTGCCGCCGCCGAGGCGATGCGCGTGGCCGTTGCCGCGCACCAGGCACTGGGTTGCCGCGGCGTCTCGCGCGCGGATTTCCGCTACGACGACACGCAGAGCGAACCCGGTCGCGTGGTGCTGCTGGAAGTGAACACGCAGCCAGGCATGACCGCGACCAGCCTGGTGCCCGAACAGGCCGCGCATTGCGGCATCGGCTTCCCGCAACTCTGCGCCTGGATGGTGGAGCACGCTGCCCATGGCCCGTAACGCCCCCCTGCCCCGCGGCCAGCAACGCCGCCCCCGCGGGCGCGAGACCACGCCGGACCGGCCCTCCGGCCTGCGTCTGTGGCTGCGCCGCCGCCGCGCGCTGCTGCGCCCGGCACTGCAACTCGGCCTGCTCTTCGCCGTCATCGGCGGCGCCGTGATGGGTGTGCTGGCGCTGGACCCCGCCGGGCAGGTGCAGTCGCTGTTCTCCGGCGCGCCCGGCTTCGGCCGCAACGCCGGCCTCACCGTACGCAGCGTGACGCTGGAAGGCCGCCAGCATGCGCCGCTGGAGGAGTTGCGCCGCGCGCTGGGCGTGCAGCGCGGCGACCCGATCCTGGCGTTTTCGCCACAGCAGGCCCGCGCCCGGCTGGAAGCCAATGCCTGGGTCGCCAGCGCGCATGTGGAACGCCACCTGCCCGGCGACATCCTGGTCCGCATCGAGGAACGCCAGCCCTACGCGATCTGGCAGCATGGCGGCGTGGTGGAGGTGATCGACCGCGCCGGCCGGCCGATCAGCGAGCGCATCGAGGAATTCGGCCTGCTGCCCTGGGTGGTCGGCGGCGGCGCCAACCTGCACGCCGAACGCATGGTGGAACTGCTGCGCGCCGAACCCGCGCTGCGCGACCGCACCGAGGTGCTGATCCGTGTCGGCAACCGCCGTTGGAACCTGAAGCTGCGCAACGGCACGGAGATCCGCCTGCCCGAAGGGCTGGAGGAAGCCGCGCTGCGCAAGCTGCATGAACAGCAGGCCGCCATCGGGTTGCTGGACCGCCCGGTTGCCGTCATCGACCTGCGCCTGCCGGACAAGATGACGGTGCAGGTCGGCGCCCCCGCGCCGGTGCAGCAACCCGACCCCAACGCCATCCAACGAGCCCGGAGCGTGCGCGGATGAACCAGCTTACCCGCCTGCCCGGCACCCTGGACCCGGCACCGCCGGCCATCCACCGTCGCCGCCGCAATCCACGCAGCGGCAGCTTTGGCGTGCTGGATATCGGCTCGTCGAAGATCGTCTGCATGATCGCGCGCATCGAGGGCGATGGCGAGCCGCGCGTGCTCGGCTTCGGCTGGCAGCGCTCGCGCGGGGTCAAGGCCGGCAGCATCACGGACCTGGAGGAAGCCGAGCGCGCGATCCGCGCCGCGGTCGGCCAGGCCGAGGACATGGCGGATACGCAGCTGGCCGGCGCCATCGTCAACCTCAGCTGCGGCCAGCCGGAAAGCCGCATCCAGAATCTGCAATGGCTGATCGGCGGCCGTGCGGTGACCGAGGCCGACCTGCGCGCCGTGCTGCTGGAAGCCCGCCGTCGCAACATCAATGCGGAAGCGATGGAGCGCGAGGCGGTCCATACCTTCCCGTTGGGCTTCAGCGTGGACACGACCGGCGGCGTCGAAGACCCGCGCGGCATGATCTGCGAGACCATAGGCGCGCGGGTGAACATCCTCGATGCCGGCTCGGCCGCGCTGCGCAACCTGGCCGCGGGGCTGGCGCGCTGCGACATGGACGTGCAGGAGCTGGTCAGCGCGCCCTACGCTGCCGGCCTGGCGACGTTGGTGGAGGACGAGAAGCAGCTGGGCTGCACCGTCATCGACATGGGTGGCGGCACCACTTCGCTCGCGGTGTTCCAGGAAGGCCAGCTGGTGCATGCCGCGCAGATCCCGATCGGCGGCATCCGCGTCACCTCGGACCTGGCGCAATGCCTCTCGGCGCCGATGGCCGATGCCGAACACATCAAGGTGAAGTACGGCAGCGTGCACGAGGCACCGCAGGACGAGAAGGAATGGCTGCACGTCCCGCAGATGGGCGAGGAGGCCGACCAGATCGCCCGCGTGCCGCGCGCCATGGTGGTGCGCATCATCCGACCGCGGCTGGAGGAAACCTTCGAGCTGGTGCGCGCCAGGCTGGAAGCCGCCGGCGTGACGCATGAGATGGGCCGCCGCGTGGTGTTGTGCGGCGGCGCCAGCCAGCTGGTCGGCGTGCGCGAACTGGCGGCGCAGGTGCTGGACCGCCAGGTGCGCCTGGCGCGGCCGCACCAGGTGCGCGGCCTGCCCGAGATCGCCTCCGGACCCGCCTTCGCCACCGCCTGCGGGCTGCTGGCCTGGGCGAATGGCGAGGGCAAGCCGCTGTTCGACCCCGGCGCCGGGGCCGACCGCGCGCCCGGCATGCTCAGCCGCGCGGTGCAGTGGTTCAGGGAACGCATGGCATGAGCTGGCGTCGCCCTTCGGTTTCGTCCACAGCAATGCGCGGCGAATCGAGAACAAGCAGAAGACACGAATCGAAGCATCCGATTAGCATTCTCGGAGGAGGCCTCCTCGCATGACCCTCAATCTTTCGCTGCCGGTTGCGCAGCACACCGACTTCAGCCCACGCATCACCGTCATCGGTGTTGGCGGCGGTGGCACCAACGCGGTCAACAACATGATCGCCGCTGGCCTCGACGGCGTGGAGTTCGTGGTGGCGAACACCGACGCGCAGAGCCTGCTGAACAGCAAGGCCGAGCGCCGCGTGCAGCTTGGCCCACACCTGACGCAGGGCCTGGGCGCCGGCGCCAAGCCGGAGATCGGCCGCGCCGCGGCCGAGGAAGCCACTGAGGAAGTGGCGCGCCACATCGACGGCAGCCACATGGTGTTCATCACCGCCGGCATGGGCGGCGGCACCGGCACCGGTGCGGCCCCCGTCATCGCCCGCATGGCACGTGAGCGTGGCGTGCTGACGGTGGGCGTGGTCACCAAGCCGTTCGACTTCGAGGGCCCCAAGCGCAAGCGCGCCGCCGACCAGGGCATCGAGGAGTTGCAGCAGTTCGTGGACACGCTGATCGTGATCCCGAACCAGAACCTGTTCGCCTTGGCGAATGAGCGCACCACCTTCGCCGAAGCCTTCAAGATGGCCGATCAGGTCCTCTACATGGGCGTCCGCGGCGTAACCGACCTGATGGTCAACCCCGGCCTGGTGAACCTGGACTTCGCGGATATCCGCACCGTCATGGCCGAGATGGGCAAGGCGATGATGGGCACCGGCGAGAGCGAGGGCGACGACCGCGCCGTGACCGCTGCCGAGAAGGCGATCAGCAACCCGCTGCTGGAGGATACCTCCATGCGCGGCGCCAAGGGCGTGCTGATCAACATCACCGGTGGCTACGACATGACCCTGTACGAGGTCGATGCCGCCACCAACCGCATCCGCAAGGAAGTGGACGAGGAAGCCAACATCATCTTCGGCTCCTCGATCGACGAGACGATGAACGGCCGCATCCGTGTCAGCGTGGTGGCCACCGGCATCGACGTCGTGGAGGCGCAGTCCGCCAAGCCGCAGCCGGAACAGCTGAAGGTGGTCGTGGGCGGTCGGGGCC
>CAIMOR010000443.1 GCA_903843125.1 uncultured Rhodospirillales bacterium
CCGGCGGCACCGCGATGCTGCCCGCGCCGGGCAGGGCGGCCAGTGCCGGCGGCTGCGCGCCGCGCGGCACGAAGTAGAAATCGCCATCGATCGGCGACAGCGCCAGCCAGGGTTCCTGATGCCCGTTGCTGTAGCTGATGGTGCGCAGCGAAGCCTGGTTGAACATCTCGAACAGGCTCAGGCCCGGCGTACGCATCGCCTCGACCAACGCGCGGGTATAGGGGCTGACACGGTCGGCGGCGCCGCCATCCAGCGAGGTGTTGCCCGGCTGCGTCGCGTAGGCGATGACGGTGCCGCGCGGCGCCCGCATCGGCGCCAGGCCCTGGCTGACCACGTCGCGGGTTTCGCTCGGGCGGTAGGGGTCGCTGCGGCAGGCATCCAGCACCATGATGCCGAGCCGTGGCCGCGCCGCGCTGAACTGGCGCAGCACCGCGCCGGCATCGACATAGGCGAACTCGATGGTCTCCGGCCGGCCGAGCGGCGGCGCGTCCCGCGGTACCAGCCAGTTGGTGCCCTGGTACTGCATGCCGTGGCCTGAATAGTAGAACAGCGCGATGTCGGCGCCCTGGGCGAGCCGGCCGAATTCCTGGATGGCGGCATCGAAGCCACGCTTGTCGACATCCACCAGCGGGCCGCCGCCGACCAGCGTGAAGCCGAAGCCGGCCAGGGTCTGCGCCATGGTGCGCGCGTCGTTCGGGGTTGCGGCCAGGCGGCCGGCATGGTCGTAGCCGCCGATGCCGACCACCAGCGCCACGCGTTTTCCGCTCTCCGGCGCGGGCGCCGGCTGCGCGGTGGCGAGGGTTGCGCTGAACAGCATGACCAGGACCAGGCAGATACGGCGCATGGCGGCGAGCCTTCCGAATGGGCCGGCGCAGGATAATTTGAAACCGTGGCGGTCTTCCGCTCACACTGCGGCGAGCGGGGCCCGGACGGGATCGGATTGCCGACCGCCGCCGCGATCAACAGACCGACAGCGGCGCCCCGCGAACCAGCCGGCTGCCATGCCATGGCGCCAATCGCCATCGGTGATTGCCGGCAAGGTCGCGGCTGCGGCGTTGGTATTGTCGGCGGCGCTGGGTAATCTCGTTGTCGCGTGCCGTCGGGCGCGCAAGCCAAGGGACAGCCGATGACCGACCAGGCCACCTTCACCGCCCGGCTGCAGGCGGAGGGCTACACCGAGATACTGACGCGCGAGTTCGCGCCCGGCTACGCGACGCCGGAGCATTCGCACCCCTATGACGCGCGCGGCCTGACGCTGGCCGGCGAGTTCGTCGTGGTCTCGGCCGGCGGCACCCAGGACTGCCCGGTGGGCAGCACCTTCGATCTCGCCGCCGGCACGCCGCACACCGAGGCCAGCGCCGGGGGCGCCACGATGCTGATCGGGCGCCGGCCGTCCGCGTGAGCAAGGCTGTCCGCGAGGACCTGATTGCCGCGGCGCAGGCGCTCGACGCGCTCGGCTTCATGCCGAGCAAGTCAGGCAACCTCTCGGTGCGGACGAAGCGGGGCTTCCTCATTACCCCGTCGGCGCTGCCCTATGCCGAGACCACGCCGACCGACCTGGTGGAAGTGGCGCTGGACGGCGCGGTGCTGAAGGGCAAGCGCAAGCCGTCCAGCGAATGGCGCCTGCACGCCGCCGTATACCAGGCGCGGCCGGAAGCCGAGGCGGTGGTGCATACCCACAGCCCGCTGGCCACGGCGCTTTCCTGTGCGCGGCAGGGGCTGCCGCCGTTCCACTACATGATCGTGATGGGCGGCGGCGGCGACATCCGCTGTTCGCGCTACGCGACCTTCGGCACCCAGGCGCTGGCGGAAGCGGGGGTGGCGGCGCTGGACGGGCGCAAGGCGGCGTTGCTGGCCAACCACGGCGTGCTGGCGTTCGGGCGCACGCTGGCGGGGGCGAAGGCGCTGGCGATGGAGGTGGAGAACCTGGCGCGCGAATACCTGGCGTTGCTCGGCGCGGGGCTGGCGCCGGTGTTGTTGACGCCGGCGGAGCTGGAGGAGGTGGTGGCGCAGTTCGGCGGCTACGGCCGGCTGGGTTGAGCCCGCGGCGCTGCACCGCGCCCCTTTGCTGCGCCGCGGCGGCGCTGCTAGCTTGCCCGAATGTTCAAGAACGCCCCTTTCCGGCGCCTCCCCCTTCTGGCCGTTGCCCTGCTCTCGGCCTGCGCCGCCGGCGGTGGTGATGGCTCCGGCCTGCAGATCGGCGGCGGTCCGCCGGTCAGCGGTGCGTTCGGCGCCTACCTGGCCGGCCGCTTCGCCGCGGCCGAGACCGACACCACGGTGGCCGCCGACAGCCTGATGCAGGCGCTGCGGGTGGACCCGGACCAGCCGGAGCTGCGTACCCGCGCCTTCCTGGCCGCGCTGATGGACGGCCGCAGCGACGCGCTGCGCCTGGCGCGGCAGTTGCCCGACAACGTCATCGCCAACCTGCTTCTGGCTGGCAGCGACGTGCAGGCCGGGCGCTGGGACCGCGCCGAGCAGCGGTTGCGCCAGCTCAACCGTGCCGGGCCGATCCAGGTGCTGCAACCGACCATGCTGGCCTGGGTGCTGCTGGGCCGCGGCCAGCCGGATGCGGCGCTGGCGCTGCTGCGTCCGCTGGTGGACGGCAATCGGCTGCGCGCGTTGAACGCGCTGCATGCTGCGCTGATCGCCGACGTCGCCGGCCGCCCGCGCGAGGCCGACCGGCTGATCCACCTCGCGCTGGCCGACCAGCCGGAGGCCAGCCTGCGGCTGGCGACACTGGCTTCGGGCGTGCTGGCCCGCGCCGGGCACGCCGCGGAAGCGCAGCGCCTGCTGGATACCATCGGGGAGACCGGCGACGACGCCGCGCTGGCAGTGGCCGAGCCGAACCGGCGCGCGCTGCTGGCGGCCCGCGGCGTGGCCACCCCGGCCGACGGCATGGCCGAAGCCTATGTGGCGCTGGCGGCGGCCATGCGGGCCCAGGCGCAGCAGGACATGGCGATGGTGCTGGCCCAGCTGGCGCTGCGGCTGCGCCCCGGTTTCGCCCCGGCCTTGATCCTCAGTGCCGACGTGCTGGCCGACCAGTCGCACGACGAGGCGGCGCTGCGCCTGCTGGATGGCATTCCCAGCGATGATCCCCTGGCCGGCGTGGTGGTGCTGCGTCGCGCTGGCCTGCTGGACAAGCTGAACCGCGCCGACGAGGGCGTGGCGCTGTTGCGCCGGCTGGCGGACACCTATCCGGCGCAGCCGCAACCGATGGCCCGCCTGGGCGACCTGCTGCGCCGGCGCGAACGCTATGCCGAGGCCGCCTCGGCCTACGACCAGGCGGTGCGGCGCACCGGCCAGCTGCGCGGGCGGGACTGGCCCTTGCTGTACGCGCGCGGCATCGCGCGGGAACGGTCGGAGAACTGGTCGGGCGCGGAGGCGGACCTGCTGAAGGCGCTGGACCTGGCCCCAGAACAGCCGCTGGTGCTGAACTACCTGGGCTATTCCTGGGCCGAGCAGAACAAGAACCTTGACCGCGCCCGCGCCATGCTGCTGCGCGCGACGGAGTTGCGGCCGCAGGACGGCAACATTGCCGACAGCCTGGGCTGGGTGCTGTTTCGGCTGGGCGACCTGCGGGGCGCCATCACGTGGCTGGAGAAGGCGGTGGAGTTGGAGCCGCGCAACAGCGTGATCAACGACCACCTGGGCGATGCCTATTGGGCGGCCGGCCGCCAGCGTGAGGGACGCTTCCAGTGGCGCCGCGCGCTGACCACCGAACCAGAGCCGGCCGAGGTGCCGAAGCTGGAGGCCAAGCTGCGCGACGGTCTGCCGGGCTACCCCGCCAGCCAGGCGGCACGCTGAGGCCATGGGCATCACGGAGGCCGCGCCGGCCAAGGTGAACCTGTACCTGCACGTCACCGGGCGCCGGGCTGACGGCTACCACCTGCTGGACAGCCTGGCGGTGTTTGGGCCGGCGATGGATACCGTGCGGGTCGTGCCGGCCGAGACGCTTTCCCTGGCGCTGGATGGCCCCTTTGGCGGAGCGTTGCAGGCGGAACCCGACAACCTGGTGCTGCGCGCCGCCCGCGCGCTGGCCGCCGTGGCCGGGGTGCCGGCGCAGGCCGCGTTGAGCCTGACCAAACGGCTGCCGGTGGCGTCCGGCATCGGCGGTGGCTCGGCCGATGCGGCCGCCGCGTTGCGGGCGTTGAACGCGCTGTGGCGCTGCGGGCTTGACGCTGCGGCGCTGGCGGCGGTGGCCGCGCCGCTGGGCGCCGACATTCCGGTTTGCGTGGCCAGCCAGCCCAGGCGGATGCAGGGCGTGGGCGAGGTATTGCTGCCGGCGCCGCAGTTGCCGCGGTGTGGGCTGCTGCTGGTCAACCCCGGGGTGGCGCTGCCGACGCCGGCGGTGTTCAAGGCCCGCACGCCCGGCTTCACGCCCGTAGCGGTGCTGCCCGGGGCTTGGCCAGACGCTGTCAGCATGGCGGCGACTCTGGCCACCCTGCGCAATGACCTGGAGCCGCCGGCGATCGCGCTCTGCCCCATGGTGGCGACGGTGCTGGCGGCGCTGCGCGACCTGCCTGGCTGCCTGATGGCGCGGATGAGTGGCTCCGGTGCAACCTGCTTCGGGCTGTTCGCGGATGCCGCCGCCGCGCGGGATGCCGCTGCGGTGCTGCCGGGGGATTGGTGGCGGGACGCAGGGGGGCTTTACGCAGCGGGGGCCTAACCTCTATTCAGCGGTCGAGCCTGCGCTGATGGGGCGTCGCCAAGCGGTAAGGCAGCGGTTTTTGGTGCCGCCATTCCCAGGTTCGAATCCTGGCGC
>CAIMOR010000444.1 GCA_903843125.1 uncultured Rhodospirillales bacterium
GCCGATGCCGCGGCTGGCGCCGGTGACGACCGCGACCTTCACGCCGGCCACCCGCCGCTGGCCTCGTTCGCGCGCGCGCGGTCGATCAGCGCGCGGCGGTCCACCTTGTTGGTCCCGGCCCAGGGCAGCTCCGCCAGGAACTCCACCCGGCGCGGATGCTGGTAGGCCGGACCGCCGGCCAGCGCATGCTGCTTCACCTCGGCCACGCTCAAGGTGCTGCCGGGGCGAGGGACCACGAAGGCGACGGGCACATGGCTGCGCTCCTCATCCGGCAGCGGCACCACGGCGGCGGCCTGGATGGCCGGGTGCTTCTCCAGCAGCTTCTCCACCTCGCCGGGATAGATGTTCTCGCCGGAGGTCACGAACATGTCGTCGGCCCGGCCGACGAAATAATAGAAGCCGTTCTCGTCGCGCCGCATCACATCGCCGCTGTAGTACCAGCCATCCTTCAGCACCTCGGCGGTCTTGGCCGGCAGGTTGTTGTAGCGCGGCATGCAGGCCGGGGTGCGCATCAGCAGCACGCCGTCATCCGGGCCGCTGCCGTCCACCAGCTGCACCTCGGCACCCGGCACCGGAAAGCCCAGCGCCAGCGGCGGCGTCGGAATGCCATCCGGATGCGGCCCGAACACGCCAGGCCCGGCCTCGGTGGTGCCATAGCCGTTGGAGATCGTGGCGTTGGGGAACGCTGCCTGGATGCGCTCCAGCAGCGCCATCGTCATCGGCGCCGAGCCCAGCACCAGCCGCTTCAGCGCGCTGAAGTCGAGGCTCTCGATCAGGTCGGCTTCCTTGATCACGCGGGCGAACATCGTCGGCACCGCCATCACCGCGGTCACCTTGTAGTCCGCCAGCGCGCGGGTATAGGCCCGCGCCTCGAAGCCCGGCAGCATCACCACCGACGCGTTGGCGGTAAACACGCCCTTGGCGGTGAACAGCCCGTTCATGTGGAACAGCGGCTGACTGATCATGCCGCGCTCCTCCGCGCCGCCAACGCGGCTTTCCAGCGCCCAGATCTGCCCGGCATGGGTCAACGGCACGCCCTTCGGCCGCCCGGTCGAACCGGAGGTGTACAGCATCTGCCCGATCGTCTCCGGCGTCGTCGCCACCGTCTCGAACGGCCCGGGCGGGCATTGCGCGGCGAAGCCCTCCGGCCCTTCATCGTCGAAGCCGATCACCGGAATGCCCGGCCGCACCATCGCGCGCCGCTCGGCATCGACGAAGGCCAGGCGGATGCCGGCATCGTCCATGATGTAGTCCAGCGTATCCTGCGCCAGCTTGGTGTTGACCGGCACGGCGACGAAGCCGGCGCGCATGATGCCGAAATACGCCGCGACGTATTCCGCCCGGTTCTGCGCCAGAATGGCGACAGGCGCGCCCGGCGGCAGCCCCATCGCGGTCAGGCGTCGCGCCACGCCGCGCGCCATGCCGTCGATCTCGCCATGGCTGAACACCCGCGGCGCTGCGGCCAGCCGCAGGTCGATGATGGCGGGGCGGCCCTGGTCCAGCGAGGGATCGGCCAGGTCGCCGAGATTGGTCCAACGCGTCATGCGGAAACTCCCGTTGCGGCGTCTGCGGCGGCGGCGAAGCGCTCGGTGAAATCGAAATGGCAGGCCACCAGCTGGCCATCGCCCGGCGCCGGGCGCAACAGCGGCACCTCGGCGGCGCAGCGTGCCTCGGCAAACGGGCAGCGCGTGCGGAACGGGCAGCCGGAGGGCGGGTTCACCGGGCTCGGCAACTCGCCCTGCAGCACCACGCGCTGCCGTGCCCGCGCCAGCCGCGGGTTGGCCACCGGGGCGGCGGAAAGCAGCGCGTGGGTGTAGGGATGCGCCGGCCGCCGCAGCACCGCCTCGGCCGCGCCCTGTTCCACCACGCGGCCGAGGTACATCACCATCAGCCGGTCGGCGACATTCTCCACCACCGAAAGATCATGCGAGATGAACAGGTAGCCGACGCCGAGCCGGTCCTGGAAATCCTTCAGCAGGTTGATCACCTGCGCCCGCACGGAAACATCCAGCGCCGAGACCGGCTCGTCGCAGATCACCAGCTTCGGCGACAGCGCCAGCGCCCGCGCAATGCCGATGCGCTGCCGCTGGCCGCCGCTGAACTCATGCGGAAACCGCTCGGCCGCATCCCGCGGCAGGCTGACCTGCGCCAGCAGCTCGGCGACGCGGTCGGCGATATCCCGGCGCGACCAGCCCGCCACGCTCAATGGCTGCCCGACAAGCGAGCCGACCCGCCGCCGCGGATTGAGCGAGCTGACGGGGTCCTGGAACACCATCTGCACCTTGGGCCGCACCTGCTTCAGGCTGGCGCCCTCCAGCCGGGTGATGTCCTGCCCCTCCAGCAGCAAGGTGCCTTCCGCTATCGGCACCAGCCGCATGATCGCGCGCCCGAGCGTGGATTTGCCGCAGCCGCTCTCGCCGACCAGCCCAAGCGTCTCGCCGGCCTCGATCGCCAGGCTCACCCCCGCCACCGCGCGCAGCAGCCCGCGCGGCGTGGCGAAGTGCACGCCGAGGCTATGCGCCTGCAGCAGCGGCATCGGCCGGCACTCCCTCGGCGGCGAAGCACGCCACCACATGCCCGGGCGCCTGGGCCAGCAGGGCCGGCTGCGCGCCGCAGGCACCGAACGCCAACGGACAGCGCGGCGCGAAGGCGCAGCCCGCCGGCAGCTCCGCCAGACCCGGCACGCTGCCCGGAATATCCGCCAACCTGGCGTGGCGCCCCGCCGTGCCGCCACTCGGCGTCGCGCCGATCAGCCCGCGCGTATAGGGGTGCAGCGGCGCGTCGAACACCGCATCCACCGGCCCTTGCTCGACGATGCGCCCGGCGTACATCACGGCAACCTCGTCGGCCATCTCGGCCACCACGCCCAGGTCGTGCGTGATCAGCAGCAGCGCCATCCCGGTCTCGGCCTGCAGGCGCTGCAGCAACTCCAGGATCTGCGCCTGCACCGTCACGTCCAGCGCCGTGGTCGGCTCATCCGCCACCAGCAGCGCCGGGCGGCAGGCAATGGCGATGGCGATCATCACCCGCTGGCACATGCCGCCGGAAAGCCGGTGCGGATACTCGTCCAGCCGCGCCGCGGCATCGGGGATACCGACGAGCTCGAGCAGTTCCACCGCGCGCTGACGCGCCGCGCGGCCGCCCAACCCCTCGTGCCGCCGCAGCACCTCGACGATCTGCTCGCCCACCGTCGCCACCGGGTTCAGCGAGGACATCGGGTCCTGGAAGATCATCGAGACCGCCTTGCCGCGCACCGCCAGCATCCGGCGTTCCGGCAGCGCCGCCAGGTCCACGCCGTCCAGCATCACCTGGCCAGCGACGATCCGCGCCGGCGGCTCCGGCAGCAGCCGCATGATCGCCAGCGCGGTCATGCTCTTGCCGCAGCCGCTCTCGCCCACCAGCGCCAGCGTGCGGCCCGGCGGCACCCTTAGCGAAACGCCGGACAGCGCCGGCAGCACGCCTGCGCGGGTGAACAGCGCAACCGAGAGGCCGCGAACCTCAAGCCCCGACATCTCAGCGGTTCCTCAGCTTCGGATTCAGCGCGTCGTTCAGCCCGTCGCCGATCAGGTTCAGCGCCAGCACCATCAGCATGATCGCCACGCCCGGCACCGCCGAGATGTACCAGGAGGAGCGGATCAACGTCCGCCCCTCGCCGACCAGCCGCCCCCAGCTGGCCACCTGCGGGTCACCCAGCCCGAGGAACGACACCGCGCTCTCGAACAATATCGCGGAGGCCACCGCCAGCGATGACAGCACGATCACCGGCGGCAG
This sequence comes from uncultured Rhodospirillales bacterium, assembly GCA_903843125.1. Classification (GTDB taxonomy): domain Bacteria; phylum Pseudomonadota; class Alphaproteobacteria; order Acetobacterales; family Acetobacteraceae; genus CAIMOR01. Next base: position 3,772 of record CAIMOR010000444.1, read on the forward strand.
CGCGTTCGGCAGCACCTCGGCCAGCACGATCCGCCAATCGGGCATGCCCATGGCGCGGCAGGCCTGGACGAACTCGCGGTCGCGCAGCGTCAGGAACTCCGCCCGCGTCAGCCGCGCGATGCCGGTCCAGCTGACGACACCCACGGCAATGGTGATGTTCTCCACCGTGCCGCCCAGGATGGAGACGATGGTCAGCACGAAGACCAGGCCCGGCACCACCTGGAACATCTCGGTCAGCCGCATCAGCAGCTCATCCACCCAACCGCCGAACCAGCCGGCGGCGGCGCCGATGGTCACGCCGATGAGCGTCGCCGTCAGGCTGGCGAAGATGCCGATCAGCAGCGTCGCCCGCGCCCCGTGGGCGATGATGGCGGCGATGTTGCGGCCGATGCTGTCGGTGCCCAGCGGAAAGCGCGGGTCCTGCAGCGGCCACAGCTCGGCCGGCCCGACGATGCGCAGCGGATTGCGCGGATAGAGCGTCGGCGCCGCCAGCGCCAGCCCAACGACCACCAGCAGTATCACCAACCCCAGCAGCGCCGCGCGATTGCGCGCGAAGCGCCGGAACAGCCCAGGCGTCCCGCCCGCCATGCTCAGCGCGCCCGTATCCGCGGGTCCAGCCGCAGATACGCCAGGTCCACCGCAATGTTGACCAGGATGACGACGATGGAGCTGAACACCAGCACGCCCAGCACCACCGGGTAGTTGCGGCTGGAAACGCTGTCCAGCATCAGGCTGCCGAGGCCGGGCCAGCTGAACACCGTCTCCACCACGATGCTGCCGCCCAGCACGGTGCCGAACTGCAGCCCGAACAGCGTGACGATGGGCAGCAGCGCGTTGCGCAGCCCGTGCGCCAGCACCACCCGCCAACGCCCCAGCCCCTTGGCCCGTGCGGTGCGGATGAAGTCCAGGCTCAGCACCTCCAGCATCGTGGCCCGCATCACCCGCGCATACACCGCGGCGTAGAACAGCCCCAGCGCCATGGCCGGCAGCGCCAGGTGGTGCAGCACGTCCAGCACCGTCGCCAGCGTGCCCTCGTTGGTGGCGGTGATGCTCATCATGCCCCCCACCGGCACCCAGCCGAGCTTCACCGCGAACAGCACGGTCAGCATGATGCCGAGCCAGAAGCTGGGCGCGGCGAAGAACAGCACGGCGAGGAACGACAGCAGGTTGTCCCACACCGTGTTGACCTTCACCGCCGCCACCACGCCGGCGGCCACGCCCAGCAGCAACGCGATCGCCAGGCTGGCCAGCATCAGCACCAGCGTGGCCGGCAGGCTGGCCATGATGACGTCCAGCACCGCCATGTTCTGCCGATAGCTGAAGCCGAAATCCAGCCGCGCGACGGACCAGATGTACTTCAGCAGCTGCAGCCAGACCGGTTGGTCCATGCCGTAGGTGATGCGCAGCTGTTCCAGCAGCGCCGGGTCGCTGACCTGGCTCTCCGCGCTCATCACGTCGAGGAAGCTGCCCGGCGCCGCCTGGATCAGCAGGAAGTTCATGACGATGACGCCGAGGATCAGCGGCACGCCCTGCAGCAACCGCCGGCGCAGCAGCCGCAGCATCGGCTCAGCGGTCCAGCCACAGATCGGCCCAGCTCTCGCCCATCCAGTTGGAGCCGGTGGAGATGTTCTTCACGTCGCTGCGCGCCAGGGTCAGGCTGTCGAACTCGACCAGCGGCAGGAACGGCACCTCGGTGGCCGCCAGCCGGCCGAACTGGTGCGCCAGCGTGGTGCGCTTCGCCGGGTCGGTCTCCACCGTCAGCTTGCCCACCAGATCGTCCATCTCCGGCGTATGGAAGCCGTTGGCGTTGCGGAAGGCGACCCCCTTGGCGATGCCGTCCGAGGTGTAGTAGCCGGTGATGACCGGCACCGCCTCGATCGGCGCGGTGTAGTTCGAGAGCGCGATGTCGAAATCGTAGTCGGTGTAGATCCGCTTCAGCGAGGTCGGCCGGTCCGGCACGCTGAGGTTCACGGTCACGTCGACATCCTCCAGCCCCTGCTGGACGATCTGGCCGATCTTGCCGTTCTCCTCGAACCAGCCGGCGGCCAGCAGGTTGACGCTGAAGCGGCCGTTGCGGCCCTTGCGCAGCCCGGCCGCGTCCAGCATCTGCGCCGCCTTGGCCGGGTTGAAGTCGTACTTCGGCAGGTCGTCGGTGAAGAACAGGTTGTTGGCCGAAAGGATCGGGTTCACCCCGGGCCGGCCGCGCTTGAAGAACACCGTATCCACCACAAGCTGGCGGTCGATGGCATGCATCAGCGCCTGCCGCACCAGCCGGTTGTCGAACGGCGCCTTGCGGACGTTGAACTCGATGGTCGCGCACCAGGCGCTGCTCTCGTAGCCCCGCGTATCCGCCACGAACCGCCCACTGCGCACCAGGCGGTCCACCTCGGGCATCGGCACCGGGTTGAAGCAGCCGATATCCAGCGCATTGCTCTCGAACGCCGCCAGGCGCGAGGCCGGGTCGCGCCACCAGCGGATGAACAGGCGGTCCAGGTAGGGCTTGTTGTTTTCCCAGTAGTTGTCGTTGCGGACGAACTCCACGTGGCTGCCGCGCACCCATTCCTTGTAGCGCCAGGGGCCGGTGCCGACCGGTGTGTTATTGACCGGGTTGGTGACGATGTTGCCGGTCTCGTAGAGGTGCTTCGGCAGCACCAGCCCACCCTGGCCGGCCAGGACGGAGTTGAAGAAGAACTCCGGCACCGGCCGGTCGAACTCGAACCGCACGGTGTGGCTGTCCAGC
>CAIMOR010000445.1 GCA_903843125.1 uncultured Rhodospirillales bacterium
CAGCTTGTTCGGCGCGGTGTATTCGGCGAAGGCCGGTTGCGACGCCAGGCAGTGCAGCGCCATCTGGCTGCCGGCCAGCAGCGCCGCCAGCCGGGTTTTCGGCAGGGGGTCGAGGAAGCTGAGGTTGGCCAGGCCCTCGGCGGCGGCGCGGGCCTGCAGGCGGGGCTTCTCGCTGCCCTCGCCGACCAGCAGCAGGCGTACTCGATGTTCCCCCCTGCGGTGCAGCACGGCGGCGGCGTCCAGCAGGTGGTCCAGGCCGTTCGCCACACCGTGCGCGCCGGCATAGACCGCCAGGGCTTCCCAGGGGCGGGCGAGGTCCGGCCGCCAGGGCGCCACCTGCGGGCCGAACAGGTTGAGGTCACAGCCATTCGGCACCACCGAGACCCGTTCCGGCGCGGCGCCATGGGCCAGGGCGGTGGCGGCCATGCCCTCGCTCAGCGCCACCACGGCGGCAGCGCGGCGGCAGGCGGCGTCGGCCAGGCGGTCCAGCCCCCACCACAGCGCCGGGTTGCCCAGGCCCATCGCGCGCGGCAGCTCCGGCCAGGGGTCGCGGATCTCGAACAGGAAGGGCGTGCCGCGGAGACGCCGGGCCAGCAGCGCCGGCAGCGCCACGGTCAACGGGGTGGAACTGGCGATGACCAGGTCCCAGGGCTGCGCCACCGCCAGGGCCGCGGTGCGGGCGGCGTAGTGCAGGAAGGCCCGGGCGCGGGCCGCCAGGGGCTGCGCATTGCCGCAGGGGATGGCGTACTGCACCAGCCGGATGGGGCCGAGCCGGGCTTCGCGCCGGCCATGGCGGAACGGCTGGGTCAGGCCGGTTGCGGCCCCGGCGTAGTCGCCGCAGGCCAGGGTCACCCGATGGCCGCGCGCCGCCAGGGCCAGGGCCAGGGCATGGCTGCGGGTGGCCGTGGCGCCGGCGGGCGTGGAGAAGTGCTGGTGCAGGTAGAGGATGCGGCGCGAGGCGATGGCGCCGGGCGGGGTCATCCGGCGCAGCAGTCGCGGATGGTGCCGACCACGCGGGCCTGCTCGGCAGCGGTCAGCGCGCTGCCGGAGGGCAGGCAGAGGCCGCGTTCGAACAGCCGGGCCGCGACGGTGCCGCCGCCATTGCCCTTGGCGCCGCCGCGGAACACCGGCTGCAGGTGCAGCGGCTTCCAGACCGGGCGGCTCTCGATGCCCTCATCGGCCAGGGCGCGGCGCACCGTCTCGCGGTCGGCGCCGAAGGCGTCGGGGTCGATCTGGATGGTGCTGAGCCAGCGGCTGCTGCGGCCCCAGGGCGGCTCCGGCATGAAGCTGAGGCCGGGCAGCCCACCGAGGCCCTGGCGATAGCCCTCGAAGATGGCGCGGCGGGCCTGCACCCGGTCCTCCAGCGCGGAAAGCTGCGCCAGGCCGACGGCGGCCAGCACCGAGGACAGGCCGTAGGAGAAGCCGGTGGTCTCATGCTGGTAGTGCGGCGCCGGTTCCTTCGCCTGAGTGGCCAGGTGGCGGGCGCGGGCGATCAGCGCCGCATCCTCGCTGGCCAGGGCGCCGCCACCACCGGCGGTGATGATCTTGTTGCCGTTGAAGCTGAAGGCGGCCAGTTGCGCCCCGGCCCCGGCGTGGCGGCCGCGCTGGGTCGCGCCCATGCCGCCGGCACTGTCGCTGAGCACCGGCACGCCCCACCGGTCGCAGATGGCGCGGATGGTGCCGAGGTCGGCGCATTGGCCGTAGAGGTCCACCGGCACCACGGCGCGCGGCAGCCGGCCGCTGCGGCCGGCGCGGGCCAGGGCATCGGCCAGGATATTGGGGTCCAGCGTCCAGCTTTCCGGGCAGACATCCAGGAAGCGCGGCCTGGCGCCCATCTGCACCGCCGGCGCCACGGAGGCGACGAAGGTCAGGCTGGAGGTCCAGACCTCATCCCCCGGTTGCAGGTCCAGGCACCGATACCCCAGGTGCAGCGCGGCGGTGCCGGAGGCGACGGCGACGACGTGGGGAATGCCGGTGGCCTCGGCGATGGCGGCCTCGAAGGCGGCCGGCACCGGGCCGGCCGGCGCGACCCAGCCTGATTCCAACGTGGCCTGCAAAGCCGCCATCTCGCCGCCCGCGAGGTGGGGGGGCGAGAGCCAAACCTGGTCCGACCGGGTTTCCAGCAACGGAAACCGCAGCGAGAGCGGCGCCTGCTGCACCGTCGGCAGGGGGATAGGCCAGAGCCGAGCCATGCTGTCACCCAGGGATTTTCCCTGGAACGATTTGACGACCGTACGATTAATGTTTCAAGTCTGAACGGGAACGTTATCCACAGAATTCAACCTATGGGCGAATCTGCGGCGCCAGGGAGGTGCCGGGAGCGCGCGGGGCCGCGCCGGTCCCCCGCTGCGTGCATCCACCCCGTGCCGGCAACCCCCGGGACTCCCGGGGCGCGCCACCTCCCGCCCGATGGCTCAGGCGTTGCCGACGGTTTCCTGGCCGCGGCGCTGCTGCCACAGCGCGACGAAGTCGATCGGCTGCAGCATGACCGGCGGGAAGCCGCCGTCGCGGGTGACCTCGGCCAGGATGTTGCGGGCGAAGGGGAACAGCAGGCGCGGGCATTCCACCAGCAGCACCGGCTCCAGGTGTTCCGGCGGCACGTTGATGGTAAAGATGCCGCAATAGGTCAGCTCGGCGATGAAGCAGGTCTGGCCCTGGGCCTGGGCGTCGGCGCGGATCTGCAGGGCGATCTCGTAGATGTTGCCGCCGGCCTCGATCGGGCGGGCCTGGACGTCGAGCTGCAGGTCGACGCGCGGGGCCTCGCGCAGGGTGGCGTAGATCTCGGGCGCGCCGGGGACCTCGAAGGACAGGTCCTTGGTGTACTGGATGTTCAGCACCAGCGGGCCCTGCGCCGGGTCGCCGTTGGGGTCCTGGCCGGGGGGCATGTTGACGGGAGGCATATCGGACATGGCGCAGCGCCTTTGTGCTTGGGTGGCGGCGCCTAGCACGCGGGGCGGATGGCTGGAAGGGTCGCGCCTTCGGCGCGCGGGGTTGTCGCGCCTTTGGCGCGCGGGGTCGGCGCGCCTTTGGTGCGCTGGCTCGGGGCGGGGGCGCGCCGTGGCGCTACAGGATGCGCCGCAGCGGCGTGCGCCGGGCCACCAGGCCGACGAACAGGAAGCTCAGCGCAATGCCCAGCGCCGCGGCCAGCACGAACTTGGCCACCGCCAGCAGCGGCCAGGGCTGCATGGCGCGGGTGATGGCGATCAGGATCGGTGCGTGGAACATGTAGACGCCGAAGGCGCTGCGCGACAGGAAGGCGGCAACCGGCCCCTGGGTGTTGAACCTGTCGCGGAACAGGCTGACCAGGCCGAGGCTCATCGACACGCAGATGAACGCGCGCCACAGCTCCATGCCCGCGGCCTGCCAGTGCCAGCCACCCTCATAGGCCGCGGTATTGCCCTGCAGGGCGCCGCCTAGGCCGATCAGCGCCACCCAGCCCAGTGCGCCGAGGCCGAGCCCGGCCAGGCCCCAGGCGCGGCCGGTGCGGGCCGGGATGGCGCTGGCCCAGCCATGCCGGTGCGCCAGCGTGCCGGCCCAGAACATCAGCGGGTATTGCGGGAAGTCATGCACCACCACGTTCAGCACCTGGCGGCCACCGGGCGAGACCAGGCCGGCGGCGAAGCCGAGCGCCGCCATGGCCAGCGCCACCGCCAGCACGGCGCCGAGCCGCGGCGGGCTGGGCGGCACCGGCGTGGGGCTGGGCGGCGCCCAGGCCCAGCGGGCGGCATAGGCGGCGGAGAACAGCAGCAGCACCAGGCAGAACCACATCGGGCCGGAGCCGCTGAGCAGCGCGCCGTTCTCCAGATGGTGCCACCAGTCCGCGGCGAAGCTGCGAGGCGGGCGGGACCGCCAGCTGCCGGCGACGAAGTATTCGGTCAGCGGCCCGACCAGCACGACGAAGAGCAGCAGCGGCAGGCCAAGCCGGAACGCCCGTTCGCGCAGGAAGCCGCGCGGCCCCTTCTTGATCAGCGAGGCGCGGGCGAAATAGCCGGCGATGCCGAACAGCAGCCCCATGGCGACCGCGTGCTGGAACGACTGGTAGGTGGCCAGCCCGATCGCCAGGCCGAAGCTGGTATGGGCGCGGTCGTAGAAGTACCAGCTGCCGAACGGCGAATAGGTGACCGCCGCGTGCATCACCACCACCATGGAAATGGCGAAGGTGCGGAGGTTGTCGATGAACAGCAGTCGCCCGGTGCCGGCCATGCCTGGTTCCCCCCGCCTTTTCGCAGCGGCTGGAGGCTAGCCAGGGCGGCCCGCCGGCTGCAAGCGCCGCGTCAGGGCTTCGGCGGCGCCTGGTATTGCCGCCACAGGATGTTGGCCGGCGGTGGCTCGGTGACGTCGCAGCGCAGCCATTCGCCGTTCTGCTTGCGCTCCCCGGTCATCGCCAGGATGAAGCCCCAGTGGCAGACCACCAGCGTGTTGCGCCAGGCGGGAATGGCCGCCATCTCGCCGCGGAACAGGGTGGCGCGGGCCTCGATCTGGTGGTCCGGCTCCTCGATCAGCGGCCACCAGATTTCATCCAGGTGCGAGAAGTCCAGCCCGGGCCAGGCACGCGCCAGCTCGGTGGTGGGGCTGCCGATGTCGCAGGAGAACGCGTAGCGCTCGCGCACCTGGGGGGTGACGAGGATCGGCAGCCCGAGCCGGCGGGCCACCGCATCGGCGGTCTGCAGGGCGCGGGTATAGGGCGAGCAGAGGATGCGCTCGATGCCCTCGCCGGCCAGCTCCTCGGCGGCCTGGGCGGCCTGCTGGTGGCCGAGCGCCGTCAGCTTCGGGTCCGGGATGCCCGGGTCCTTCTTGGTGGCGGTGAAGGCGGCGTTGAACTCGCTCTGGCCGTGGCGCAGCAGGATCATCAGGCGGTTTCCATCGCGGCAGGGTTCCGGCGATAGCGGGGCCGGGCGGCGGGGGCAAGGGCGGCGGCGGCGATGGCGGCGGGGTGACGTTGCCGCCATCCGGCAGCGGCGACGTTGCGGCGGCGGGCCGCTGCCCCTATCTAGCAACGTGAAAAGGAGTTCATGCGATGTCGGGCGGTACGGCGGAACTGATCCTGTTCGGCATGGTGGCGGCGTTCCTGGTGCTGCGGCTGCGCAGCGTGCTGGGCAAGCGCACCGGGTTCGAGCGCCCGGCCCAGCCGGTGGTGGCCCCCGGCCTGCGCCCGGTGGAGCCGCGCCCGGGCATGGCGGCGCCGGCGGCCCAGCCCGGCCAGCCGCGCCTGGTGGTGCCCGACGCGCGGACGCCGCCGGGCCAGGCGCTGAGCCGCATTGCCGCCGTTGACCCGAGCTTCGACCCCTATGCGTTCCTGCACGGCGCCGAGGGCGCCTTCCGCATGATCGTCGGCGCCTTCGCCGCCGGCGACCGCGCCACGCTGAAGCCGCTGCTGAGCGACGACAGCTATGCCGGGTTCGAGCACGCCATCAGCGCCCGCGAGCAGGCCGGCGAGACCCAGCGCACCGAGGTGCGGGCGGTCGGCGAAATGGCGATCGACAGCGCCGACCTGCGCGGCACCGTGGCCGACGTGACGGTGAAGTTCGTGACCGACCAGGTGAACATCACCATGGCCGCCGATGGCAGCGTGGCGCATGGCCATGACGGGGTGACCGAGCTTGCGGACCTGTGGACCTTCCAGCGCGACCTGCGCAGCCCGGACCCGACCTGGCGGCTGGTGGCGACGCGGAGCGTTTAGCCAGCCGGCGCCGGCGGCCCGGCCAGGCAGGGCGGCCCGGGCGCTGCCTCGTCGCCCTGGTTGCCGCGCCCTTGCCCCGCCCGCACGCCAGCCCCGCGCTGTCTGCGCTTTCGCCCGGCGCCCGCCACGCCTAAGTTGCATCCCATGTCGCAGACCAAGCCGCGCGTTGCGCTCTTCGTCACCTGCCTGGTGGACCTGTATCGGCCCAATGTCGGCTTTGCCGCCATCAAGCTGCTGGAGGCGGCCGGCTGCACGGTGGCGGTGCCGCCGAGCCAGACCTGCTGCGGCCAGCCGGCCTTCAACACCGGGGACCGCGCCACCACGCGCGACCTGGCGCGCGCGGTGATCGACGCCTTCCTGCCCTACGACTACGTCGTGGCGCCCAGCGGCTCCTGCGCCGGGATGATCGCGCACCACTATCCCAGCCTGTTCGAGAACGATCCGCAGGGGCGCGCCCGCGCCGATGCGCTGGCCGCCAAGACGCATGAACTGGTGAGCTTCCTGGTGGATGTGCGCGGCCAGACCCGGGTGGCGGCGCAGTATGACGGCCTGGCGACCTACCACGACAGCTGCTCCGGCCTGCGGGAGCTGGGCGTCAAGGCGCAGCC
>CAIMOR010000446.1 GCA_903843125.1 uncultured Rhodospirillales bacterium
CCCGCGCCCCGCCCCCCGCGCCAACCGCCACGGCCGTGGCGGCCTCCCCAGCGCGCATGGCCGCAAGCCGCGCCAGCCCCGCGCCCCCGGCAGCCCGCCGGTGCTGCGCGACGCGCCGCAGGAACTGCTGCCCGCGCCGGAAAGCCTGGACCTGGCCCGGCTGACCCTGCCCACCACGCCGCGCGCCGCCTGCCTGGCCGCCGCCCGCCGCGCCGAGCAGATCCACGAGCTGCCGCCCGGCCTGCTGGTGGCGGTGGCGATGAGCGAGAGCAGCCTGAACGCGCTGGCCATCAAGGTCGGCAGCCACAGCTACCACCCGCACGACATCGAACGCGCCCGCGAAATTCTGGCCCACGCGCCGCGCCGCTCCTCGCCCATGGTCGGCTGCGTGCAGGTCAATGCCCGGGTCCACGCCAAGGGCAGCGACTGGCCGCTCGACCCGTTCCGCTCCACCGACTGGGCCGGCGGCATGCTGCGCCGCTGGCACCAGGAAACCGGGGACTGGGTGGAAGCCCTGCGCCGCTGGCACGGCGGTTCCGCCCGCACCGAGCACGCCGTGCTCTGCCGGGTCCGCGCCAAGCTGGAAGTCGCCAACCCGGACAACGACGTGCTGCGCGACTATGCCTGCGCCGAATCGGAAGTGGCCAAGGTGCGCCGCCAGGGCCGCGGCATCCTCGAAGTGGCCGAATACCCCGAACCCGCCGCCGCCGAGCCGAACTGAGGCCCCAGCCCCAGCCCCAGCCGCTGCCGCTGCCCGGCAACCGGCGCCCTAGCGCCCGACCTCGTCCAACTGCCGCATCGCCTCGTCGGGCAGCTCCAGCGCCGCCGCCGCCAGGTTCTCCCGCAGATGCGCCACCGAGGCCGTGCCGGGGATCAGCAGGATATTCGGCGACCGGCGCAGCAGCCAGGCCAGCGCCACCTGCATCGGCGTCGCCTCCAGCCGCGCCGCCACCGCCGAGAGCGCCGCCGACTGCAGCGGGCTGAAGCCGCCGAGCGGGAAGAACGGCACGTAGGGAATGCCGGCGCGGGCCAGGTGATCCACCATGGCGTCGTCCTCCCGCCGCACCAGGTTGTACTGGTTCTGCACGCAGGCGATCGCGCAGACGCCCTGGGCTTCCGCCAGCTGCGCCGCGGTGGCGTTGCTCAGCCCGATATGCCGGATCAGCCCCTGCCGCTGCAGCTCGGCCAGCGCGGCAAGCGGCGCCGCCACCGAGCCCTCGGCCGGGCCATGCGCGTCGAACATGCAGCGCAGGTTGACCACCTCCAGCGCCTCCAGCCCCAGGTTGCGCAGGTTGTCATGCACCGCCTGGCGCAGTTCCTCGGCCGAGAACGCCGGCAGCCAGCCGGCATCCGCCCCGCGCCGGGCACCCACCTTGGTGACGATGACCAGGTTCCCGGGGTAGGGCGCCAGCGCCTCGCGGATCAGCTGGTTGGTCACGTGCGGCCCGTAGAAGTCGCTGGTGTCGATATGGTCCACCCCGGCGGCGACGGCGGCCCGCAGCACCGCCAGCGCCGCGGCGCGGTCCCGCGGCGGCCCGAACACGCCCGGCCCCGCCAGCTGCATCGCCCCGTAGCCGAGCCGCCGGACGGTGCGATCGCCCAGCCTGTAGCTGCCGGCCTGGTCTGCTGACGTCATGCTCATCTCCTGCGATGCCCGCCCACATGGGGGCGCGCGCCCCGCGCGATAAGCCGGCACCTGCCCGCGAGGACGCGTGGGGCCTAGCGCACTATGCGCCCTGTCGGGCGCATTTCGTGCTCTATAACTAATTGAAATCAGAGGATATTGCTCTAGCCCCGCAGCTCCGCCGGGAACAGCAGCCGCACCTGGGTGCCGCTGCCCGGCGTCGACTCCAGGGTCAGGTGGCCGCGGGACTGCCGCATGAAGCCGTACACCCCGGCCAGCCCCAGCCCCGCGCCGCCGCGTCCCGGCTGGTCCTGCCGGGTGCTGAAGAACGGCTCCGGCGCGCGGCGCAGCACCTCCGGCGACATGCCATGGCCGCTGTCCTCCACCATCAGCGCGCAGTAGCTGCCCGGCGTCACATGGATATGCGGCGGCGTCGGCTGCGCCACCTCGTGCGGCCCGGTGCGGATCAACGCCCGGCCGCCATCCGGCATCGCGTCCCGCGCATTGGCCAGCAGCGCCACCAGCGCGGCCTGCACCTGGGCGCGGTCCACCCGCACCGGGCAGGGGTCGTGATGCAGCTCCAGCTCCAGCCGGATCGCCGGCCCCAGGCTGTGCCGCGCCATGCCGTCGAAGCTGCGCACCAGGCCGTTGAGGTCCTCCGGCCGCGGGTCCAGCTGCTGGCGGCTGGCAAACGCCAGCAACTGCCCGGTCAGCCGCCGCGCCCGCGCCAGTGCCTCGCGCATCAGGGCCGCGCTGCGCTGCCGCCGGGTGTCGGTGGTGTCGCCGCACAGCACCTCCAGCCCGCCGACCAGCACCGTCAGCAGGTTGTTCAGGTCATGCGCCACCCC
>CAIMOR010000447.1 GCA_903843125.1 uncultured Rhodospirillales bacterium
ATCGGCCTGCACGGCATCACGGTTGAGGAAGAATACGGCGGCAGCAACATGGGCTACCTGGCGCATTGCGTCGCGATGGAGGAAGTCTCGCGCGGCAGCGCCTCGGTCGGCCTCAGCTACGGCGCCCACAGCAACCTCTGCGTCAACCAGATCCGCCGCAACGGCACCGAGGCGCAGAAGCAGCGTTATCTCCCAAAACTGGTCAGCGGCGAGCACCTGGGTGCGCTGGCGATGAGCGAGCCGGGCGCGGGCAGCGACGTGGTCAGCATGCGGCTGCGCGCCGACAAGCGCGGCGACCGCTACGTGCTGAACGGCACCAAGATGTGGATCACCAACGCGCACTACGCCGACACGCTCGTGGTCTACGCCAAGACCGCGCCGGAGGCCGGGCCGCGCGGCATCACCGCCTTCCTGGTGGAGAAGGGCTTCAAGGGGTTCCGCCCCGCGCAGAAGCTGGACAAGCTGGGCATGCGCGGCTCCCCCACCAGCGAGCTGGTGTTCGAGGAGTGCGAGGTGCCCGCCGAGAACGTGCTGGGCACCGTGAACGAAGGCGTGCGCGTGCTGATGTCCGGCCTGGACTACGAACGCGCGGTGCTGGCCGCCGGCCCCATCGGCATCATGCAGGCCGCGCTGGACGTGGTGCTGCCCTACATCCACGAACGCCACCAGTTCGGCCAGGCCATCGGCGAGTTCCAGCTGATCCAGGCCAAGGTGGCGGACATGTACACCCAGCTGAACGCCAGCCGTGCCTACGTCTATGCCGTGGCCCGCGCCTGCGACCGCGGCAAGACCACGCGCAAGGACGCCGCCGGCGCCATCCTCTTCGCCGCCGAAGCCGCGACCAGGGCGGCGCTGGACGCCATCCAGATTCTCGGCGGCATGGGCTACATCAATGAAAGCCCGACCGGCCGCCTGCTGCGCGACGCCAAGCTGTACGAGATCGGCGCCGGCACCAGCGAGATCCGCCGCATGCTGATCGGCCGCGAGCTGTTCCGCGAGACCGCCTGAACCGTGCCGGCCAGCGTCAGCCCAAGGGTCAGCTACGTCGTCACGCTGTACAACAAGGCGCGCTTCCTGCCGCAGGTCTGGGCCGGGCTGCGCGGCCAGCGCGGCGGCTTGCCGGCGCAGTATGTCTTCGTCGACGACGGCTCCACCGATGACACCGTCGCGGTGCTGGAGAGGCTGACCGCCGGCACGCCCGGCGTGGTGCTGCTGCGCCAGGAAAACGCCGGGCCGGCGGTGGCCCTCAACGCCGGTCTGGCGGCGGCGACGGGCGAGTTCGTCAAGCTGGTGGATGGCGACGACGTGCTGCTGCCCTGGTGCACCGAATGGATGCTGGCCGCACTGCAGCAGACCGGCGCCCACGCCGCCTGCGCCCTGCCCGGGGACCAGCCGGCCTACCAGGTCGGCACCGCCATCGCCCCCGCCGAACCCGCCTGGCCAGCGGCCGAGCGCGTGGACCTGCTGCCGCTGTCGCTGAAGCGTGCCCAGACCATGCCCAGCCTGTGGCTGGCGCGGCGGGAGGCGCTGCGTGCCTGCGGTGGCTGCGACGCCGGCGTGTTCATTCAGGACTACTCGCTGGAATTGCGGCTGGGCGCGCTGGGCCAGGTGGCACTGCTGCGGGCGCCGGTGGCGGCGTTGGCGGCGGCGGCGCCGGGCCGGCTTTCCGACAACCAGGCGCAGACCCTGCACGACATGAACCGCGCGGCGCTGCGCTTTCTGGCCGCCCGCCCGGCCCTTGCGCCGGCGCTGCGTCGGCTGGCGTTGGAGCGTGCCTTGGGCCGGGCCTATCTGTGGGCCATCCGGCGGGGCGGCTGGTGGCTGGCGCCGCGGTTGCTCGGGCTGCGCGGGCTGCATGCGCTGCGGCTGCTGCCAGCGGGCTGGGCCGGCGCCGAGGTGGTCTGCGCGCCGTTCGCGGCACGGCATCCGGTGCGGGTGCCTCGGGCAAGGCAGGGTTAGCGCTTGCCGCGCTCCATGGTTGATGGCTAGCGTCCTGCCGCGCGCGGGGCCGTCCCGTGCCGGGCCGGGAAGGGTGGACATTGCGGCTGCTGCTGCGCCTGTGGGTTTTCTGCAGCCTGGGCTGGGTCGGCATCTGGGGCTTCGAGCACCGGGAGCGGCTTGGCTTCTACGCGCGCACCTGGCTGGACGCGAAGTCCAACGAGATGGACCGGGTGTTCATCGTCTCGCTGCTGCTCGGTGACCTGCAGAAGCTGCTGATGCGGGCGCTGCTGCCGATGGCGCTGACGCTGCTGGCGATGATGCTGGGGGTGTGGCTGTTCGGCAGCCTGCGCAAGCGCGGGGCGAAGGGACAGCCGGCGCCCTGACCGCGATCGGCCGAGGCGCGGCAGCGCCGCGGGGCGTGAATCGCCGGTCCCTTGGGTCCGCGATCGGCCGAGGCGCGGCAGCGCCGCGGGGCGTGAATCGCCGGTCCCTTGGGTCCGCGATCGGCCGAGGCGCGGCAGCGCCGCGGGGCGTGGATCGCCGGTCTCGCGCAGGCTCAGTGGAAATCGCGGCTGGGCGGCAGGTTCAGCCGTACGCCGGGGTCGCTGCGCAGGTCGGGTCGGTTCACTTCGTCGGCGCGGGCCATGCTGCGGCGCAGCGGGTCCACCTCCCTGTGGCGCAGCGGGTCGGCTTCCGTGGCGTGCAGGCTGGCGAGCAGGCCGGATGCATCGTGCAGCCTGCGCACCAGCAGGTGGATGATCGGGATGGCGGCCTGGTGCCGTTCCACCCGGCCTTCGGCGATGACCAGCCGCGCCGTCACCACCACGGCGCGGAATTCCTGTGCCACGTTGGGGTAGAGCACCAGGTTGGCGGTGCCCCATTCATCCTCCACGGTAAAGAACACCACGCCCTTGGCGCTGCCCGGGCGCTGGCGCACCAGCACCAGGCCGGGCAGGCGCAGCCACTTGCCCTGCGGCGCGCGCGCCAGCACCCGCGTGTCCACCGGCCCCAGCTGCGGCCGCAGCAGCGCCAGGGGGTGGTGGCGCAGCGTCAGGCCGGTGCTGGTGTAGTCCAGCACGGTCTGCTCGCCGGCGGTGGCGCGGGGCAGGGCGGCCATCGGTTCCACCACCTCGGCCTGCAACGGCGCCGGGGCCTCGAAGGCGGCGGCGGCCCATAGCGCGGCGCGGCGGTTGAGGCCGAAGCCGCGGCAGGCATCGGCTTCCGCCAACTGGCCGAGGCTGCCGCGGTCCAGCCCGGCGCGGCGGGCCAGGTCTTCCAGGGAGGCGGCTGGGCGGGCGGCCATGATGCGGGCGCCGACCGCGGCCGAAAGCCCCTGCACCAGGCGCAGCCCCAGCCGCAGCGCGCCGCCTTGCAGCGTGCTGTCCCAGTCGCTGTGCCGCGCATCGGCCGGCAGCACCCGCACGCCATGGTCGCGGGCGTCGCGGATGATCTGGGCCGGGGCGTAGAAGCCCATCGGCTGGCTGTTCAGCAAGGCACAGGCAAAGGCGGCGGGGTAGTGGCACTTCAGCCAGGCCGAGACATAGACCAGGTAGGCGAAGGCGATGGCGTGGCTCTCGGGGAAGCCATAGGTGCCGAAGCCTTCGATCTGCTTGAAGCAGCGCTCGGCGAACTCGGCGGTGTAGCCGTTGCCGACCATGCCGCCGACGAAATCCTGCTGGAAATTCCAGATGGTGCCGGTGTTGCGGAAGGTGGCCATGGCGCGGCGCAGCTGGTCGGCGCGCTCCGGCGAGAAGCCGGCGCCGACGATGGCGATCTGCATCGCCTGTTCCTGGAACAGCGGCACGCCCAGCGTTTTCTTCAACACCCTTTCCAGTTCCGGGGACGGGTAGGTGACCTCCTCCTCGCCATTCTTGCGGCGCAGGTAGGGGTGGACCATGTCGCCCTGGATCGGGCCCGGGCGGACGATGGCGACCTCCACGCAGAGGTCGCGGAAGCAGGTGGGTTGCAGGCGCGGCAGCATGTTCATCTGCGCCCGGCTTTCCACCTGGAACACGCCCAGGCTGTCCGCCCGGCGCAGCATGGCGTAGGTGGCGGGGTCGTCCTGCGGCACGCTGGCCAGGGCCAATCCGGGGTCCAGCAGCGCGAAGCAGCGGCGGATGCAGCTGAGCATGCCCAGGCCCAGCACATCCACCTTCAGGATCTTCAGCGCCTCGATATCGTCCTTGTCCCATTCGATGGTGTGGCGGTCCTGCATCGCCGCCTTGGTGACGATGGCCAGCTGCGTCAGCTTGCCGCGGGTGATGACGAAACCGCCGACATGGGTGGCCAGGTGGCGCGGGAAGCCGACCAGCTCCTCGGTCAGCTCGCAGGTCATCGCCAGGCGCGGGTCGTTGAGGTCCAGGCCCTGCTCGGCGGCGATCTCGGCCAGGCTGCGCTGCCCCGCGCTCCAGACCGACTTGGCCAGGCGGGCGGTGATGTCCTCGCTGAGGCCCATCGCCTTGCCGACCTCGCGGATGGCGCTGCGCTCGCGGTAGCGGATGACGGTGGCGGCGATGGCGGCGCGGTCCCGGCCATAGCGCTGGTAGATGTGCTGGATCACCTCCTCGCGGCGCTCATGCTCGAAGTCCACGTCGATGTCGGGTGGTTCGTCGCGCGCCGCGCTGATGAAGCGGGCGAACAGCATGTCGTGCTTGTCCGGCGGCACGGCGGTGATGCCGAGCACGTAGCAGAGCGCCGAGTTCGCCGCCGAGCCGCGGCCCTGGCAGAGGATGCCGGCGCTGCTGGCGAAGCGGACGATCTCGTGCACGGTCAGGAAGTACGGCGCGTAGCCGAGCTGCTCGACCAGCGCGAGTTCATGGCGGATGGTGGCGAGGATCTTCTCGGTGGTGCCCTGCGGCCAGCGGTGGTGCAGCGCCACCTTCACCCGGCGCTCCAGGGTCTGCTGCGGGGTCAGGCCGGGGTCGAGGATTTCGTCGGGGTATTCATAGGCCAGGTCGGTCATGGCGAAGCGGCAGGCGGCGACCACCTGCAGCGTGTTCGCCACGGCCTCCTCATGGCCGCGGAACAGGCGCAGCATCTCGGCCGCCGGCTTCAGGTGGGCTTCGGCGTTCGCTTCGGCGGCCAGGCCCAGCGTGTCGACGCTGCGGCCGAGGCGGATGGCGGCCAGCACATCGGCCAGGCGGCGGCGGGCCGGGTGGTGGTAGCGGCATTGCCCGGCGGCCAGCAGCGGGGTGCGGGCGGTGGCGGCGATGGCGGCGAGTTGGTCCAGCCGGTCGCGGTCGTTGCCGCGGAAGCGGCGCTGCACCGCGCAGAACAAGGGCAGCGCCAGGCGGGGGCGCAGCGCGGCGGCGTCCTGCCGCAGGCGCTGGGCGAAGGCCGCGTCGAGCGTCTCGGGCGGCAGCCGGGCGAGGACCAGGCCTTCCGCATGGGCCAGCAGGTCTTCGCGGGTGATGTGGCATTCGCCCTTGGGCGCGTGCATGCGGCCCTGGGAAAGCAATTCCGCCAGCTGGCCATAGGCGGCGCGGTCGGTCGGCCAGGCCAGCCATTCCGCGCCATCCGGCAGGCAGACGCGGGCGCCGGGGACGAAGCGCAGCCCGGCTTGCTTGGCCGCGACATGGCCGCGCACCAGCCCGGCGAAGGAGTTGCGGTCGGCGATGCCGAGCGCGGCATGGCCGAGCGCGTGGGCCTGTTCGGCCAGTTCCTGCGGGTGGGAGGCGCCTTCCAGGAAGCTGAAATTGGACTGGGCGCCGAGTTCGGCGAAGGCCGGTTCCATCGGCGTTCACGCGAACCGGCCATGCAGCCACCAGCGGGAGGGCTCGCCCGGCACCACGGCGCCGCTGCGGCAAACCCAGAGCCGGGCGCCGCTGGTCAGCTCCACCCGGTAGTAGTCGCGGAATGGCAGGTGCGGGCCGGGGCGCCACCATTCCGGCTCGATCCGTTCCGGCCCCTCGGCGCGCTGCACCCGCCAGACCCGGCTGCCATGGCGCAGCTGTATGGGTGGTTCGTCCGGCAGCAGCGCCGTCACCTGCAGCGCCAGCGGGCGGCGCAGCAGGCGCAGCGGGCGGGGCTGGCCGGGCCAAGTGGCGGGGCCGATGGCCGAGAACGGGTCGCGCCGCAGCATGGCGCGTTCGGGGATGTGGCTTTCGCGCGGCTCCAGCCGCCACACCGGCAGGCGCTGGGAAAGGCGGTCCAGCAGCGCGGCCAGGGCTTCCTGCCGCGCCTCGGCGGCCAGGCCGCCCTGGCTGGGCAGGCTGGCCTGCGGCGCGGCGTGGTCCTCGACGAAGCGGGCTTCCAGCGTCAGGCGCTCGAAGCCGAAGCCGGGTTCCAGCTTTTCCATGCGGGGCTGGAACAGCCGGGCGAAGTGGCGCGGGTCCCGTGCCGGCAGGCCGGTGCCGATGTGCAGCGCCTGCAGGGTGCCATCCACCCGGAAGCCCAGCAGCAGCAGCCGGCGGGCGCCCTTGCCGGCTTCGGCCAACTGGCGGCAGAGCTGGCCCAGCAGCACCTCCAGCACCGCGTCCAGGGCTTCCCGCGTGATCAGCGGTTCCAGGAATTCACGGCTGGCGAGGAAGGCGGCAGGCGGGCGCAGCGGCTGGATCGGCGTGGGGTGCTGGCCGGTGGCGGCGTCCAGCGCCTGGGTCAGCGCGGCGCCGAAGCGGCGGGCCAGCGGGCCGCGCGGCTGGCGCAGCACGTCGCCGACCCGGCGCAGCCCCAGCCGATGCAGCGCCGCCGCGGTCGGCACCGGCAAGCGCAGCGCCGAGAGCGGGAGGGGGCCGAGGGCGGCGGCTTCCCCGCCGGGCGGGACGATCCGGCCGGGCGTGGCGCGGGCCAGCGCGGCGGCGGCGGCGGCGG